>JAFEII010000036.1 GCA_017495165.1 Hydromonas sp. | reverse complement strand
TCGGACACTCCTGAGCTACTCGCTCGGTTGTGTCAACCTATTATAGGATGGGACACTTTCAAACTATAAACCCCAAGAGTTTTCAACTAAAATCAAAACGGTGATTTGATTTACCTCGTGAATTAAACAAAGCCCTCACGCCAAAATCAACTGCCACAAAGCCGATTTACTTTAACCCGCCAAGAACAAAAACAACGCAGGCCGTTTATGTAAATCAACGCTTTTTTGGCGCAGCGCATTGCGCCAATCAGCCACCGTCATCGTTTGAATTGACTCGGTATCCAGCGTCAAATCAACCGCCACGCACAATTGCGTTTCGGGGTGCAGCTGCTGTGCGAGCGCTTCCAGCATTTGCATATTGCGATACGGCGTTTCGATGAACAGCTGGGTTTGCTGGGCTGCGCGGGATTCGAGCTCTAATTTTTTAATCGCCCCCGTGCGCGCATGTGCATCCACGGGCAAATAACCTTGGAACGCAAACTTTTGCCCATTCAAACCGCTGGCCATCATGGCCAACAAAATAGACGACGGCCCAACCAATGGCCGCACTTTTACGCCCGCTTTGTGCGCCGCCGCCACGAGGCGCGCACCAGGATCAGCAACGGCTGGACAGCCTGCATCGGAAATCAGCCCCACATCAACGCCATCAAGCAATGGTTTTAACAACGCCGCCACGTCAGATTCGGGCGTATTGATATTGAGCTCACGCATCATGACTTCTTGCAACGGCATGACCAATTGAATCGCTTTTAAAAACTGCCGCGCCACCTTGGCATTTTCAACCACAAAATGGCTGCAATTGGCTGCAATTTCCTGTACATGCGCAGGCAAAACCGCGTCACGCGTGTCATGCGAGCCAAGCGTATTGGGAATTAAAAACAATGTGCCTTTCATCGCGCACCTCGCCCAGATTGATTGCCCACTTGATAAAACACCACCCCAAAATCGCGCAACATTTGGGTCAGCGCAATCAACGGCAAGCCAATCAACGCAGTTGGGTCGTCCGACTCAACCCGCTCCAAAATCGTAATCCCCAAGCCTTCTACCTTGGCGCTGCCCGCGCAATCATACGGCTGCTCAATATGCAAATATGCAGACAACTCATCATCAGACAAATCACGCACCGTGGCGCGGGTAATCACATCACGCACTTGCGAGCGCTTGGTTTTGGCATCCAACACACACAAAGCGCTGTGAAACAACACCTCTTTGCCACGCATCATTTGCAATTGCTTTAATGCGTTGGCATGATTGCCCGCTTTGCCCAACTGCACGCCATCCACCATCGCCAACTGATCAGCGCCAATAATCAACGCATCAGGGTGCGTGCGCGCAATGTGCTGCGCTTTGGCCAACGCCAATCGCAGCGCGGTATCGAGCGCAGATTCACCCGCCAAAGGCGATTCATCAACATCAGGACTTGCCACAGAAAACGGCAAACACAAGCGCCCAAGCAGCTCTTGGCGGTACTTGGACGACGAGCCCAAAATTAAAGGTTGATTCGGAGTCATTCACATCATCTTTATAAAATTAGGCAAAAACCAGCCCATAAAATCATCACAATCCGCGCAGATACAGTTGTTGCGCGCGCGAAAAACCTTTATTATCGCAAAGTTTCCACACTTACAAAAGTTAAATCATGAGTTCAAACCCCATCATGCAGTTTCAAGACGTATTCACCATGGCAGCAGAAGCGCAAACCATCAGCGGCAGCATTGAAATCGCGTCACTCACCCGCCTTGCCGATGACTTAATCAACACATCTGGCGCGCTCAACTACACGCTAACAGGTTTGATCAACCAGCAGCGCCAGCCGCACCTGCACATTACCGTCCAAGGCACGCTGGCCATGGCGTGCCAGCGCTGCCTTGAACCGCTCAGTTTTGACGTTGACGTAGACAACGTGTTGCACATGGTGCATTCCGAAGCCGATTTAGACTCAGAAGAGGACGAACTCAATGCAATCCTTGCAGGCAGCGATGCGCCCGAAAAAATGGTGGGTTCAGACATGTTTGATATTTTCAATTTAATTGAAGACGAAGTGATTTTAAGCATTCCCGTGGCCAACATGCACGACGTATGCGATGAAAAACTCCCCACCAGCAGCGGCCAAAAGGCATCCGCCTTCGATGTTTTGGCCAAATTAAAATAAGTTCAAAGAAAATTATCGTTTTTCTCACTTATTTACACGGTTTTACTTGGCAAAACCAAGAAACCTGTTTAGAATACGACATTCTCGTTTAGGAGCATTAAAAATGGCAGTTCAACAAAACAAAAAATCCCCATCACGCCGTGGCATGCGCCGCGCCCATGACTTTTTAACTGGCCCAGCATTGACTGTTGAGCAAACATCTGGTGAAGTTCATTTGCGTCACCACATCAGCCCTAACGGTTTTTACCGTGGCAAAAAAGTAATGGCAACTAAAAACGACGAATAATTTCAGTCGAAACGTTGGACAGACAAGCTGGTTTTAACCAGCTTTTGTCATTTCTGAAGCAAATTAACTCACACGCATCGCACAATTATGAGTCTCACCCCCAACCAACACCCTATTGTTTTGGCCATCGACATGATGGGCGGTGACTTTGGTTTAGACACCACACTGCCTGCTTGCCGTGATTTTTGTGGGCACCATCCAAATGCACAATTACGGCTGGTGGGCGACGAGGCTGCGATAAAAGCCCACCCAAACGCCGCCGCACTTTTGGCTTTGCCACAAGTACACATCATCCATGCGCCAGAAGTGGTCACCATGGACGACCCGCTCGAAGTCGCGCTGCGCCGCAAAAAAAATTCATCCATGCGCATCGCCATCAATCAAGTCAAAGACGCGCAAGCGCAAGCCGCCGTTTCAGCGGGCAACACGGGCGCGCTCATGGCGATTGCCCAGTTTGTCCTCAAAACGCTCGACGGCATTGAGCGCCCCGCCATCGCATCCATGCTGCCAAACGCCATGGGCACGGGCACAACCGTGCTCGACTTGGGCGCCAATGTCGATTGCAGCGCCGAGCATTTGCAGCAATTTGGCCTAATGGGTTCGGCCTTTGTCAGCGCCACCATGAGCCACAGCCACGCCAGCAAACCGCGTGTGGGCTTGCTCAATATTGGGCATGAAGACATCAAGGGCAACAAAGTGGTCAAACTGGCCGCGCCGCTGCTCAAAGCCTCGCCGATTCATTTTATTGGCAACGTTGAGGGCAGCGATATTTTTAAAGGCACGGTCGATGTGGTCGTGTGCGATGGTTTTGTGGGCAATGTGTTGCTCAAAACCACCGAAGGCTTTAGCGGCTTGGTACGCAACCGCCTCAACCATTCGTTCAAAAGCACTTTGTGGCGCAAACTGGGCGCACTGTTCGCCCTGCCCGCCCTAAATGCGTTTAAATCCGAATTTGACAGCCGCAAATTTAACGGCGCGGCCTTGCTTGGCCTGCGCGGCGTGGTGATTAAAAGCCACGGCGGCGCAGATGCGGTGGCGTTTGGCTACGCCCTGCAACGCGCACATGATGCGGTGGCGCATGACATGCTCAACAAAACGTCGCTGATGTTGGCGCAGCTGCATGCGCAGCAAGATTGAGGCAAATTTGAACCATTTTCGCAACAAAAAACGGCAGCCTTACAAGGCTGCCGTTTTTTGTTGATACAGATTGTTTCAAATCTAAATGTGCTGTCTGGTTTGGGTATTTGATATATTTCATGCGGCTCACGCGGCTCAAAAACATACCCAAACCGATTCATTGCGGCCAAAACCCGCCCGCTCGCCAGCCCCAGCAGCGCACACGCCATTGCAACATGACGTTGACTCATTTTATTGACCCTTTGTGATGTAAAAGCCAATGGCGCGGCAAGCTGCCACCTCATTTCCATGCACATCATACGCAAACCAAGGTGGATTTTCACGTAAAATGCCGTCATTCTATTTTTTACCGTTAGCCGTTATGAAAATCCGCCTCGCCCCGCAACGCGCCATTATGGCGTTACCCGATGAACTCATTAGCCAAATCGCGGCCGGCGAAGTGGTGGAGCGGCCGGCCTCGGTGGTCAAGGAGTTGCTTGAAAACGCGCTGGATGCAGGCGCGACCGAAATCAAGCTGCGTTTGACCGAAGGCGGTAAAACCTTGATTGATATTTCGGACAACGGCTGCGGCATCAACGCGGCGCAGTTGGCTTTGGCGGTCACGCGTCATGCGACGAGCAAAATCCGCTCGCTTGATGAACTCGAACACGTGGAATCCATGGGGTTTCGCGGCGAAGCGTTGGCCTCAATTGCATCGGTGAGCCAGATGCGTTTGACCAGCCGCACGGACGATGACGCGCATGCGAGTACGATGAGCAACCACTCGGGCGCGTGGGTGATGAGCGCGTCTGCGGGGGCGACTGGCACGCGGATTGAGGTGGCGCATTTGTATCACAACACGCCTGCGCGGCGTAAATTTTTAAAGACCGATGCGACTGAGTTTTCGCATTGCGCGGAGTATTTTGACCGCGCAGCGCTGGCCAATCCGCATTGCGCGTTTCATTTGTTTCACAACGACAAGGCGATTTCGCTGTATCCGATTGGCGACATGCGCCAGCGGATTGGCGACGTTTTGGCAAAAAACATGCCTGAACATGCGATTTGGGTTGACCATTCGGTGGGCGAACTCAACATCATGGGCATGATTTGCCCGCCTGATTTGGCGCGTTCACGCGGCGATTTGCAATACGCGTACATCAATCAGCGCTTTGTGCGCGACAAAGTGGTGAATCATGCGATTCGCACCGCGTACGCCGATGTGTTGCACCATTTACGCTTTCCGTCGTATGTGCTGTTTATGGATGTGCCTGCGCAAAGCGTGGATGTGAATGTGCATCCCGCCAAAACTGAGGTGCGGTTTCGCGAGAGCGGCGCGATGCATCAATTTATCGCAAATAGCCTCAAAAAATCATTGGCGCAAACCGCAAGCGCGCGGGTGATGGCGGCGGATGCACCTGCTTTTACGGGCGCATCTGACTCGGATGGGTTTGAAACCGTGCGCCCTTCAGCGCCTGCGTCTAACAATAATAATCCGTGGCGTGCGCCTGCGTTTGTACCGCAACAAGCCTCACTCCAATTGGCGCAAACCGCACGCAACTACATGGATTTGTTGGCGGGCGAGCCCAATTCAGAGCGGTTTGCGCCGCCTGAATATCCAACGCCCGCCGTTCAAACCACCGCAAATACAATTCCCAAAGACATGCCCGCAATTGAATTTCCGCTCGGTTTTGCAATTGCGCAGATTCATGGCGTGTATGTGTTGGCGCAAAACGCACGCGGCTTGGTGCTGGTAGACATGCACGCCGCGCATGAGCGGATTGTGTATGAGCGGCTCAAATTGGTGCTTGATGAAGCGCCGCTGGCGCGGCAAGACTTATTATTGCCGATTAGTTTTTCTGCCAGCCCATCTGAAATGGCAACGTTGAGCGAGCCTGAATGCGCGGGGGTTTTGGACACCATCGGATTGACCTTAACCACGCTGGGCACGGGCGATATTGCGATTCGCAGCATTCCATCGCTGCTCAAGCAAGCCGATGCCGTCACATTGGCGCGGGCGGTTTTAAATGACATTGCGCAATTGGGCGCGTCGCACGTGTTGACGGAAAAACGCAATGAACTGCTCGGTACACTCGCGTGCCACGGCGCAGTGCGCGCCAATCGGATGCTGACGGTGACGGAAATGAACCAATTGCTGCGCGACATGGAGGCGACCGAACGCGCCAATCAATGCAACCACGGGCGACCGACGTGGATACAAATGTCAATGCGCGAGCTTGATGCGCTGTTTATGCGGGGGCAATGATGAAACCTGAGGCATTGTTTATTTTGGGCCCAACCGCATCGGGCAAAACCGCTTGCGCGCTCGAGCTCGCCCAGCGCGAGCCGATTGAAATCATCAGCGTGGACTCTGCGCTGGTTTACAAAGGCATGGACATTGGCACAGCCAAACCCAGCGCGGCTGAATTGGCGATGGCGCCGCATCATTTAATCAACCTGATTGAACCCACGCAAGTGTACAGCGCAGCGCAATTTGCCACCGACGCCACGCGCCTCATCGCGGACATCACCGCACGTGGCAAACGTGCGGTATTGGTGGGCGGCACAATGCTGTACGTAAAAGCCTTGCTCGAGCCGCTGACCGAACTGCCCACCGCCGATGCCGCCATTCGCGCAGACATCAACCAGCGCGCCGCCCAAATCGGTTGGCCGCAAATGCACGAGGTTTTGCGTGAAATTGACCCCATCACCGCCGCGCGTTTGATGCCCAATGACGCCCAGCGCATCAATCGCGCATTAGAGATTTTTTATATCTCTAACAAACCCATGAGCGCGTGGCTCGCAGATGACACCGCCACGCATGAATTGCCCTTCACGCCGCGCGTGTTTGCGCTGATTCCACAGCCGCGCAGCGTGCTGCACGAGCGCATCAACGCGCGGTTTCAACAAATGATTGCGATGGGATTTGTGGACGAAGTCCGCGCGTTGCGCGCACGCGGCGATTTGAGCATGGACACGCCGTCCATGCGCTGCGTCGGTTATCGGCAAGCGTGGGAATATTTGGACGGCTTATGTGATGAAGCAACCTTTATTGAAAAAGGCCAAGCCGCCACGCGTCAACTCGCAAAACGCCAGTTGACTTGGCTGCGCGGCATGGCCGACGTGACCGTGATTGACCCGATGGTTGAGGCAAATATGCCGTTTGGGTTTTAAGGTGTGGGACGTAACATGTAAGCATCAACCTCGTTGTGTAATTTTTTCACAGCAAATCCCTATCTGTAAAATGCGTGACATCTGCCTGCGTTTTAACCGCACGAATCACACTGGCCACTTTGTAAACCCCAAATGCCTGCAATTGAACTAAAAACGCATCCAAATCCGCCGCCGAATCAGGCGTAAAAACCACATGATAGCAACCATCACCCGCAACTTTATACGCCGACTCAACCAACGGATTGGCCGCAAACAAAGCCTCAACCTCAGCAAAATGTGCATTGTGCATAAACACCGTAATAAAATGCCGCTCAACCTGCTGCACCACCGTGTAACCCGAAATCACACCAGCGGCCTCCATCTGCGCCACCCGCACCGCCACCGCCTGCCCCGTCAAAAAAACCTGCTTACCAATCTGCTGCCAACTCATCCGCGCATTGCGCTTAAGGCATTGCACAATGGCTTGATTTACCTTATTCATTCAATTTCCTTTATCGATTCGACCATCATCCGCCCCAAAACCGTTATTAAACCAAACCCGCTTTGCATTGTAACCTCTTGGTGTTTTTTTGAAAACACACCACACATTTGAGAAAAAGCAATAAATTAAAAAAACCAAAAATCAATTAAAACCACTCAAAATCAATCATTTTTAGACCAAAATCAGCCAACAGACTGCATCCTTCAAAAAATACACCCAAAACGCAAGCCTCAAAAACAATCATTTTACCTGCAATCAGGTTATAGTCAGCGCTGCCTTGCCCCATGTGCAAGGCACAGCTCATTCACACAAACCACTTGATTTTTACGAGAACATTCAATGCAAAACCACCCGATTCGCCACGACTGGCACAGCAACGAAGTGGCTGATTTGTACAACACGCCATTGACCACACTGCTCCACCAAGCCCAATCCATGCACCGCCAATACCACAACCCAGACGTGATTGAAAAGGCGGTTTTATTAAATATAAAAACCGGCGCATGTCCCGAAAACTGTGGCTATTGCTCACAATCGGCGCATTACAACACAGGCCTAGAAAAAGAAAAACTCATGCCGCTCAATGAGGTTTTGGCCGCCGCACAAAAAGCCAAAGATGCAGGCGCACAGCGGTTTTGCATGGGTGCTGCGTGGCGCAGCCCGCCAGCAGCGGCCATGCCAGCGTTAATAGAGATGATTCAAGGCGTGAACGCGCTGGGGTTAGAAACCTGCATGACCTTGGGCATGCTCAAAAAAGAGCAAGCAGACAGCTTGGCCGATGCAGGATTGGCATATTACAACCACAACATCGACACATCGCCCGAGTATTACGACCAAGTCGTCACCACGCGCACTTTTAATGAGCGCATCGACACACTCAATCAAGCGCGCAGCGCAGGCCTAAAATTGTGCACAGGCGGCATTTTGGGCATGGGCGAATCACGCGCCGACCGCATCAGCATGCTGCTCGTACTCAGCCATTTAGCGCCGCACCCAGAGTCCGTGCCAATCAACCGCCTGGTTCCGATTGAAGGCACGCCGCTGGCGGACGCCACGCGCATTGACGATGAAGAATGGATACGCACCATTGCCGTGGCGCGGATTTTAATGCCAAAAACCACCTTGCGCCTCGCGGCTGGGCGACACGAACTGGATTGGGCGGCGCAGCGCTTGTGCTTCATGGCTGGTGCCAATTCGGTGTTTTATGGCGAAAAATTATTAACCACCCCCAATGTGCCTGCTGCGCAAGACGAGCGCAAAATTTTTAAGCTGCAACCACATTAAGTGCAAAACCACAAACGCATCTGGCGCATCCAAGCACGGATTATTTTTGCCGCGCCTGATACAGCGCCGTGTCCAAGTCAGTTGTCCCCACGTAGCCGCGACAAAAACGCCGCGCCCACCCGTTAATCAACGGGTCACTCATGCCGTTAAGAAACGCATAATTGACGTTGTCAAAACGGTGGTGCTGCATGTGGTGCGCTCGCGGCAGCAACAGCCAGTATTTTTGCAACCACAACACCCAAGCGTCTTTGCGGTTGTGGCACAAAAAATGCGACACCTCCGCCCATGAAGACCAAAACGCAAAATACGCAACAAAACACAGCACCCAAGGCGCAACCCCAAAAAAAACAGCCACAATACCAAACAACACCAGAGCAACCGCCAGCCAAATTTTGGAACCAGATTCATCCAAATACACCCGAAAAATCGGTTTCTCCGTGTAATTTGGCCGGTCATGGTGCAAATGAAACGCCGCCACAAAAGGCCCGACAAACGAGCGATAACCGCGCTGATGATCCATATACAAATGCACCATCCCATTCACAAAATCAGCCAGTACAAACGCCGCGCACACCAAAATGCCATGCATCACAACCCCAAGCGCACTGCGCCACGCAGCAACCAGCAAAACCCATTGCAAACCAACAACGGCATACGCCACCACGCGTGAAATCCGCGCATAAATTGGGCGCGTCTCATACCGCATCATGGCCTGCGCAAACCCAATTTGCGCCGCGCTCCACGTTTGTTCCGCCTCAACCATGTTGATGCCCCTTCAATTTGTTTGACCCCGTAAAACCATAGACCAGCGCACATGCGCCATTACTTAACAGCAAAAAAGCCAACGCAAAAGGCAACACAGTGCCATCGGACAAACTGCCCAACTGACTGCCCAAAACCACCCCAATCAACGTGGTGTGCGTGCCAATCAGCGAAGCCGCGCTGCCCGCCACCGCTTGCAACGGCTGCATGGCCAAGGCATTTAAATTAGGCATCGTCAAACTAAAACACGCCATGCACACACAAACCAGCGCCATAAACCAGCCCAACGGCAACACACCATTGAACCACCAAGCGCTGACAAACAGCACCCAAGCAGTCAAGGCAAACGCCAGCAACGAGCCACGCACCATTTTAACCAGTCCAACCCGCTCAACCAGACGCGTATTGAGCCACGCAGCCAGCCCCATGCCAATAGCAATCGAGCCAAACACCAGCGAAAACCGCTCACCCAACTGATAAACGCCACGCGCAAACAACTGCTCGCTCGAACCCAAATACGTCATTAAGCAGCCATACAACAAACCCGCCGCACTGGCATAAACCACGCTTGAGCGCTGCCCAATGCACAAACGAAACGCCGCTTGCGTGTTCACAAAAGACAGCGGCCTTTTGTGCTCTGGCGCCAATGTTTCAGGCATGCGCAGCACAAACCAGCCGCCCCAAGCAGCAGCGGCGAGCAGCAACAATATAAAAATACTGTGCCAAGTTGAGAAAAACAAAAAAAGCTGCCCCACACTGGGCGCGACAATCGGCACCGTAATAAACACCATCATGACAAACGACATAACCCGCGCCATTTGTGCGCCACCAAATCGGTCACGCACAATCGCAATAGACAGCACACGCAAAGCCGCCATACCAACGCCTTGCAAACCACGCATCCACAACAAAGTCGTAAAATTTTGCGCAAGCATCGCCCCAACCGTTGCCAGCAAAAAAACCGCCAAACCAAACAAAATCACGGGTTTTCGACCAAACGCATCCGCAAACGAGCCGTACACCAATTGCGCCACAGAAAATCCAAGCATAAACGCATACACCACCCATTGAATTTGATTGGCGCTGGCGCCCGTCAAACCAAAGTCTTGGCTCATTTGCGCAAACGCAGGCAACATGGCGTCAATCGCCAAAGCAGACAACGCCATAGCGCCTGCAATTAAGCCAACAAACTCACGTGCACCCAATGGAAAGTTGCTTGAAGTGATGTTTTTCATCGTAAAATCGATTCCTCACCGTCTTTGGTGTTCTTGGATAAACATATAAAAAAATAAAAAAGCGGTGCGCATGCGCCCGCCGCTTCTGTCCGCCATTATACCGCCTGACCTGCCCGCAGCCGCCAACCATTTATTGCGCAGGTCACATCATTAATCTGATGAAACACCTTTCAACCATACAAAAAACCAGTGCAAAACGCACTGGTTTTTTGTAGTTGCTTGATGAGGTTGCTTGATGAAGCTGGCCATATAAACGCCTTTTTTAAATTCAGCAATCAAGGCCAACGCAACACCTCATTTACTTGCCGTCTTTTTTAACTTCAGTAAACTCAGCGTCCACCACATCGGCTTGCTCAGGCTCATTGGATGCACCGCCTTGTGCGCCTTCTTTTGCCTGCATGTCGGCGTACATCGCTTCGCCCAACTTCATTGAAGCCGTGCTCAACGCTTCGGTTTTCGCTTCCAAATCTTCTTTTGAACCCGTTTGAACGATGTCTTCCAACTCCTTCAACGCAGTTTCAATCGCAGATTTTTCCTCAGCCGATACTTTATCGCCATACTCTTCCAACGATTTTTTGGTTGAGTGCACCAAGGCTTCAGCGCTGTTTTTCGCTTCAACCAATTCACGCGCGGTTTTGTCCGAATCCGCGTTCATCTCAGCGTCTTTGACCATTTGGGCAATTTCATCCTCAGACAAACCAGAGCTGGCTTTAATCGTGATTTTGTTTTCTTTGCCCGTGCCTTTGTCTTTTGCGCTCACGTGCAAAATACCATTGGCATCAATATCAAACGTCACTTCAATTTGCGGTACGCCGCGCGGTGCTGGCGGAATGCCCTCTAAATTAAATTCGCCCAAGGCCTTGTTGTACTGCGCAATTTCGCGCTCACCTTGATAGACCTTAATCGTCACCGCAGGTTGATTGTCATCCGCCGTTGAGTACGTTTGAGCAAACTTGGTCGGAATCGTCGTATTTTTTTGAATCATTTTGGTCATCACGCCGCCCATGGTTTCAATCCCCAAAGACAAAGGCGTCACGTCCAATAACAACACGTCGGTGCGATCGCCACCCAACACTTGACCTTGAATCGCCGCACCAACTGCCACAGCTTCATCAGGGTTCACGTCTTTGCGTGCTTCTTTGCCAAAGAACTCTTTGACCGTGTCTTGCACTTTTGGCATGCGGGTTTGACCGCCCACCAAAATAATATCGTCGATGTCAGTTACCTTTAAACCCGCGTCTTTCAACGCGGTGCGGCACGGCGCAATCGTGCGTTCAACCAAATCACCCACCAAAGACTCTAATTTGGCGCGGGTCATTTTAATCGCCATGTGTTTCGGGCCGCTTGCATCAGCGGTGATGTATGGCAAATTGATTTCGGTTTGAGTTGCCGAGCTTAATTCGATTTTGGCTTTTTCTGCCGCGTCTTTTAAGCGTTGCAACGCCAACATGTCTTTTGACAAATCAACGCCCTGCTCTTTTTTGAACTCTTCAATCAAATACGCAATCACGACTTGGTCAAAATCTTCACCGCCCAAGAACGTATCGCCATTGGTTGCCAACACTTCAAATTGTTTTTCACCGTCAACGTCAGCGATTTCGATAATTGACACGTCAAACGTACCACCACCCAAATCATAAACCGCCACTTTACGGTCGCCTTTTTCGGTTTTGTCCAAACCAAACGCCAAAGCCGCAGCGGTTGGCTCATTGATGATGCGTTTGACATCCAAACCGGCAATGCGCCCCGCGTCTTTGGTGGCTTGGCGTTGCGCATCGTTAAAATACGCAGGCACGGTAATCACCGCTTCAGTCACTTCTTCGCCCAAATAATCTTCGGCGGTTTTTTTCATTTTGCGCAACACTTCAGCAGAGATTTGCGGTGGCGCAAGTTTGTCGCCGTTTACGCCAATCCACGCATCGCCGTTGTCCGCTTTAATAATGTCAAACGGCATGTGGCTGATGTCTTTTTGAACTTCTTTGTCTTCAAAACGACGGCCAATCAAGCGTTTGACCGCGTACAACGTGTTTTTAGGGTTGGTGACCGCTTGACGTTTGGCAGGCGCGCCGACCAAAATTTCATCGTTGGTATATGCAATAATCGACGGCGTGGTGCGCGTGCCTTCGGCGTTTTCAATCACCTTTGGCGTGTTGCCTTCCATAACCGACACACACGAGTTGGTTGTACCCAAGTCAATCCCAATAATTCTTCCCATATTCATTCTCCAAATGGCTTTGTTAAAAATAAACGACGCGCCTTTTTGCCCGTCTTGCAATGTAATTGGAGGCGTTAAAATGGATTTCAAGGGGAATTGCGCATAAATGGTTTTAAATTAAACCCGCACTTGATGGGCAGCCTTGCGCTTTATTTGAGGCTTGACCATACAACCGAACCATTTTTAGGTATCATGCGTTTTTTGTGGCAACGCCACCCAACCTTGGAGTTCACACATGACATTAACAAAATTTGGCCTAAAACTGAGTACAAGCAGCGCCATCATTTTGAGTTTATTCATGCTCAACGCAGCGCAGGCAAAAAGAACAAATCCACTCCCGCCAAGCGCGCCCAACCCAGCAAGCCGATTGATTTTGCGCGACGCAGAAACCAACCTGCCGCTGCCAAACACACCCTATTTTTATGCAGACAAAGTATCAGCGCCCCAAAACGCACCGCTCATGACCAACGCAACAGGCGCCACGCATGTGCGCGTGCCGACCAAAACCAAAGAGGACTATGTTTTGGTACCCGCCGACGGCCAAGGCGCGCAAGTATTTCTTGTTCAAACACAGGCCACCATCGCCACGCCGCAAGGCACGCCTTATGTGATTTTTAACCACCAGAACAACCAAGCCCTGTGCGGCAAAATCAACCGCGCAGGCTGGAGCAACGCCTACTTCATGAACAACACCCAAAGCTGGTACGACGACGGGATACTCATCCCCACCCAAACCGGACTTTCTTGCAGCCAAGCGCGCAGCCAATTGATTGCATTATTGGGGCACGACAGCGAGGCATTTGCCAAAGCCCACCAAACCATTGCCCAATCATTTGTGATGACGCCTGAGCAAGCGGATAACTTTGCTTATCGGCACGCCACGGCGATTATTGAAGACAAGTCGGTAAATATCGAACAAAGCGCCGCGCAGCAAATCATTGAGGCCGAAATCGACAAAGCACGCGCGCAAAAAAACGCATCGCATTTAAACAGTTTGGGTTATGCGTTGGGCTTTGAGCGTCAGCAGTACAAACGCGGCTTGGGCTTACTCACAGAATCACTGGCCATCAAGCCCAACGACTGCTACGCCACCAACAGCAAGGGCTATTTGCTCATGAAATCGGGCAAACCAAAAGAAGCCCTGACCTATTTTTACCAATCAGACGCCGCCTGCAAAGCAGCTTTTAATCAAGCAACCTCGCCCGCAGAACAAACTGCAGCGGTGTACCCGATTGCGGCAAACTTTGCTCACATGGCCTTAAACTACGATTTATTGGGCGACGCGTATTTGGCCAATGAGTTTTTTGGCCGCGCCTTGCGCTTGGGCGTTACAAAACCCATCGCAGAATTCACCGAAGTCGCACAAGCGCTCATCAAAAGCAAAACTTTAAGCCCTGAGAACCAAACGCTCTACGCGGATTATTTGGCATTTTTAGAGCGTGAAAAAGCAAAGGAAACAAAAGACTCAAACGGCGACCAAACGCAAGAATCCATAACGGCAGCACAAGCAACCAAGGCCGCAGCAGGCAAACCGCCTAAAAAAATGCGCAGCCCTAAACCCTAATTCGCGCAACAACCAAATAACGCAACAATCAATTTAGCGCTTTTAAAATTGACAACGCTACAAAGACAAAAACCTCTGATTGAAAACGCCATTTAGGCGTTTTCAATCAGAGGTTTTTTATCACTTCAAATTTTAGTCAACATTTTAGGTGTAATTTTAGGAGTGGCTTACTTGTAAAACCCACGCTCAAAAATAAAACCAATCATCGCGCATCAGCATCAAACCAACTTTTGCACCCCATAAAACCCAAGCGCCAACAAACACAGCCCCACACAAACACTTGCCGCCACGTATGCGCTGGCAACCATCCAATCGCCGCCCCGCACCAGCTGAACCGTCTCCAAACCAAAAGCCGAAAACGTCGTAAACCCGCCCATCAGCCCCACAAACAAAAACAAACGCCCATCCGCCGTCAACCACTGCGACTTTTCAGCGGAACCCGCCAAAACGCCCACCACCAAACAGCCCAGCACATTGACCATCAACGTGCCAATCGGAAATTTGCCCATACCAAAGCTTTGACCAACCCAGCCAGACAACGCATAACGCCCCATCGACCCCATTGCGCCACCAAGCGCCACATAAAAATACTGCATGATTGACCTCCTTAAAACACACGCATTAACGATTGATAAAGCAAACAAACTACGCCACTCATCCCACCCTACGCAACAAGCTCAAAAACAAAAAACGGGGTTGCCCCCGTTTTAAAACCAACTTCCTAGATTTTAGATCTAAGATCTTAGATCTAAAATCTTAGACGCAGCTTAAAAATTACTTGTAATTTTTAACCCCATCCAAAATCTCAACATGCGCCTCAGCCACATCGCCCCAGCCCATGATTTTGACCCATTTGCCTTTTTCAAGCGCTTTATACTGCTCAAAAAAGTGCTGCACGCTGTCTTTGATGTATTGCGGCACATCCGCAATGCACTTAATATCCGCCGTCATTGGGCAAACCTTATCCACAGGCACCACGATGAGCTTGGCATCTTGACCTTTTTCATCATCCATTTTTAAAACGCCCACCGCACGGCAACGCACCACAGCACCCGCCATAATCGGAAACGGCGCAAGCACCAACGCATCAACTGGATCGCCATCACCCGCCAAGGTTTGTGGAATATAGCCATAGCTCAATGGATAACGCATGCCCGTGCCGATAAAGCGGTCAACCCACAAAGTTTGCGTGTCTTTATCCACTTCATATTTCACAGGATCGCTTTGCGCTGGAATCTCAATAATGACGTTAAAATCGTTGGGAATGTCTTTTCCCGCTGGAATGGCTTCAAAACCCATGATAAATCCTTTGTAAAATTAATAATAAATTCAAAAAAACCCGCGCATTATAACGCAAGCGCACACAAATCGATAAAAAATCAGTTGTGCTGCAGATAATCAGCTTGTGCCAAAACGGTGTCCCACAGCCCCGTTGCCTGATTCAATCGCTTAGAAATCCCACGTATTCCAAGCTGGCATCTTCATAGCGCGAGCCGACTCAAATCGTTCAAAGGCCGACTTAATAAACAATCGGTTCAGGCGCAATCTGCACGCCAAACTGCTCAAAAACCTTTGCACAAATGCGCTGCGCAAACGCCATCAATTCAAGCCCACTTCCCTGCCCGTAATGCACCAGCACCAATGCCTGCTTGTCATACACGCCCACCGCGCCCTCGCGCAGGCCTTTAAACCCTGCCTGCTCAATCAGCCAACCTGCGGCGATTTTAACCGTGCCATCGGCTTGCGGATACATGGGCATGGTGCTGTATTGCGCCTTGAGCTTTTGGGCAACTTGCGCCGCCACAATCGGATTTTTAAAAAAACTACCCGCGTTGCCCAATACCTGCGGATCAGGCAGCTTGCTGCTGCGAATCTGAATAATCGCCTGTGCAATGTGCTGCGCGGTCACCACCGCATCCCCCGCAATCTGCGCCACGCAGGCCGCCACGTCGCCGTAGCCGATTTTGGCTTGCCAAAGCGCTGGGTCTTTGAGCAGTTTAAAAAACACCTTGCTAATCACATAACGCGGTTGCGTACGCGCATCATCTAAAAACTGGTGCTTAAACACGCTATCACGATAACCAAACGCGCAATCAGCGGCGGCAAGCCACGCCCATTTGTGGTGCAACCTGTCCCACGCTTTGATTTTACTGATGCAATCTTTGACCTCAACCCCATACGCGCCAATATTTTGCACTGGGCTTGCGCCCACGCTGCCGGGAATTAACGCCAAGTTTTCTAGCCCCAACCAGCCATTATTTAAGCAGCTCATCACAAAATCATGCCACACATGTCCAGCCTGCACGCCCACCAAAACATGGCTGTCCGACTCTTCGTACACCGCAAAGCCTTGCGCCAGCATGTGCAAAACCGTCACATCAATGTCGCGGGTCAGCACCAAATTACTGCCGCCGCCCAACACAAAACACGGCGCATCAGGCGCGGCCTTAAAGTAATTTTGCAATTCACGCGCACTGCGAACGGGCACATATTGGCTGGCCGATACGGCAAAGCCAAAGGTGTTAAAAGCGGTTAAATCAATGGATGAAGGGTTCATAGGTAAGCAATCTGGTGGTTAAATGATTCACAAATTCAAGCCGACAGTATAAACACCGCGCACCAAATCAGCCAGCGTTCGGGCGTTAAAAATAGACTTTTTAACGCAGTCAGTTTTGCACGAACCAAACCCGAAAGGTTGAACAAGGCCTTGTTGACAAGATGCCAATTCGGCTAAATTTTTAAGCCCAGATTAAGATATATCGTGAATTCAACTGCAAAAAACAACCCTTTTGACTGATTAATATTTATCGCCCCATTGAGCGCCACACCAAATCATTTAGGCTATAATTCGTTTCCCAAAAACCTCAAAATAGAGAAAACATGAAAAAACTATTATCAACAACTTTATTGGCAGCTGCTATTTTGTCTGGCTGCGCAACTGAAAGCTCGTTAAACGAGAAAGCGGGCATTCGCGTTGAAAAACAAGGCAATGACGTTCGCGTGGTGTTGCCAAACGCCGTGTTGTTTGACTTTGGCCAATCAACGCTGTCAGCCAATTCTGAACAAGCCTTGACGCGCTCTGCCACTTTGTTAAACCGCACAAAAGCAATGGTACTGGTTGAAGGCCACACGGACAACGTGGGTACTGCTCAGGCAAACCAAGAATTGTCTGAAGAACGTGCAGTGACTGTTGCACAAAACTTGGCGCGCCGGAACGTTGCGGCCGATCGCATGCAAGCAAAAGGCTATTCATTTAGCAAACCAATCGCGACCAACGACACTGAAGAAGGCCGTCGCTTGAATCGCCGCACCGACATCGTTATTTTGAACGAGACGGTTGAGAACATCATGAAGAAGTAATGAGATGTCATCAGAAGCAATGTTCTTGCAGGCGTTGCGCCTGCTTGATAAAATTTAACGCGCCTTTGGGCGCGTTTTTTACCGCTGAATCCTGCTGTGAAAACCTGTACTCGATAGGTAAAAGTTATCATACCAATTTAAAACATTGATTGGCGCAATCAACTCAACTGCGATTAAAATCACGCATCAATCATTTGGATTGATTTGGATTGATTTGGTTCAATCAGCCATAACACACAAGATGCAACCAAAAAATGACATCTTAAGAGCAGTAAGTGACTGCCACTTATTGGCTCTCACAACCGTTTTTTAACCAAAAAGGAAATACCATGCAAAATTTTGAAGGCAATAAAGTACCCCAAGTCGATTTTAAACTCCGCGAAAACAACCAATGGGTTGCAACCAACAGCGCGGAGCTGTTTGACAATAAAACCGTGGTGGTTTTCTCATTGCCAGGCGCGTTTACGCCGACCTGTTCATCAACCCACTTGCCGCGTTACGAAGAGCTGGCGCCTGTTTTTAAAGCCAACGGCGTGGACAGTATTTTGTGCGTATCGGTCAACGATGGCTTTGTGATGGAAGCTTGGGGCAAAGACCAAGGCGTACAAGCGATTCGCCCGATTGCTGACGGCAACGGCGCTTTTACCGAAGGCATGGGCATGTTGGTGGACAAATCAGACATCGGTTTTGGCAAACGCTCTTGGCGCTATTCAATGCTGGTAAAAAACGGCGTGGTGACCAAAATGTTTATCGAACCAAACGAGCCAGGCGATCCGTTTAAAGTATCTGACGCAGACACCATGCTCAATTTCATCGCACCAAATGCCAACAAGCCTGAGCAAGTTGGTCTGTTCACAAAAGTCGGCTGCCCGTTTTGCGATACGGCAAAAATGACCTTAAAAAATGCAGGTGTGGATTATTTTGAAATGTCACTTGGTGACAATGTGCGCCAGCGTTTATTATCAGCGGTTGCAGGCAAAGCCACATCGCCACAAATGTTTGTGAATGGCCAATTGATTGGCGGCAGCACTGAGATTGCACAGTGGGTGGAAGCACGCGCTTAAAAATCAATCGCTTCGCATTCATTTGCATTCGTTTGCATTTATTTTCATAAACTTGCAATGACAAAGGCGGGCATAAATGCCTGCCCTACTTGTTGATTGATTCATGAATTGCCCGCAGTTTTACGCGTGGTGAGCGTTGTGGGCAAGCGGTGCTACATTTATTGAAAAGCCGCTTGTCCAGCGCCCTCCCCATGTTTTCACCTAAATTTACTAACTTTTACGAACGAAAAGAACCACGCTCATGACCACTCAAAAAATAGATGTAGCCATTATTGGCGCAGGCAGCGCAGGTTTGCCTGCATATCGTCAAGCGATTGCCAACGGTGCAACCGCGCTCTTGATTGAAGGCGGTCCATACGGCACAACCTGCGCGCGCGTGGGTTGTATGCCGTCCAAATTGCTGATTGCAGCTGCAGATGCGCATCATGCGCTCCAGAATTTGCCTGCCTTTGGCATTGATTTGCCGCAAGCGGCGGTCGTGGACGGTGCGCGCGTGATGGCGCGGGTGCGCGGTGAGCGCGACCGTTTTGTGGGTTTTGTGCTTGAGGGTGTGGATGCCATTCCCAGTGCGCATAAGGTTCGCGGCTACGCCTCATTTACAGGTGCAAACACCCTTAGCGTTGCGCTTGAAGCAGGCGGCACCATGACCATTGAAGCCAAATCGATTGTGATTGCATCAGGCTCAACCCCGATTGTGCCAGAGCTACTCAAGCCTGCGGGCGATCGAGTGATTGTGAATGACGATGTGTTTTCGTGGGAAACCTTGCCAAAAAGCGCGCTGGTGATTGGCGCAGGCGTGATTGGTTTGGAACTGGGACAAGCGCTGTCGTATTTGGGCGTGCGCGTCACATTACTTGGGCGCGGCAACCGCATTGGTGGCTTGTCAGACCCGTTGGTGCGCGATGCGGCACGCGCCATTATGCAAAACAGCATGGATTACCAAGCCAATGCCCAACTGCTATCGGTCGAACGCACGGCAAACGGCGTGCTGGCAAATTTCATCAACGATGCAGGCCAAACCGTGCAGGCAGAATATGACTATATTTTATCCACCGCAGGGCGGCAGATTAACTTAAACAGCTTGAATTTTTCCAAAACAGGAATTGCCACGCAACACAACGGCGTGCCGTCATTTGACCGCCACACCATGCAAATTGAGCAAAGCCATGTGTTTATTGCAGGCGATGTGAATGCCGATTTGCCGCTGCTGCACGAAGCAGCGGACGAAGGCAGTATTGCAGGCGCAAACGCGGCTCGTTTTGCGCTGGGTCAAGCGGTGGTAGCGGGCGTTCGGCGCAGCCCGCTGATGGTTATTTTTACTGAGCCCAATATCGCCGTCACAGGGCAAATGTACAAAAGCCTAGACTTAACCCGCACCGCACAAGGCTCGGTTGATTTTAAAGGCCAAGGCCGTTCGCGCGTGATGCTGATGAATCAAGGCTGTTTGCGCGTGTATGCCGATATTGAAACGGGTTTGTTTTTGGGTGCAGAAATGGTGGGGCCGCGCCTCGAACACATCGCGCACTTACTCGCGTGGGCACATCAAATGAAAATGACCGTGCGCCAAATGCTCAGCATGCCTTTTTACCATCCCGTGATTGAAGAAGGCTTGCGCACAGCGCTGCGTGAGTTATTGGCGAATGTGGACGGTAAGCGGGCGATTGATTGAACACATGCGGCAAGCGCCAACTTGCCGCACCCACCAAGTAAGAATGCCACTCACAGCTCTCTGGTAAAAAGACGCCACTTTATGAGTCGAGACAGTCGTATTTTAAGCAACACCAAACACTTACTTTTGCTTCACCACATACGGGCGCGCCTGCACAATCCAAATTTTCTCCCCTTCCAACACCCATTCCACATCCAATGCGGCATCGCTTGAAAATAATCGAATCAAAGGCTGGACCGCATCACCCAAAGCGCGGGCGCGTGATTCGGTGAGGATGGTGTCGCCTGCGGGCGTTGGGACTTCGCGCACGCCGTTTTTTGGGTCAAACACCAGCATGGTGGTTTCATTCGAACGGCTGATGATGCGCGTGCCGTGATTGCTTGCGTCATACAAAACTTGCTCGGGAATTTTTTGCCCTTCAACCACACGCATCCCCAAGCCGAATTTGGCGTTAACCGTATAAGTGTGCGGGTTATGTCCCCAAATATCTGTGGTCAGCAATACGCCTGCCGCACTTGCGTTAACAGCGGTTTGGATTAAGACACCAGGGTAAACTTCACGGTGATTCATGCCCATAAACACACGTTCGTTTACCGCACGCTCATTCCATACGGATGCCCAAACTTTTTTGATGGCCGCAGCCAGCGCCTCGTCAGTTTTGACGTTGGGCACGCTGTCGTACAGGCCTGCGCCATTAAAGCCCTTGAGGTCTTCGGCATTGGTTGAGCTGCGCACAAATACGCCCGCGCCGTGCAGTTGCCCCCGCCATTGCGCGGTGATTTTTTTGAAGCTGGCCACGTCAATCGGTGCGGCTTGAATTTGACTTTGCAGTTGCGCGAACTGGGCTTTGCGCCAAGCAACATCGCGCCCAAAGCGCGCATCATTGAGCGTGGCGTCAATCGCGGCTTGTATGCCATGCGCCGCAATGTGCTGTTGATAATAATAAAACGGCACGCCAAAGCCATCTGGCACATGCACTTGCGGCGCGCCGTGCATAATTTCGCCCAAATTAGCGGTTTTACTGCCATAAATCCGCGCATCAACCGCGCGCAAGCTGTGCAGCGGCGCAAGTGTCGGATTGTCAATTTGAGCCGCAGGCAAAGTGACCGTGCGCTGCTCGGATTGGCGCTGCTCGTGCTGACCCCGCTCTTCTTGCGTCGCGGCGCGCAGGCTCAAGCCTTGTTCGGTCACGGCATACGCCACCAATTGATTATTGAGCGGCGCAAACTCGCTCGCGGCGTTTTTGTAACCTGCATTGGGAATACCCCACGCGGTAGCGCGCAAATTCACATGCGCCAGCGGTGTTGAAAACTGCGTGGTGATAATCCCAGCCACAGGCGAAATGTCTGGGTACGCTTGCTGCAACACCACCACATCATCGGTTTTAAACGCCAGCGCATCAAACGCAAGATTGACCGGCACAATGCGCAGCGTGCCAATGGTTTGTCCAACGTTAAACGCCACAAACGGGTGCTTTTGATAAATTTTATCGTTTTGAATCACCGGAATGTGCGGGTCATTGATGCGCTTGGCCATGCGTTCTTGCCTGAGCGAATCGGGGCGAAAATACAAAGGCTGCGCACCGCGCACATTGGCCAAAAACATGCGCTGCAATGCCCGATGTGCTTTTTTAACATCCGCCACGCCAATCGCATCGCCCTCCCAAAAAGACATCGTCCACAAATCGAGTTTGGGATAATGAGTGATGTAACCCAATATAAACTGCGGCTTGACCGCAGCATAGTTGCGGTTAAATGCAACCACGCTGTCATGCGTGCGCGCTTGCTTAAGCAGGACTTGCAACCCAAAATCAATGTGCAACTTAAACACATGCGCATCAAAAAAATAAATCTGCCCTGTTTTCACATCCAACACAAACTTTGAAAACGCCGCATCCCGCTCAGGCGCAGCCAAACGCTGCCAATCCTCCATATTATTGATGCTGTGCTGCCACACAGACGCAGACGCTTCTGACGCAGTTTGGCCATGCAATTGTATCGAAAACAATGAGAGAAAAAATCCCGCTGCGCATAATGCGCGGGTGATTGGTTTCATGAACATCCTTTGTTTTGAAGGCATGATTGCCCATCTGAGCAGCATGCATAACTCAAATTGGTCAGCATCAATCAAAAAAATCGTACACATCAGTCACGTCAGAGCGAATCCGCTTCTTATAACACAGCAACAAAGCCCACAAACCAAGCGCAGCGCACACATGCTTCATTGCATGGCCAGCCATAACCCCATGTGTGAGTGCAAGAATTTGCCCATCAAAATGCTCGAACACTTTTGCAAGCACATACGCACCAAAAAGCCACTAATACCCCGAAATCGGCTCAAACTTGGAGCGCACCAACACAAACAAAACCAACATCAAAATCATAGGCAAAAACTGCACCAGCGCATACGGCCGCAAATCGCCTGCGCCACGCAGCTCACCACAAAACCAAAAAAAAACGCTCATCACCCCAATCAACAGCAGCGGCCACAAACTACGGCGCGCCCAAGTAATGGCCAAAAACTCCCCCAACGTTACAGACAAAAGCGCCATAAACGCCAACGTCATGGGCAGCCGATCCCACAACAAGGTCTGATTGTTCGGTCGCCAATGATAATAGCCAGAACCAAAGGCCACCAAGGTCACACCAGCCAAAAACAAGGTGTAACTGAGCCGCAATGACGGAACAACCTGCAAACGACGCCGCAGCAAAAGCAGCCACAAACCATAAACGCCAACCACAAAAAACCCCGCGTTGGAAACAACATTCCAAAAATTAGGAATAAATCCCAAAGCCCGCTGATCCGCAAAATCATGGTAAGCCAAGTCCTGCGAAATTGGTGCAACCAAGCTGATTGCGGCCACAGCCAACACCGTGATCACAAGAACAAGACGTTTTAAAAACAGAGTCGATCGCATTTTGAATAACCCTTCTTATTTAATGGGGCTCAAAGTCATTGAACTGGAAATTATAATTTATATATGATGCATCTATCGCAAAACGGTGTAAGCGTCGCCGTCCAGCCCCCAAAAAAATTACTTAAAGCCTACTTGACATACCGCAACCGCAGCAACCCAAAGCACTCGGGCTGCCGCGTTCACTTTATCAATCCTCACATCGACAAGATTGTTCTGCTC
>JAFEII010000001.1 GCA_017495165.1 Hydromonas sp. | reverse complement strand
CATTGGGTGCGAACTCTGTGGCAAATGGTTCGACTTTGAGTCAGGCTGCTTATAATCCGGGCGGTCAAGCTGTGGCGACTCAGACGACTGGCGGTGAAGTTTCGGTCGGGTCAGCCGGTAACGAGCGACGCGTGACCAATGTGGCGGCAGGTGGTGCAGATACTGATGCGGTCAATGTTAGCCAACTCAAAGGTTCGGTTAATACATTGAACAATTCAATCAACACGTTAGACGAAAAACTGTCGGCACGGGTCGCATCGGCCTTGGCTTTAGAGGCTGCGCCGTATATTCCACAAAAATTGACTTACTACGCAGGCTTTGGCTATAGCGGTGGTCAGACAGCGTTTGGTGTGAGTATGCGTAAGACTTCTGATAATGGTCGTTGGTCGATTTCGGGTGGTATCTCAGGCTCGGAAAAAGGTGGCATTAGCAGTCGTATCGGGATTACAGGAGTTATTGACTAAAACCACTGGCGGCACTTTTTGAGTAAAGTGCCGCCTTACTTTGATTGACTTAGGTGTGACGTAATATTGAGACCTTTGTACAACAAAGTAAAAACCTACTTTATTGTGATTTGACAAAAATGGTTCGGGTTTCCCGAGCCATTTTTTTAGGTAAAAAGGATGAAAAATCCACATTGCTCGTCATTTTACCGCCTCAATAAATAGAGGCAGTTGAGTTAATTGGTTGATTTTTTTGCAGGTTTTACCAAACGCTCGCCTTGAATTATTGGTGCTGGAAATTTATTCAAATTTAAGTTCAATACCCGAAAGATTGGTTTCATTGGGAGCTGGATGACCGGCTCGCCTCTTAAAATAAAACGCACTTGTTTATCATTCTGACAAGTCTGCTTTATCAAAATGAAGTTTTGTAAGTCTTTGCTGCTCACATTTTTAAAGCCCGGACTGAAAGCAAAAACCCTCAGCGTTTCGCTGAGGGTTTTTAATTTTGCGTGACACTTGACAACTTAACAACTAATAAGTGGCTTTTATTGCTTATTCATCTTTTAACCCGTAAGGCGGCTAAACCAACCTACGATTGAGCCGCCTTACGGGGTTGACGCCAAAGACCGCGCCGTTTACGCAGACAGCGCGTATCCAAGCAAAAAACATACGCAATGGCTTGCCCAGCGCGGCATCGAAGACCGAATGATTGCCCGCGCCTATCGCAACAAACCTCTCACCGATGTGCAAAAAGCGCAAAACCGCTTGTGGGCTGACACACGCTGCACGCTTGGCATTTTAAAACGGCATTGCGGGTTGGCTTTGTGTTGCACGGATACAACATGAAGCGCGGTTTAAATTTGCGGCGTGAATCTGTGGCATCAATCCGCCTGCTGCGGATGAAATGTGTGTAAAAAACGTATTTTTGGTGGTAATACGAGATTTTTGCTTTGGTCGTAAGAAATTTGAGCAAAAAATTAATTTCAAAATGTGGCTTTTGTATTTCAGCTTGGCTTGTTCGGGCTGTACCGGTTTTCTATTTATGCTATAGTCCCTGCGTTTTTAGTCCCAAGCTCTTCAGGAGTGCTATTGTCTGAAATAAAGGAGACAAATTTATGGGGAACATACTGCATGGTAATGCCACGACCACGCCTCGAATCCGAAGAGAAATACAAGACGCTCAAGAGAGCCTCGCAACGTTAGCCGATGGTTATAACATTAACGAAAAGACCTTGCTGCACTACAATCATCAGCGGCCACTTAAGTCGTTAAAACTGAAAACGCCTTGGGATTTGATTGAGGGATGTCACAATTAGAACCCTGATTTTTAAACCCAATACGATTGATAAGATTGTGGGACTTACTATTTATGTTACAATGCTCTACCTATTTTTATTGCGCGTAAGACAGAACCATTCCCATTCTGGTGAAAGTTAATAAAAAATGAATTTCAACTGAATGTTTGTGGTGTTAAAGGGTGTGGAATAACATCAAGATCTGTCGATACAAGTCTGGTGCGCGCTGCACGGTTGAGCGCGCATTTTGCATATTTAAAACGCAATGCGATGTGGGTTGGCTTGATGTGCATTGGCACAACATGAAACGAGGTTTTTTGCTTTGCTTTTGAGAAGTTTGAGCAAAAAATAAATTTTTAAATGTGGTTTTTGTATTTCAGCTTCGCTTGTTCGGGCTGTGAAAAAGGCACTTGCAATTTTAAATTTTAGACCGTAGTTTTTATGTGTATTCTCCCCATTTTTAGTGAAAATTTGGGTTTTTTAAGTTTTTTTAGGAGTTTTTTGTAGTGAATAAAAGTTATCGTAGTGTTTATAATGAGTCGCTTGGCTCATGGGTCGCCGTTTCAGAGATAGATTCGGAGAAGGGTAAGTCGAACTCAAGTGGTTTGGGCAATGTGGTTGAGTCTCGCACGCTGTCTGGAAGTCGAAAACTCAAGCTTAAGGCGCTGTTCTGGTCTTTAATCGCTTCCGTGGGCGTTGCGTCTACAGCACCGGTGTATGCAGGGGTTGTTGCCAGCGGTGGGGTGGCTGCGGCCGGTACATGTGCCGCTGTAGGTTCTAGCTTTACGTACGGTGGCATTACTTACAACTCTATTGCAACTCCAGACCCTAATAAATCTTCCGCTTTAGTTGCTGGTTGCTCAAGTTTCGCGTCGGGTGAAGCTGCAACCGCTTATGGTGCTTACTCAACAGCCGCGGCTGAAGCAACTGTGGTGGGTTTTGGTGCTGTAGGGAGGCAAGGTGCTACGGCAGTGGGCGTGCAAGCAGTTGCCGGAAATGAGGCGGTCGCTGTCGGTAAGTCAGCTAGTGCGACTGGTACCGAAGGCGTAGCGATTGGTAAGCAAGCTACAGCATCTAATACGGGTACTATTGCGATTGGCGGTACGTATAATAACTCCGTTACCCTTACTAAGACGATAGCGTCAGGTGGTGGTGCCATCGCGATCGGTCGCGGAGCTACTGCCCCTCTAACGGACACTCTGGCTGTGGGCACTGGAGCAACTGCCTCTGGCGCCTATTCGGTGGCGATGGGCCGTCTTGCGAAAGCTAGCGGCACTTCTTCGATTTCAATCGGTGAGGACTCAGTTGCGGAAGGCTTTAGGTCGATGTCTTTTGGTTTTCAGACTATATCCAATGCACAGGGCAGTGTGGCAATAGGCTACGATTCATCGGCGACTATTCTTGATAGTGTGGCGATTGGCACTAACGCAAAAACCGTTGCTGCAACGAATGTCACATCGGCGACTGTTCGTGGCGTGACTTACGGTGGCTTTGCGGGCACAAATTCAACTAAGGTAGTTAGTGTCGGTACGGATGCCCTCCTCAATCACACACGACAAATCCAGTTTGTATCAGCAGGTCGGATTAGCGCAACATCTACAGATGCGATTAACGGCTCACAACTCTATTCTGTCTTAGCGACAGGTTTAAGCGGCGCAACGGACACCGTCAGCAGTGCAGTTGCTTCATTGAGCACTTCAACCTCAACTGGTTTGAGCAATGTTGACAGTTCAATTGCCTCATTAAGTACGTCAACGTCAACTGCGATGAGCAGCGCTTTGAGCGGCGCAACGAGCAGCGTGAACAGCGCAGTGGCTTCATTGTCGACTTCAACCTCGACTGGTTTGAGCAATGTTGACAGTTCAATTGCATCGTTGAGTACGTCTACTTCAACTGCGATGAGCAGCGCGTTGAGCGGCGCAACGAGCGGCGTGAGCAGTGCAGTGGCCTCATTGTCGACTTCAACCTCAACTGGTTTGAGCAATGTTGACAGTTCAATTG
>JAFEII010000015.1 GCA_017495165.1 Hydromonas sp. | reverse complement strand
AATCATCAGCAGCCACTTAAGTCGTTAAAACTGAAAACGCCTTGGGGTTTGATTGAGGAGTGTCACAATCAGAACCCTAAGTTTTTTAAATCCAACCAACCTTATAAGATTGTGGGGCTTAATATTAAGAATGTTTTGTAGTATAATCCACATCTAGGATGTATCGTAGTTTCCGATTGGCTGTTTTCCCAGCATTTTATTGCATGTAAGATAAAACCATTCACATTCAGGTGAAAATTAATAAAAAATAAATTTCAACTGAATGTTTGTGGTGTTAAAAGGTGTGAGTAATATCAAGAGCTGTCGATACAAGTCTGGTGCGCGCTGCACGGTTGAACGCGCATTTGGCATTTTAAAAATGCATTGCGGTATGGAAAAGCGCGTCATCTTGGTTTGAAATGCTATGTGTATTGGCTTGATGTGTATTGGCCGTAGCATGTAATGCGGTTTAAATTTTCTGCGTGAGTTTTTTGTAAAATCCGCCTGTAGCGGATCAATTGTTCGTAAGGCAGGTATTTTAGCGGCAAAACGAGGTTTTTTTGCTTGGGTTTTGAGTGAGAATCAATTTTTAAATGTGGTTTTTGTATTTCAGCTTGGCGTGTTCGGACTGTGCAAAGGTCTCTTAGTAAATTATTATAGGGTTTTTAAAATGTACCAAGATAAGATAAAATTGTCTTTGTTGATGTGCTTGTTGATTTCGTCCGGCGTTTTGCCTGGTTACGCGCAAGAGGTGGTTGCTGAAGCGTCTGCGGTAGCTGGACAATCACAAGCGCAGTCAGTAAGGGCTGAGGTAGAGCAAGAGCAAAAACAAGAGCAAAAGCCGGATAACGATAAAAACAAGTCACCTGCCGTGAGTCAATCAACTCCCGCAGTTGTTCGCCCGTTAAGTAAAGTCTTGAACTTGCCGAACAAAGGCAAGATTTGGGTTACAGAGGATCCCTCTGTAATTACGCCCAACTTGTCGGTCAGCGCGCCCTCTAGCGTTGGGTTTGTAGACAGCAAGATATCTGAACCAGTCGTCTTCAGCGTTTACACGAACTACGCCCCGTTTATTCAGAAGGCGGAGATTTTAGTGTACGCGCCCGAAGACATTGACCGCACCAAGCCCGCAGCGGTTGTTCCAGTTAAATGGGATCCAAAACTCACGACAGCGAATGTAGAATGGACTGGCGAATGGAATCAATCCAATTAAACTACAAGAAAACCAAGTGTTATCTTACAGCTTGCGTGTGTACGACAAAGATGGTGTTTGGGATGAGACCAGCTACCGCACTTTGCGTTTGCTCTCATTGGCCAACCGCGAAAAAGAAAAAGACGATTTAAAAAGCAATGTCAGCTTAAACACGCAACAGCTCGCCAACCAGAGCATTGGCGGTAGTTTAGAAAACTACGTGGTCGAAACTGAGCAATACGGCACCAATGCGTTACTCACGCAAAACATCCAAGTCAATGGCTCGCGCGTCCGTGTTCGAGGCAACAACATCCCAGACGGCTACACCTTAAGCATCAACGGCAACTCAGTGCCAGTTGACACGAAGCGACAATTCGTCACTGAGTACATTCTTCCCGTAGGCAAACACCAGCTGCAAGTGCAAACCATGAAGCCCGGCGCCAAAGAAGCCATGATCAGCATGCTTGATGTCAACGTCACAGGCAAATACTTCTTCTTGGTCGGTTTGGCAGACTTAACGCTGTCAGAGACCAAGGCCTCGGGCAATGTCAGTGCCATATCCCCTGCGGAGAAAGAGCGCTTTGACAGCGTACAAACCGATGGCCGTTTGGCGTTTTACTTAAAAGGCAAGATCCAAGGCAAGTACCTCATCACGGCCCAAGCCGATACCCGCGAAAAACAAGTGGACGAGCTGTTTAACGGCTTCTTCAAGGCCGATGCTCAAGACCTGTTCCGTCGGATAGACCCAGACGCTTACTATCCGGTGTATGGTGACGACTCGACCACGGTTCGAGATATTGACACCCAAGGGCGTTTGTATGTTCGACTCGACTGGGACAAAAACCAACTTTTATGGGGCAACTTCAATACCGACTTAAACGACACCACATTGGCGCAATATAACCGTGGTTTATACGGTGCCAAAGTTCAGCTTCGCAGCAAACAGACCAACGAGCTTGGAGAGCCGAGCTCACAGCTGCAAGCGTTCGGCTCCGAACAACAAACCGCCCCAGGTCAATCTGAATTTCTAGGCACAGGCGGCAGTTTGTATTACCTCAAAAACACAGACCTTTTGCCTGGTTCAGAACAAGTATCTGTGCTGGTGCGTGACAAAGACAGTGGCCGAGTATTGGGTGAAACCAAACTGGTTTCAGGGCGCGACTATGAAATGGACGACTTCCAAGGGCGACTCATCCTTAATCGCCCCCTGCAGCAAATCATCCGCGACAACAACATCATTTTAGACAACCCCAACAGCGGCGACCAACAAACCCTCGTAGTCAGCTACGAATACTTCCCTGACAACTTTGACTCAGGCAACTTGGTTGCGGGAGTCAAAGGCAAGCAATGGTTTGGTGATCACTTCGCTGCGGGCGGTACTTATGTTGAAGACCGACGTTCAGGCAATGATTACAAATTACAAGGCGTCGATCTCACCTTCCAAAAAGGCAAAGGCACCTACCTCAAGTTTGAGAACGCCAACTCAGAATCCTACTCAGCGCCGATATTCTACTCAGACAACGGCGGTTTATCCTTCTTTGAAGTGCCCACCAGCACCCAGCGCAAAGGCGAAGCCAACAGCTTAGAGGGCAGCATCAGCCTCAAAGAGCTCGGCGTGACTTCACGCGAAGCTGTGTTCAAAGGCTGGTATATTGAAAAAGACGCAGGCTTCTCCAACTCACGTATCGACAGCGTGGGTTACGACGTTGAAGACTGGGGCGTAGAAGGTGGTGCTCAAGTCACCGACGACTTCAAATTGACTGGCAGCTATCGTGATTTAAAACGCGACGGTTTAACTGACTACGATCGCCTAAAACGGAGTCGCATTAACGGCCTATGGACATATGCGCCCAACCAATCGATCAGTGCAGAATTCCAGCGCGTCGAAGAAAATGAAAGCGGAGACATCGGCAAAGCCTCGCTGGTTGGTTTGCGCTTTAACAACCGCATCGGTAAAAACCTCGACGTATATGCGGGTGGTCAAGTGGCATTTGCTCGCACCAACTACGACAAAAACGACGCCTTCATGGTCGGGGGTCGTTACACATTCAACAACTTATCAACGGTTGGTGTTGATTACGTGAATGGCGACCGTGGCAACGCGCTCACGGCTTCGGGCGAATACCGCCGCACCGAAAAGCACACGCTCTACTCATCGTATACCTACTCGCCAGACAGCACCATCAGCAATGACTTGTTCGGCAATCGCAGCTACTTCAAAGAAAACGGTTTCACAGTTGGTCAACGTTGGCAAGTCAGTGACAAAGTGCGCTGGACCAACGAAAGCCAATGGATCAAAGACAGCGGCCAAAAAGGCTTGGTGAATAACTTTGGTTTAGAGTTTGCGCCACGCACGGGCTGGAACATTGGCTTTAATGTCCAACGCGGCACACTCGACAGCATCTCAACGGGACAAGAAACCAAGCGAGAAGCCTACTCAATCAACGCAGGATTCACAGACAAAGAGGTTGAGTGGAACAGTAAGGTTGAATACCGCAAAGACACCGGCAGTGAAAGCCGTGATCAATGGGTCACCACCAACCGAGTGGGTTACAAGCTCAGTGAAGATTGGCGCTTCATGGGGCGTTTGAACTACTCGCGCACCACCAACGAAGCCACCAACCAACTCGAAGCCCAACTCATCGAATCAGGCCTCGGCTTCGCTTACCGCCCACTGGGTGGCCGTTGGAATGCGCTGGGTAAATACACGTACTTATACGATTTAGGCAGCCCAGCACAAACGGGCGGCGCCAACTACGATCAACGCTCACAGGTTGTCTCGGTTGAAGGCACGTATGAAGCCAACCCACGCTGGGAGTACGCAGGTAAATTGGCCTATCGTTTAAGCGAAGCGCGATTTGGTCGAGGCGCAGGTGTTTGGTACTCGAATAACGCCACATTCGCAGCCTTGCAAGCACGCTACCACATTGGTGATCGCGGCGATGCCGGCGACATCTGGTCAGGCTGGAGTGCTTTAACTGAGTACCGTGCCTTAAAAGTTGAAAAAGATGGCGTCAAGAGCGGTTTCTTGGTGTCGTTAGACAAAGATGTCAACAAGTACATGAAAGTCGGTCTCGGCTACAACTTCACAGACTACAGCAGTGACTTGACGGATTTGGACTATGACCACAAAGGCTGGTTCTTGAATATCTTGGGGAGGTTCTAAGCCATGGGACAACAGAATTTAAAACAAATGATTAAACAGTGCTTAAATGGAAAAAATGAGATGAAATCCGAAATGATATTTAAACGAATATTTGCAATGTGGCGTGTGCTGATGATGGTGGTTTTATTCACCGCATCGACTGCACATGCAGCGATTAGCGACGTTAGCTTTACGGTATTGAGTGATGGTGTCGCGCCCTTCGATGCAGCCAGTGGTGCTGGGCTTGATAGTTCTGCAAACAATGGGGTTGTCAGAACCTTCGATAAAGTCACTTATCGGATTAGTTATTCGTCCAGTGCGGCTGCCAGTTCAAAGTTTGTATTTACGCTGCCCGCAGGTGCTTCTTGGGATGCGAGTTCAAGTGCATCTTCTGTGTGTACGGGTACAGGCGGCGGAAGTATTTCTGGCACAACGCTGACCTGTAATCACGCTACTGTAGTGGGTACTGAGTCTTTCACTGTGATTGCGAATGCAGGTATCTTAGCGAATGGCACAGTTTTGACGCCTACGGTTGCTATAGATAATGGCGCTGCTGTTTCAGGTTCTTCAGTCACGGTTTCAGCAACGCCGAAAGCCACAACACGGACATACAACAATAATCTTATACCTGCCACCGTTGGCGGTGTGGCTGGTTATTCGGCAACTCTTAACTTTGGTATTGGGGTTGATGGAGCGATATCTGACGTTAGGGGTTCTGAATCATTAGCGACTGGAACGAGCTTTCAAATATCAACCATGCCTGGTTCATATTTGACGTCTACCTGTAGTGCCCCAACTTCTTGTGCGCAACCAGGGGGGGCTGGTACACCAATTATCGTAACGATCAATCAGCAGCTAAATTTTAATAGCACGACGAGTTACGGTTTTTTCTCGCCATCGATGAATGCAGTGTATTTGAATGGTTTTACCCTTTTTACGCCAATAGACCCAAATAACACGCCGAGCAATACGGCGGATGATAACTTTCCTTTAGGTTCGATCACTTATTTCCATAATCAAGTATCAGGCTTTGACCCAAATAGTATTTCAGCCCAATCAAATTTTGGTGCGGGGTACAGCAATCAAATGGATCCGACTTACGTTTGTGGTGCAACATCTCCAATTCTTAATGGTTATGCCTGCGCGAGTCAGACCGTTAATAGAACGAACACATTGCCAATCATTAGACCTGTTTTTGCTATGGTTACTGAACAGGACTCAATTAATAATGCCCTTTATGCCGATGACAATACGCAAAACAATGGCAACTACGCTTATTCTGAAAGCGTATTGCCAGGGCAAAAATTTATGGCTTACACAGGGCTTTATAGTCAAAATGATGGCTATGGCACCGTGAGCAATGCTGGCGAATGCGTGCTGTTTGATAATAATTTAATTAAGTTAGATGCTCTTGCGACTGTTAAAGTAGGTCCGAACGTTACCACGCCTTTGGGTGGGACAACTTTGTTGTCAGGCAGTGATTTGGTCTTAGAGTATACAAATCAAGCTTTTGCTTCAGATGCGGATCGTAGAGCTGCTAATTGTGGTGTTGCTGGAGATGGCGCTTCAACTTGGTCTACCGATCCAAGTACTGTGGGTGGTTTATCTGCTGTGACAGCGGTACGGTATAAATATACCAAGCCGTTGGCTGTTGCGGCAGGTCTAGTGATTGCGCTCCCACTCGAACGAACCACAACGGCGGCTTCTTTGGCTCTTACCGATGGTTCCGTCATTCCATGGGTATCGCATACTTCTTACGTAGATGATACAAGCAATACTTCAAAGATAGATCGTTCTACTTATACTGGAGCCGCAGGGGTTGCTTTTCGTGGTGGTCGAATAACCGCCCAGCCGATTAAAGTGCGTCACACGACCGTTGTGGGTTCAGGATCAATTGCGCCGAGTACGCAAACGGCTATTAGCATAACACCACGCATGATTGGTGCTTCAGTTGTTGGTGTTGATGGCGTGGCTAAAAATGTTGTAGTTACTGCTAAATTTCAAGACAATTGTGTCGTTCCTGTTGAATCGAGTTTGCCCACAAATGCCACTTATACGGCTGGTAATTATGGTGCAGACGGCATTCCATGTACGGCAGATGATGGTGCGCCTGGCTCAATTAGTTTCTCTTTGGGTGATGTAAGTGTTGCAGGCGGAGCTGCGGTTGCCCCGTATGGTGGTTCGACAGCAACATTGGCGCCGATTACATTTAATGCGTTGGCTGTTGCGACTGCATCAACTTCTACAAAAACATTGACCACAACCATCTCTTCGACCAATGATTTGACCCCACTTTTAGATGGTGCAGGTACAACCGAAGATCGAACAGAGGTTGTGAATGTTGTTATTAATGGTGCCGCCTCATTCTCAGCAAGTAAGACCACGACTGGTGTTACAGGCGGCAAGGTCGGGCCCAATGAGATTTTTGGATACGCCATTAATTTTGGTAACGGCGGCTCAAGCAACTCGGGCATTGGCTATTTCGTTGACGTCTTGCCGTTTGATGGTGATGACAATGGCACCACGGGTCTGGGCTCGGGTAAATTTGAGATCACCAGTTTAGCGGCCTCTATGTCAACCAGTGCTATGGGTACTGTGACTATTCAGTACTCTACCGACCCGTCAGCGACAGTACAAGCTGCGGTTAAAGTAACTGGCCAAGAAAATGGCAGTACAGGCATCAATTGGGCCACCTATACAACGGGTGCAACTATTCCAGCGGGCATTACGGCGATTCGTTTTGTGACCTCCAATCCGATGTTGATCGGTTATTCAGGAACGGGCACGATTAACCTTAAAGCGCCGACCATCAACGCAACTTCAAAATTTACGAATACGGTGTGGGCGCGTACCGACTTGTATCAAGGCGATCCTAGCTCAGCCCAAGTCATTCGTTCAGGCTCTGCTGTAACCATTCAAGGTTTAGATCCGTCGACTTTACGCGGACGTGTATTCTTGGATACAAATGCTGATGGTTTGTATGGTGCAGGTGAATCAGGTTTAACCTCAACGGTTGTTAAAATACAATGTACCGCAGGCGCATGTTTGAGCGCACCTCAAGGTACAGTCTTTAGTATGGTGGTTGACGCGGCGGGTGGTTATGCTTTTGCGCCTAATGCAGCCGGTATCTTCGCCTCAGCAGATGGCAGTGGCACGGCATTGACTGCGTTCCAAGGCGTATTGTCTGGCACATGGACGATTACAGAAACCCCGCCTGCCAGCCCAGCCACTGCGATTTCAAGCACCAGTGTGGGGACGGTTAACGGTACCGCATCTGGTACTGCAGCAGGTCGTTCCATCACAGACGTTGCGATGGTTAGTAATGGTATTGGTATCAATTACAATTTTGCCGAACGTTTCTTAGACGGCACAATCGAAGTCACCAAGGCCTTAACTTTACCGACTGGCATCACAGGGCCATTGGATTTCACGTTCACAGCGACGTGTGACTTACCTGTTGCGAATACACAAAAATCCGCAATATTGACCAACTATCCTACCAATACAAAAGTGAGCATCACAGGTATTGCAGCGGGCGCCACGTGTACTGTTGCAGAAACTCTGCCCGCAACGCCAGATGCTAAATACGCCTGGGAAACGCCTGTATTCACAGCATTAAGCCCAGCCACGATGCCAAACGGCGGCACACAAAGCCTCACGGTGACCAACAAACTGTCGCCCACGGTCACCATTGTTAAGACTGTCGCATCGGCGCCTACCGTGGTTTCAGGCAAACCGACGCAATTCGATACAACCTATCGCTTGACGGTCAGCAACGTCAGCAGTGCTGCGCAAACCTACGACTTAGCCGACACATTTGGCTTTGACGGTGACGTGACAGTCATCGGTACACCGACCATTGTAAAAAGCGGCAATGTCAGTGGCACGGTCAATAGTGCATTCACAGGTTCAAGTACCAACACCTCGATCATCACGGCCGAATCGATCGCCGCAGGCTCAACTGCTACGCCGACGACAGAAACCTACGATGTCACCGTGCGTATCAATGTTCCAGCAGGTTCAAGCACAACCAACGACACCTGCTCAGGCACAACAACAGGTCAAGGCTTGTTTAACACCGGTGTATTAAGCATCTCAGGTGCATCCAACCAAAGTGCCACTGCGTGTGCAAACACACCGGCAGTATCTGGCGTCAATTTGGTATTGCAAAAGACTTGGGTGAAGGCCACGCCAGGCGAAAGCGTTAACTTTCCAGCCACAACTGGGTTTAGTGTCAACACAGCTGCGTTTGACGCCGCTGCGACAGGCTCGAACAGCGTCTCGTCAAACACGGTTGTTGTTGCAGCGAATGAAGTGGGTACATTACCGACCGAAACCTTCGCAACACCAGCCAACGCCGTTAACTACAGTCCTGCTTCATGGTCATGTTCAGACGGCACCAACGCAGCGATCACTGTTGCGCAAGGTGGCAACTTAACAGTGCCAAGCGCCAGCGTTGGTAAAACCTTAACCTGTACGTTAACCAACACCAGCGTGGTTGACGGCGTAACGGTTGCCAAAGCCGTGACCGCAGGCCCAGCAGCAGTGTCAGGCACTGGTGATCAGTTTGATGTGACCTATCGCGTCAGTGTCAGCAACACCAACCCGACCGCAACGGCGTACAGCTTGAGCGACGCATTTGGGTTTGAGTCGGATGTCAGCGTTGTGGGTACACCGACCGTCGTTAAGAGTGCAAACGTCAGCGGCACGGTGAACAGCGCGTTTACAGGCTCAGGCACCAACACATCGATTGTAAGTAACGAGTCCATCGTTGCGGGTTCAGCTGCCACACCGGCCGTAGAAACGTATGACGTGACGGCACGCATCAAGGTTGCTGCGACAGGCAGTACCAGCAACGACGCCTGTACCAGCTCAAGTGGCAATGGTTTGTTCAATAATGCCCAAATGAGCATTGGAGGTACGCTTAAAGAAGCCAATGCATGTGCAAACACGCCAATGGCTGAAACCGCGCAATTGAAATTTGAAGTGGAATGGGTTGGCGCGGCATCAGGCGAGAAGTTGTCAGTACCGGCTTCAACAGGTTTAAACAGCAATACGGCAGCATTTGATGCAGTGAGTACTGGCAGCAACACGGTTCAATCAAACACGGTCGTTCCAGTGATTGGCGAAACCGCAACTTTACCGACGCCGGCGTTTGCCACAGCGGGCAATGAGATTTATTACAGCTCACCGACCTCTTGGGTCTGTTCAGATGGGGTCAACCCAGATGCGACAGTTCCGTTTGGCAGTACGCTCAACTTTAGTAGCATTTATGCAGGTAAGAGTGTCACGTGTAAAATTGTTTATACGGGTGTGTTTTCAAATGTGAACGTTGCCAAAGCAGTGACCGCAGGCCCAACCGCAGTGCCAGGCACTGGTGATCAGTTTGACGTGACCTATCGTGTTAGTGTCAGCAACACCAACACGACTGCAACGGCATACAGCTTGAGCGACGTATTTGGGTTTGATTCAGATGTCAGCGTTGTGGGTACACCGAGCATCGTTAAAAGTGCAAATGTCGCGGGCACGGTGAGCAGTGTGTTCACAGGCTCAGGCACCAACACATCGATCGTCAGCAATGAAAGCATCGCTGCAGGCTCAGCTGCCGCACCGACCGAAGAAACGTATGACATTACGGTACGTGTCAAGGTTGCTGCGACAGGCAGTACCAGCAACAACGCCTGTACCAGCTCAACTGGGAATGGTTTGTTCAACAATGCCCAAATGAGCATTGCAGGTACGGTTAAAGAAGCCAATGCATGTGGCGTCACGCCCACACTTCAAACCTCTCAGTTGTCTTTACAAGTTGACTGGGCTAATGCAACTGTAGGTGAAACACTCAACGTGCCTTCTACAACAGGTTTGTCGAGTAACACCGCTGCATTTAACTCTGTAAGTACCGGTAGTAATAGTGTTTCTTCAAACACTGTCGTGCCTGTAATTGGTGAGACAGCTACATTACCGACACCTGCGTTTGCCAATACAAACAATGCATTGAATTATGTGGTTCCTACAAGCTGGAGTTGTTCAGATGGTGTCAATCCAAGTGTTTCTGTTCCGTTTGGTGGTAATTTGACCTTCTCAAACACATTCTCTGGTGTAAGTGTTGTATGTAAGGCGGTTTATGCTGGTGTTCAAGTCGATACGTTGAAAACGGCATCGCCAGCCGCAGGCACTTCGGTGGCTGCAGGCGATACGATTCAGTACACCTTAAAAACCACTGTGTCAGGTAACGCAACGCAACGTAATGTCTTGTTGTCGGATACTTTGGGTACCGGTTTAACGGTGGGCACATTACCAGCGGGCTGTACCGTAACCGGTCAACAAATCGCGTGTACGTTAGCAACAGGTGCAGCGGTTGGTGAGCACACCTTTACTTATACCGCGTCAGTCAATGCATCAGCAGTCACTAAAGTGACCAACCAAGTGACGACTGATGTGGGTACGTGTTCATCTTGTAGCGTGAGCCATCCGTTGTGGTCTGTGGTGACAAATAAGACCTCAGATGCCTCAGCTAAGAAGAGCGTTCGCATCGGTGACACCATCAATTACACCGTGACTTCAACGATTGCTGGTGGCGCATCAACACGCGACGTGGTATTGACCGATACGTTGGGCACAGGTTTGACTTTAACGAATGTGCCATCGGGTTGTAGTGCATCTGGTTCAAACCTGTCATGCACGGTTCCAAGTGGTTCAGCAGCGGGTAACTATGTATTTACCTATGGTGCGACTGTGAATGCACAAGCTCAAAGCACTGTGGTGAACACCGTATCGCCAAGCTATGGTTCATGTGCAACGTGTAGCACCAGCTCGGCGGTGATTAAAGATGTTGGTTTGTTGGTTACCAAAACCGCTAAAACCAAATCAGCGAAGATTGGTGACTTTGTTCGCTACGAAGTGGTGATTGAAAACCCAAGCAAATTCGATGCGAATGACTTTAGCCTCATCGATCAACCCGCACCAGGTTTGAGCTATGTTTCAGGCTCAATGAATGTGGTGGGTGATAGCAGCTTCACGGTGACGGCAGAGTATCCATTGACGACATCGAACTTGGATGTGGCCGCAGGCAAAAAACTGACCTTGAGCTACATGATGCGTGTGGGTGCAAGTGCAGGACAAGGCAGTTTGCAGAACTGTGCGCAAGTCAGTGCAGCGTCTTTAGCCATTACAAGTAATCGCTCATGTGCTTCAATTACACGCACATCGGATCCAGACTTTGAGGACAGCCGAATACTGGGCACGGTCTTTGAAGACAGCAATGGGAATGGCATGCAGGATGATGGTGAGCCAGGAATTCCTGGGGTTCGTTTGGCGACGGTTGAAGGCTTGTTAATCGAAACGGATGCGTATGGCCGTTACCATATTGAAGGTATCAACCCAGGCCAATGGGCGCGCGGCAGTAACTTCATTGTGAAGGTCGATTTGGCCACTGTGCCTGAAGGATCTATTCCAACGACGCAAAACCCATTGGTTAAACGTTTGACTCAAGGTTTACCTGGCTTGTTTAACTTCGGTTTCCGTGTGCCGTTCAACACGTATGAACCAGGTAAGCCGTTATCGTATCCAGTGATGCTCTCAGCGGATGGTTTGTTTGAGTTTGACCGCTTTGATTTGTTGGATGCAGGACGTAACAAGCTGGCTGATTTGGCTAAGCAGTTATTAGAAGACTCTAAGATACAAAAAGGGTTGAAAGTCTCTGCTTATACCGATCGTTTGGGTTCGGATGCCTATAATCAAAAGCTCTCGACGAAACGTGCTGAAACCATCAAAGCATTTTTAGTGAGTCAAGGTGTGGCTGAGAACTTGATTACGATTGAGGGAATGGGCGCAGCGAAACCTTTGGTCAACTGCTCAGGCAATAAATCGGCTTCAGTGATTGCGTGCTTGGCGCCTAATCGACGGTTTGAGGTGTCTTTGCCTTGATTGTAAATTTGCGGGTGTGATTTAACCGCATGCTTTGTGAGGGAACCTCTATATGTTGAGGTTCCCTTCACTATTTTTAGGTTTTACAAATCAGTTTTTGTGTTTAACGTTCATTATTTAAAAGCCTATTTTCATGCTGGCTAATGTGCGTTTTTTAATAAAAGTTAATTTATATTGTTTTAGATGAGGGTGTAAAAATGAAAAAATTGCTATCAGCGTTTGTACTTTTATGCGTAGGTTTGTTTTTTGTGGCGACATATGTAAAACATAATACGTTTAAAAACGACTATGTGGCTTATGAGGCATTAGAAAGTCAAATAACCAAAAAATACTTGGAAAAAGGTCAGGAGATTCAACAGCGAATGGCTGCTTTGCAAAAAGAACAAGAGGCACAGCTCCACAAAACGTTGACTCTTGAATCGAGTAAGTTAATGGATGATTTAAGCCTTGAATTATCAGAGATTAAGCCTCAAACAGAGCCGGTTAAAAAATTTAATGAATTTTATATTGAAAGTACCAATAGCAATAAAGCCGCTGTTGCTAATTTACTCAATGGCATGTTAAAGCAAGATGCTTCCGTTATGATGGAGGCCACTCAAGCGCTTCAAAACACACAAATTGAATTGCAAAAAAAGAAAGACTCGCTTCAACAAAGCGCAAATACTTATCATCCGTTCTCTTTTTGAGGTCAATCCCATTAAGAACAACACCTCAAAGGAGAATAAAAAATCCTAAATTTGAACGTGCATTCAAATCAGTCAATGCCAAAATCTTGGCTGCGCCATTTGTAATCACTCGCGCGGTTTATGCCGTGTGTGCGACATAGTTCGGGTACGGGCGCGCCGTCGGCGCCTTCTTTGAGGATGGCGGCGATTTGACTTTCGCTGTATTGCTTGTATTTTTTGTGTTTCATGGTTGATTTCCTTTTTTGGTGTTTCAAGGTTTTTTACTTGGTTTTGTTGATGAAGAGATGGCGTTGATATTGCGGGGCAGGCTGACCGACTACTTGCGAAATTGTTGAAATAGGCAATGATTCGTACCGCTTTAAAAACAGGTCTTAAATTGGTGTATTTTTAAGCAATACTTGCTTGGCATCGAATCGACGGGTTGAAGTGATTGTGACAGGGCGCAAACGCCGTTAATTTGGCAGATGAGGCTTGATCCCCACCGCACAGAAAACTTGCGCCGGGTTTTTTATGGTGGGGGTTGAAAAAATATCTGCTTTTATGAAAAAATGACTTGCCAAATGGATGGGATGCTGGCATAATTTCGTTTCTGTTGCCGAGGTGGTGGAATTGGTAGACGCGCCGGACTCAAAATCCGGTTCCTGAGAGGGAGTGGGGGTTCGATTCCCCCCCCCGGCACCAACAGAAAAAGCCCTAATCTTTGATTAGGGCTTTTTTTCGTCTAATTTTATAAGCTGTGCATAAATCCCGATACTTCACACAAAACACACACGCCGCCGTGATACTGTGGGACGTTATGATTTTTTGACAACTCAAAAAGGGCTTATATGATTAAAGTTGAAAATTTGCTGTTTGAATACGGCAACAAGCGGGTTTACGATGATTTTTCATTGTGCATCAGCGAACCAGGTGTTTATGGTCTGTTTGGGCGCAATGGCAGCGGCAAGTCGACGTTGCTTAAATTGCTCTCTGGGCTTTTGTTTGCGCATGGCGGCACGATTTTGGTGAATGATTTGAACCCAGCCAAGCGTCAACCTGACTTTTTGGCGGGGATTTATATTGTGCCAGAGGAGTTTCATCTGCCAAACATCAGTTTGCGCAAAATGGTGGAAACGCAAGCTGTGTTTTATCCCAATTTTTCGCAGGCGAACTTTGATGAATATGTCAAAACCTTTGAAATTCCAGATGACAAAGGTTTTGAATCGATGAGCTTGGGGCAAAAGAAAAAAGCGGTGATGGCCTTTGCCTTGGCCGCGCACACGCCGATTTTGCTCATGGATGAGCCGACCAACGGCTTGGATATTGTTGGGCGTGCGCAGTTCAAACAAATTTTGGCGCGCCCTGAACACGCCAATCGGATTGTCCTTATCAGCACGCACCAAGCGCATGACTTGGAAAGTTTGATGAGCCACGTATTGTTTATTGACGAAGGCAAATTGGCATTAATGAGCGACATGCAGACCTTGCAGCGTGCGCTCAGTATGGGCGTAACGGATGATGTGGCGTCGTTAAATAGCGTGGTGTATCAAGAGCATTTGGGTGCGCAAACCGCGTATGTGGCGGCCAACACGAGCGGCGAGGCGCTGCCGATTCATTTGGAATTGTTGTACAAAGCATTGAGTTTGCAAAAAAATGGCGTGCTGGCGGCGCTGCATGCCTATACGTCAAATTTAAGGAGCAAAGAATGAGCGATTTTTTTAATGGCCAACGGTTTGGCCGCTTGCTGCGCGCCCATTGGGCGGAGCAGTACCGCAGCACAGTGTGGTTTTTTGGTATGTGCGCGATTGTGTTTTTGGTGCTGAGTCTGTTGTTGTTTTCAACTGCGGGTTCTCACGGGTTTGAGCATGGCGCCCAAATGGCTTGTTTTTATGGCGGACTGTTTGTGACGGGTGGGATTTATGCGGCGCGTTATTTTGATGGCGTGGCGCGCAAAGAAACCGCATTGTTGATTTTAATGCGCCCTGCGTCCACGTTTGAAAAATGGCTGCTCGCCGCGATTGTGGTTTTGGTGCTGTATCCGCTGGCGTACACGCTGGTTTACACGTTGCTCAATGCGCCGCTGGTTTGGATTGCCAAGGCGCAGGCGTTGGCTGAATCATTGCGCGAGCCTGAGATGCACTCATACTATAAGCCAGAGCAGTACGATTTATTTGTGCCGTTTTTGTCCAAAGGTGAGGATCGTTGGTCTTTACCTGAACGCGCACTGCTGCAATCATTGATTTTAGTTGTCTTTGCTTGTGTCCAAGGCTATTGCGTGGCGTCAAGTTTGTATTTTAAAAAGAACGCCATGCTCAAAATGGTTTTGCTCGGTTTTTTGCTTGCGATTGTCTATGCTTTATTTTGCGCAGTCACCCAGTCAAACCCATCTGTAATTGGTATGGTTTGGGCGGCTTTTTTTGGCGAAACGCATGAAGCCATGCGCATGCAGGATAAAGTCGTGGCATTTGGCCTTTGGTTTGCCACGCCAGTATTGCTTTGGACGTGCGCCTATTTTCATCTAAAAGAACGTGAGGTTGCATAATGAGCAAAATGATATTTAAAAAAGGCGCGGCAATATTCATCGCGGCGGTGGCCTTGGTTTTTGTTGGTACGGCCTCTTTTGAACGCGATGTAGATGAGCGGTCTGAGGGAAAAGCAACGCAGAGCCAAACCTTTGACATGAGTCAGATTAAAACCGTGGTGTTGGAAAGTGCGGGCTATGCCAATTTTGATGTTGTGTACAGTGCAGCGGCTCAAAGTGAAGCCAAAGTCATATTGCCGGCGGGGGATAGTGCAGGGGTTGAGGCTGGCGTGTTGCATATACGTTTAAATGATAATCACGGCAGCGCAAAAGTAACCTTGCCATTTCAGGCGAATATCTTGCAGCTAAAAAATGGTGACGGTGATGGTGGTTCTGTGACGCTGAGCAGTCGCGGCGGCGCTATGCCTGCATTGCATGTAGATGCGCAGCGCGCCAGTACATTGAAATTTCTTGATTATGTGGGCGGGGCATTGACAGTGACGTCGTTGAATAAAGATGTCTTTGTACAGCTGGCGTTTGAGGAAGGCCTTGAACTTGAGCAGTTGAATGTGGCGCTGGCAAAAGGCAGCTTAGACTTGGGGGTTGAAGACCATGCAAAACGCTACAATAACAATGATGCGCCTGCATCTAAGAGTTTTGTGGTTAAACAGGGCACATTGCAGTTGGGCCGCTCAATTGAGTTTTCAACGTCGCGTCCATCCGTTATCAAGAGTTTGACGTTTGAGCCGCTGCCATAAACAGGTGGACTGATGGTCAAAGGCCAATCAAAAATACCCCAATAAAAAGCCAGCGAAATATCCGCTGGCTTTTTAACGTCCCAGGCATCATGGCCAACAAATTTACAGCGCCACGCTCAAAGCACATGTCAGCTCAGGCTGCGCATCATGCACATGCCACGCAATATAACCCCAGCGCGTGGCGGCGGGTTGCTCGCAATCCCAATCGGGCAGTACCATGCGTTTGGTGGCGTGGGTGAGGTGCGTGCTGGGCAAATGGGTGTGGCCATGAATCATCAGGCCAGTTTGATAGTCGCTAAACCAGCACTGCGCGGTGGCTGGGTTGACGTCTTGGAGCTGGCTTAATTGGGCGCGCTGTGTGGGGTTTAACGCATCCCAACGCAGTTTGGATTGGCGGCGCAAACGATTGGCCAAGCGACTGCGCCATGAACGCGGCGTGCTCAAAAAAATCTTTTGCGCCCACGGTTTGTGTACCAAACGCCGATAACGCTGATAGCGCGCGTCATCTGTGCACAGCAAATCGCCATGCGTGAGTAAAACGCGCTGTTGTTGAATCTGTACGATGCAAGGATCGGGCAACAAAACCATGCCCGCGCGTTCACAAAATGTTTGGTGCACTAAAAAATCACGGTTGCCCGCCACAAAACCAATTTGCACGCCTTGGCTGCGCAAGGCTTGTAGCGTATCAATCACCAACAAAGCGGTGGGGTTTTGGTCGGTGGTGTCGTCGCCCAACCAATACGCAAACAAATCACCCAAAATAATCAGCGTGTCAAATTGCGGCGCAATCGTTTGGCAAAAATGGGTGAATTGGGCGCAGGTGCTGGGCAGATTTTCAGACAAATGCAAATCAGAAATAAAACAAACCCCACCCAAATCAAGCCCATCAAACGCATGGTTTTGCGCGGTTGATAGACTCGTTTGGATGGGGTTTTGAGTGCGTGTCATACGATCTTTTATTCGGCTGATTGGGGAAATTAAATTATTTCTGCCGTGGTAATAATCACATCTTGCGCAGGCACGTCAGAGTGGCCGCCCGAACGTGTGGTTTTGACTTGACGAATCGCGTCGACGACTTCCATCCCTTCAACCACTTTACCAAATACCGCGTAGCCCCAGCCTTGAGCCGTTGGCGCCGTGAAGTTTAAAAAATCATTGTCCGTGGCGTTAATGAAAAACTGTGCCGTGGCAGAATGTGGGTCGCTGGTGCGCGCCATCGCAACGGTGTACAAGTCGTTTTTCAAGCCGTTATCGGCTTCGTTTTTAATCGTTGCATTGGTTTTTTTCTGTTTCATACCCACTTCAAAACCGCCGCCTTGGATCATAAAATTGCTAATTACGCGGTGAAAAATCGTGCCGTTGTAAAAACCAGCGTTGACGTATTCGATGAAATTGGCAACCGTAACCGGTGCTTTTTCAGCATTGAGTTCAATCACAAATGTGCCGTGGTTGGTGGTAAATTTTGCTTGAGACATAGAGTTTCCTTAGATGGGACAGTTAAAAGAGGCGCGATTATAGCACGCGCTTTTTGGGGTTAGGTTCAATTAGGCAGGATGGTCACGCGTGTGACAATCACGTTGGTAACGGGTACATCATCATAGCCTTTGCGCGATTGCGTGTAGACCTTGCCGATTTTATCCACCACATCAAAGCCGCTGGTGACGCGGCCAAACACCGCATAACCCCAGCCTTGCGGGGTTTGCGATGTGTGGTTTAAAAAATCATTGGTTTTTGTGTTGATAAAAAATTGCGCGCTCGCTGAGTGCGGGTCATTGGTGCGTGCCATGGCAATGGTGTATTTGTCATTTTTCAAGCCGTTAAATGCCTCATTGGCAATGGTTGGGAAGGGCGCGGATTTTTCAACCATATCGGTTGTAAATGCACCCGTTTGAATCATAAAATTGGGAATCACGCGGTGAAAAATCACATTGGTATAAAAACCAGATTGCGCATAACGCACAAAATTCGCGACGGTTTTGGGCGCGGCACGCTCGTTTAATTCAACCGTAATGTCGCCTTGGTTGGTCGAAATCAGTGCAGATTGCGCATGGGTAGGCGATGAGCAAGCCGTGGTTGCAAAGGCAATGCTTGCGGCCAAGAGCAGTTTTTTAAAAGACATATCAACTCCAAAATGTGTGGTGGCGGGTTATAATCGCGCGTTAAAAAATACTTCGGCTGCAATTTTAACAGCCTTCACATCTTATGGGTGCGCCATGCTACACATTTATAATACCCTCGCTCGCGACAAGCAGCTTTTTCAACCCATCAACCCCAATCAAGTGCGCATGTACGTGTGCGGCATGACGGTTTATGATTATTGCCATTTGGGGCACGCCCGCGTGATGGTGGCCTTTGATATGATGCAGCGCTGGCTGCGTGCATCAGGTTACGCGGTCACTTACGTGCGCAACATCACCGACATTGACGACAAAATCATCAAGCGTTCATTGGAGAACAATGAATCACTGCGTGACTTAACCGACCGCTTTATTCAAGCCATGAACGAGGACGCAGATGCGCTGGGCGTCGAGCGCCCCACGCACGAGCCGCGCGCCACCGAATACGTGCCGCAAATGCTGGCCATGATAGACAAACTCATGCACAACGGCTTGGCGTATCAAGCGAGTAACGGCGACATCAACTACGCCGTGCGCCAATTTAAAGGCTACGGCAAATTATCAGGCAAAAGTTTGGACGACTTGCAAGCAGGCGAGCGCGTTGCCGTCGAATCCCACAAACGCGACCCGCTCGATTTTGTGCTGTGGAAATCAGCCAAAGCAGACGAGCCCGCCGACAGCAAATGGGCGTCAAAATGGGGCGTGGGGCGACCGGGTTGGCACATCGAATGCTCGGCCATGAGCAACAGCTTGCTTGGCGACACCTTTGATATTCACGGCGGCGGCGCGGATTTGCAATTTCCGCATCACGAAAACGAAATCGCCCAAAGCGAGGGCGCATTTGCCTGCACATCCGATTGCGGTACAGAACATCAACACAACCAAAACATGGCCAATTATTGGCTGCACAATGGCTTTGTGCGCGTGGATGATGAAAAAATGAGCAAATCGTTGGGCAACTTTTTTACAATTCGCGACGTCCTCAAAGATTTTGACGCCGAAGTCGTGCGGTTTTTCATTTTACGTGCGCACTATCGCAGCGAAATCAACTACGCGATTGACAACTTAAACGACGCCAAAGCAGGTTTGACCCGTTTATACACCGCGCTCAAAGACGCGCCCGCGCAAAGCGTTGCCCCAGATTGGAGCAGCGCGTACGCTCAAGCATTTAAAGCGGCAATGGATGATGACTTTAATACCGCCATCGCCGTGTCCGTCTTGTTTGACCTCGCCAGCGCCGCCAACTCAAGCACCGAGCCTGCGCAAAAAGCAGCCTTGCAACAGCAGCTCAAAGCCTTTGCAGGCGTGCTGGGATTGTTGCAACGCCCAGCCCAAGCGTTTTTGCAAGGCGACGCCGCGCATGACGACGTGGCGCAAATTGACGCCTTAATCGAACAACGCAAAGCCGCCAAAGCCGCCAAAGACTTTGCGCAATCAGACGCGATTCGCGCCCAACTGAGCGCCATGGGGATTGTGATTGAAGACAAAGCGGGCGGCGTGGTTGAATGGCGACGTGTGTAATCAAATGGCGGGCAATTAATAACGCCATTCGTGCAGCCTTGCGTGGCGTGGATCGGCGGGCATAAATGCCCGCCCTACGAGGTTGGTAACCTGCATTGGTTGTTTGTATGAAAAACCTGCGAAACCAACCCGCTGTAGGGGCATGATTTATCACGCCCAAACCGTGCAAAGCAAGCATTACGCCAGTAGGGCGGGCATTTATGCCCGCCGATGCGGTCTTTGAATGCCAATCACTGAAAACGCGCGCCGCGTGCTGCTAAGCCTCGCAGGAATCATGACACCAGAAACCACGACAAAATGACCATTTAAAAACACCCGTACACGCCGCCTAAAAAGCGCCTTAATTGAACCCCAACCAAATCAAATCAACCACCATGCTAAAAATCTCCACCGCCCAAATCACCGCACACATCGGCGACGCCACATTTAACGCCGCGCAAATCATCCACGCCGCGCGCAATGCCCAACAGCAAGGCGCGCACTTACTGGTGTTGCCAGAACTCGCGCTCACAGGTTATTTGCCCGACGATTTACTGCTGCGCCCAGCCTATCGCAGCGCAACCGAGGCCGCCTTTGCGCAGTTGTGTACTGATTTAGAGGCGTTTCCTGATTTATTTGTGCTGGTGGGTTTGCCCACGTGGTTCTCCGAGGGCGTAAAACTCAAGGCGTATAACAGCGTGGCCGTGGTGCAGGGCGGCGTTGAGCTGCAACGGATTCACAAACAAAAATTGCCCAATCAAGCCGTGTTTGATGAATTGCGTTATTTCAGCGCAGGCAACGTGCCCAGTTTGCTTGAAATTCAAGGCGTGCCAGTTGGGGTTTTGGTCTGCGAAGACGCGTGGCACATGGAGCCCGCTGCCGCGCTCAAAGCCCAAGGCGCGCAAATGCTCGTGGTTGTCAACGCCTCGCCATTTCATGTGGACAAAGTCGCCAAACGCCACGCCGTCATGCGCGCTCGCGTGAGCGAAACCAATTTGCCCGCCGTGTACGTCAACCGAATCGGTGCGCAAGACGAGTTGGTGTTTGACGGCGGCTCATTCGCGCTGAACGCCGACGGCGTATTGATGATGCAAATGCCCATGTTTGTGCCGTGCCAGCTTGATTTAACCTTTGACATCACCCAGCAAAAATTTGCCAAAGACTTATTGGTCGCTGTGCCTTGTGCGCAGGAACAAATTTACCGCACCTTGGTGCAAGGCGTGCGCGATTACGTCCACAACACGGGGTTTAAAAAAGCCGTGATTGGCTTGTCAGGCGGCGTGGATTCAGCCTTAACCCTCGCCGTCGCGGTTGACGCGCTGGGCGCAGAAAATGTACACGCCATCATGATGCCCACGCGCTACACCGCCCAAATGTCATTGGATGACGCAAAAGACATGGCGGCGCGGGTCAATGTCAAATACGACATTGTCGCCATTGAAGACATGTTCGCGCTGTACACCCAACTGCTTGCGCCCGTATTTGAGGGCAAGCCATTTGACGTCACCGAAGAAAACCTCCAAGCGCGGATTCGCGGCGTGATTTTAATGGCCGTGTCCAACAAACACGGCGGCTTGGTGTTAAATACCGGTAACAAATCAGAACTGGCCACAGGTTACTGCACGTTGTACGGCGACATGGTTGGCGCGTACGCCGTCCTCAAAGACATCTACAAAACCATGGTCTACCAAGTCTGCGAATGGCGCAACGCCACCGACGCCTACGACACACAACACATCATCCCCAGTAACATCATCACGCGCCCGCCAAGCGCCGAGCTGCGCGACAACCAAACCGACCAAGACAGCCTGCCGCCGTATGACATACTCGACGATATTTTGCACCGCTACATCGAACAGCGCCAACCCGTGAACACCATCGTCGCCGCAGGTCATGACGCAAACGTTGTCAAACGCATCGTGCGTCTAATTAAAATCAACGAATACAAACGCCGCCAAGGCGCGCTCGGCCCGCGCATCAGCACGCTGGCGTTTGGCAAAGACTGGCGCATGCCGCTCATCAACGCATTTGTTGAATAATTTTTACTTTTAAGGAAAAGTCATGCCGCATTTAACCGTTGAATACAGCGCCAACCTTAATTTACCCACAGACACATTGCACACCCTCAACCAAACCCTGATTCAATCGGGTCACTTTGAACCGCTGGACATCAAAAGCCGCACGCATCGGTTCGACAACTTTTTAATCGGCAGCCAAACCGACGGCCAAGCCTTTGTACACGCAAAACTCGCCATCATGCAAGGCCGCAGCCCCGCAATCAAATCCCAACTCGCCGCGCAATTATTAAACGCGCTGGAAGCATGCATGGTCAATCAACCCAATCCCGCCACGCAACTGTGCGTAGAAATCATTGAAATCGACAACGCGAGTTATGCAAAAAAAGTGGTGGGTGTTTAAGAGCAGGAATGACCCCGCGCCGTAAAAACACGCAAGGCATAAAATTGACCTAATTCGTAGGGGCGGCTCGCGAGCCGCCCTGTTCTTAATCAGCGTGTAGCCCGCCATGAGCGCAGCGAATCGCGGGATGGTCAAAATGTAGAAGCTGTGGTTCAACCATGAAGCCCGTTGTTGCGGGTCAGAGAATAATTATTCCAATGTTATTAAATAAAAAGGGGTTTTAAATGAAAAAGGTATTGAGCGTAATATTTGCAATGCTATTTGTATGTTTTTTGCATGGTTGCAGCAACGAGAAATCAAAAAAGTCCCAGAAGAAGGTGGGCAGCCAAAATCTCTATCAGTTGGATGGATATATGCTGCCAGGCACGGTTGAAGTAGCAAAGTCAAATGGCTTTACTGATTGTGATAGAGCGTATAAATGTAAAAAGAATGGTGATGTTTTTCTGCTCGGGGTACGAGTAGAAGATGCTTTTGTTGAGCTTACAGAGTCTGGAAATGCTGGGTATAGCAAAATCACTTTTACTATTCCACGCGTTAGTTTGGATAAACAATGTGCGCAAAAAGCTAAAAATTTTATTGAAAATCAGAAATGCATTTTGCCAAGTGAGCTTGATAAGTTTAAAAAGCGCTTGCTGGAACTGAAATGGAAAAAAGACCCTGTAATTTATAGTAGGTATGTTGCCTACTACAACCCTGATGTCGAAATTAAAATACTTGTGAACAATCATGACCAAGGCAACGTTAGTCTTGTGCTAATAACCAGCGCAGAGTTATTTGAAAAAATGAATGGCATTAAAAAGTACGAAGCTGATGTTGCAAGCGAAGCAAAAAAAGCAGACTCGTTTATTGACGCAATGAAGCAGCCATAAAGGGGGACGAATGAAAAATAAAATTTTCCTCGATAGAAAATACCCATCAATTTTTGTTGCGATTGTCATTGTTTATTCAATACTTGCGTTCTCGTTGGAGACTTTTTCGAACTTGCCTGAGTGGATGGTTGATTTCCTTGAAAAGTCAGAGTATTTCGTAGTAGCTTTCTTCACGGCGGAGTATTTGTACAGGCTGTATGTGTCTAAAAATCGGATGAGGTTTATTTTTAGTTTTTATGGTGTGGTTGATTTGCTTGCAATTTTGCCCTTTTACTTAACATTCATGTTTGACTTGAGGGCGTTGCGTCTTATGCGGATGTTGCGTCTGTTTCGCATTTTGAAATTGGCTCGTTACAATAGCGCACTGTCTCGAATGCGGCAAGTTATTGCAATGGCAAAAGAAGAGTTAATAATTTCAATTTTTGCTTTAATTTGCGTTATTTATTTTGCTGCGTTTGGTATTTATCAGTTTGAGCATGAAGCCCAGCCCGATAAGTTTACAAACATCTTGGACGCGCTGTGGTGGTCTGTTGCTACCGTGACAACCGTTGGTTATGGTGATATTTACCCCATTACTATAATGGGGCGCTTGTTTACTTTTGTGGTTTTAATAACAGGATTGGGTTTGGTTGCTATTCCAAGCGGCATTCTTGCGTCCTCTTTGTTCGCGATTAGGTCAAAACAAGAGGCAGAGCCTGACGACAATGAGCCGCCCCCTTAACAGCTCCGCCGTAGGTCGGATTCGCGCAGCAATCCGACGCATGTCGTTAAATCAGCACCGTTGCGTGCGCACTCATGCGCTGGATGCTATGTAAATCCACCCTACGAACTTTTACCTTTCGCCGCCAAAACAACCAAGTGGCTTGGCACAAACCCAGTTACCACTTATTTAAACAGGAGCTTTTTTTGAAACCGTTTCGCTATTATTTTTTGATCTATTTCAAACGCGTCCCTTCGGCGTGGTTGTTGTTGACGCAGTTGTTTATTTTGATTTCGCTGCCGTTGCTCAATGAGCGTTTTGAGGGGCAGGTTGTGTCTTGGGTGTTTGGGATGGTGGCGTTGCTGATGGTGGCGCTGGTGATTCGCAACAGTCCGATTTTTACAAAAACGGGGATGGTGTTGGTCATCATTTCGCTCGCATTGTCCGCGTGGGCGTTCATTAGCGGGCGTTCTGATTTGTTTGCTTTGGCGCATGTGTTTGAGGCGGCGGCGTATTTTTATGCGGCGGTTGGGATGGTGATGTATATGTTTCGGGATCATGAGGTGTCGCGTGATGAGCTGTTTGCGGTGGCTGCGGTGTTTACGTTGCTGGTTTGGGGGTTTGCATTTTTGTTTTCTGTGTGTCAGCAGTGGTATCCGCAGAGCTTTATTGCGTTTGCAAATGCGCAGGAGCCGCGCTCTTGGCTTGAGTTGCTGTTTTTGAGTTTTGCGACGTTGAGCGGCGTGGGCATGACGGACGTTTTGCCAATCTCTGCGCCTGCGCGGGTGTTGGTGGCGCTTGAAATGTTTGCGGGCGTGATGTATTTGACGATGGTGGTGACGCGTTTATTGGGGATGGCGAGCACGTCGCACAAAATGAAGCGATAAGCGCTGTCTTTGGCCGCCAAGCAGCCCGCCATGCGCGCATATTGATTGCGCTCATGGCGGGTTTCTTCGTTCTGAGCCTGCAATTTCCCCTTGAAATAACCCCGCTCACCTCCATCTAAAACGTTCTATTTAACCATCAAGGAGTTTTATTCATGACCACTAAAACCCATCAATTCCAAGCCGAAGTCTCGCAATTATTGCACCTTGTGACCCATTCGCTGTATTCAAACTCAGAGGTTTTTTTACGTGAATTGGTCTCAAACGCGTCTGATGCGTGTGACAAATTGCGCTTTGAGGGCTTAAACAACCCTGATTTATACGAAAACCAATCGGATTTGGCGATACAAATCAGCTTTGACAAAAAAGCCAAAACCTTGACCATTACCGATAACGGGATTGGCTTGACGCAAGCCGATGCGATTGAGCATTTGGGTACGATTGCCAAAAGCGGCACCAAAGACTTTATGAGCAAACTGTCTGGCGACGAAAAAAACGATGCGCAAATGATTGGGCAGTTTGGGGTTGGCTTTTATTCTGGCTTTATTGTGGCCGATAAAATCACGGTAGAGTCGCGCCGCGCGGGCGTGCCAGTGAGTGAGGGCGTGCGCTGGATTAGCAATGGCACGGGTGATTTTGAGGTGCAAACCATTGCGCGCGAATTGCGCGGCACGAGCGTGATTTTGCATTTGCGCGACACCGCAGAAGAATACTTAAACGCGTGGAAAATCAAGCAAACCGTTGCCAAATACTCAGACCACATCAGCTTGCCGATTAAAATGCTCAAAGAAGAATGGCAAGAATCAGAGCAAGAAGGTCAACCCGGTCAAATGGTCACAACGGATGAATTAGAAACCATCAATTCGGCCAGCGCATTGTGGTCACGCGCCAAAAAAGACGTAAGCGATGAGCAATACACCGAGTTTTATAAGCAAATCAGCCATGATTTTGCCGCGCCATTGTTGTGGACGCACAACCGCGTGGAAGGCGCAACCGAGTACACGCAGTTGCTCTACATCCCCGCCCAAGCGCCGCAAGACTTGTTTTATCGCGACCGCCAATCGGGTTTAAAGCTGTATGTCAAACGCGTATTTATCATGGATGACGCGGATAATTTGTTGCCTGCGTATTTGCGTTTTGTCAAAGGCGTGATTGACAGCGCGGATTTGCCGCTCAATGTCAGCCGTGAATTGTTGCAAGAGAGCCGCGACGTGCGCGCGATTCGCGAGGGCAATACGCGCCGTATTTTGAGCAGCTTGGAGCAGCTCGCCAACAGCGACGACGCGGCAGACCAAGAAAAATACCGCCAGTTTTACACCGAGTTTGGCGCGGTGCTCAAAGAAGGTTTGGGCGAAGATGCGGTGAATAAAGACAAAATCGCGCAACTGTTGCGTTTTGCATCCAGCACCCATGACAATATTGAGCGTTCACTCGCGGCGTACAAAGCCGCCATGCCAGAGGCGCAAAAAACCATTTATTACATCACCGCCGACAGCTTAAACGCGGCCAAAAACAGCCCGCAGCTTGAGTTGTTCCGCAAAAAAGGCATTGAAGTGTTGCTCATGAGTGAGCGGATTGACGAGTGGGCGGTCAATTATTTGACTGAATTTGACGGCACGCCGATGCAAAACATTGCCAAAGGTGCGGTTGATTTGGGCGATTTGGAAGACGAGGCCGAAAAACAAGCCGCAGTTGCCGCCGCCGAACAGCTCAAACCGCTGCTCGATAAATTGCAAGAGGCGCTCAAAGATGTGGCAAAAGAAGTGCGCGTCACCACGCGCTTGGTTGACAGCGCCGCGTGTTTGGTGGTGGGCGACAAAGACCTCACGCCACAATTGGCCAAAATGCTCAAGCAAATGGGGCAAGAATTGCCTGATTCAAAACCGATTTTAGAAATCAACCCAGAACATGCGTTGATTAAAAAATTGGATACCACCAGCCAGTTTGACGATTGGGCGCATGTGATTTTTGACCAAGCGTTGTTGAGCGAGGGCAGTTTGCCCGCTGACCCAGCCGCGTATCTCAAGCGCGTGAATGCGCTGCTGCTTGGTTGATGGGCGGTCTCATTTGATGCTCATTTGACAAGCCGTTGATGCGTTTTGTCAAATGTGGTCTTTGTCAAACGAGGTCTTTGTCAAAAAATCCCAGCAATTGGCTGGGATTTTTTGTGTGCGACTGGTGACAAGTGTTGTCTAAAAAATGCTTGTTGCGTGCTATGATGCGCCATCTTTTATTACCTAAAACGGAGTGTACATGTCTGACTTACAGCAGCAATTTTCTGCAGCACAAGCAAGCATCAAAACATTGACTGAGCGCCCCGAGAATGCGGTTATGCTCAAGCTGTACACTTTGTACAAACAGGCCACGCAAGGTGATGCAATAGGTGAGCGCCCTGGTATGACTGATTATGTGGCACGCGCAAAATACGATGCGTGGGCTGCGCTCAAAGGCACGTCAAATGAGGCGGCAATGCAGCAATATATTGAACTTGTTAACACGCAGCTCGGCGCCGCTTAAGTTTTTAACGGGCAGGCATGACTTTTAGCGGGTCAATCGGTTTGGCATTCAGGCGGACTTCGTAATAAAGCTGCACACGGCTTGCGTCAGAATTGCCCATTCGTGCGATGACTTGCCCTGCGTTAACAAATGTGCCCCTCTCAACCAATAACGTCGCGTTATTGGCGTAAACGCTGCTCCAAGTGTCGTTGTGGTTAATAACCACCATATTGCCGTAGCCGCGTAAACCATTGCCCGCATATACAATCTCACCTGCAGCCGCAGCCATGACTGGGTCGTTCATGTTTCCTGCCAACGCCACGCCTTTGCTGTTGCCGCCATCAAACCGAGCAAGCATTGCGCCCGCAACAGGCCAGCGCCACGTAATGGCATTTTTGATGTCTGGTGTCCCAGTTGGGTCAAGGTTTTGTGCGCTGTTTGATGTCGTTGCACCGCCTTTGTTTGAGCTGGGCGCAGGGAATATGGTCGTGCTCGCCTGCACAACAGGGCGCTTGACCCGAAGGCGCCAGCCGACTTCGATTTGATTTGGGTTGGTCAGGTTGTTCCAGCGCATGATGTCTGTATAGCTCACGTTGTTGGCGCGAGCAATCAACACCAATGTGTCGCCGGAGCGGACTTTATACATGCCTTTTGCATCGCCGCGTCGGCTTGAGTTTGAGTTGCCCGTCGCGCAGCCAACAAGGATTAAGCAGCTCAGTAGCCCCGCTTGCCAGCGCAATGTGTTTTTTTTCATTTAAATTCCTGTGTGTGATTCGCTTTGAGTGCCGTCAAGTAGAGGCACAAACTTTGCGTCATCAATGATTTCGCGCTGCCATTCATCGTTCTTTAAGCGTGTTATTTTAATTAAAACCTGCTGTTTTTGTAAACCCATTTGTACTGGTGCAACCAAAACCCCACCAATACGCAGTTGCTGCAATAACGCTTGTGGCACGCTAAGCCCAGCTGCTGCAATAATAATGCCATCAAACGGCGCGTGATTGGGCAAGCCCAGCGTGCCATCACCAAACGACAGTTGCGGCGGGCGCGGTAAAAAACGCTGCACGCGTGTGATGTTGTCAAGCGCCAAGCGATACAGCGGCTCAATTCGCTCAATACTAAATACATGTGTGGCGCAAAGAGTCAAGAGCGCGGCTTGATAGCCGCAACCAGTCCCAATCTCTAGTACGCGTGTAAGCTCGCCTTGGCTGCGCAATAACGCAATCATTCGAGCAACCGTTGACGGGTGCGAGATGGTCTGCCCGTAACCAATCGGTAATGCATCGTCGTGATACGCGCGCAAATAAAAAGCGTCATCCAAAAAAACGTGCCGTGGCAAAAGCGCCATTGCCGCCCAAACCTTTGAGTCACCAATCGAGTCAGCCCGCAGCCGCTCAACCATGAACGCACGCGCTTTGCTCAACACTTCAGGCTGTGCGCGCCAATTTGTGGATGTGTTGCGCAGTGTGTCGCTGCGCATAATTGGGTACAGATGCACGGCATCGCGCTGCCCAAAAAATAGTGGGGCGGGCTTGGCGCACTCACGTGCCACAGCGGATTGATTTAAGGCGCGCTGAACTTCACTTAAATGCGCAAAGGTGGGTTTTTTGGCGGTCATATTGTTCGCAGCAGGATTAAACCAAAATGCTTTTAATGAGTTGGTTGGCGTGGTTCATTGAGTCAAAACCAGTCAAATCAATTTGCAGCGGCGTAACCGAAATGTGCCCGGCCGCAGTAGCAAAAAAATCCGTTCCCTCGCTGCCATCGCGCACAGAGCCCGCAGCGCCAATCCAATACTGGGTTTCGCCGCGCGGATTGGTGACAACGTGGACGTCTTGCGCCGTATGTCGTTTGCCCAAACGGGTCACGTCTATCTGGTCAAGCGCTTGAATGGGTAAATTGGGAATATTGATATTCCAAAGAAGTGGCGTGGCGACTTTGTGCAATAAAAACATTTTGACAAAAGCACGCGCAATTTGAGCCGCCGCATCCACGTTCGCCCAGTCTCGGTCAACTTGAGAGAAAGCCAAAGAAGGAACGCCGAGTAAAAAGCCCTCCATTGCCGCAGCAACAGTGCCTGAATAAAGTGTATCGTCGCCCATGTTTTGGCCGTTGTTAATCCCCGAAACCACAATATCAGGCTTGTAATCAAAAAACCCCGTGCTGGCCAAATGCACGCAATCTGTCGGCGTACCATTAACCGTATAAAAACCGCGTTCGGTTTCGCGCACAGTGAGCGGCTTGTCTAATGTAAGTGAGTTGGAAGCGCCGCTGCGGTTTTGGTCTGGTGCCATGACGGTCACGTCGCCCAAGTCTTTGAGTGCCTCATAAAGCGCGATAATCCCTGGAGCGTGGTAACCATCATCATTGCTAATTAAGATTTTTGTCATAAGAGCCTTAAATAAAATAATTCACAGTATAAACGCAGCACGATTGCATTATCAGAAAAAAGCATTATAATAGCGAGCTTCGGGGCGTAGCGCAGCCTGGTAGCGCACCTGGATGGGGTCCAGGGGGTCGTAAGTTCGAATCTTACCGTTCCGACCAAATCTTAAAAAGCCTGCTGTTTAATCCAGCGGGCTTTTTAATTTTTCCGATCGGCAGGCTTGTTAAGTATTAATGGTAAATAAATTGTCACTATTTTAAAAATAGGACTTGACCGTTGTGCTGAATGCGTCCATAATCGCACTTCTTCGCAGCCAAGGTCGCGAAGAACGAGCGGAAAAGTTGTG
>JAFEII010000009.1 GCA_017495165.1 Hydromonas sp. | reverse complement strand
TGGCATTGCCATGCAGTATGCTCCCCATAAATTTGTCTCCTTTATTTCAGACAATGGCGCTCCTTAAGATTGTGGGACTAAACATCTAATGATATATCGGATTTACTGGTCTGGCGTGGATAATCTTGAAATTGACTCTACCAGGTTTGGTATGGGCAGTCTCAATTTTATTGGCCTATGTGTGAACGGTATTTTGCACCAAGACCTCATTTCCGAATAACTCGCATTTGGCTTCCTTGTTGAAAATCGCTGAATTTAAATGAGCGTACCGTCTGCTGGCCAAACCTTTGTAAGCCTTTAATGCAAAGGGATGCAACGGAATTTTTCCATGCCTTTCGATAGCAAATAAGCGCAGCGTATGGGCTTCATCCCTTTGTAGGCACAGCCAGCAACCGTGATTATTTGAGGGTTTTTGTGAAACTTCACCCACACAAAACCGAATAGAGCCTATTTTTCAATGCTGTATGCGGGCGTCATTTTTGACCTTCATCTTAAAATAAAAGCCCTGATTTCTCAGGGCTTTTACGTAACGCGACATGTTCTTATTCGAACGGATTCTCAACAATCGTTGAAGCAACTTCCTGCACTGCCACAGCCTCGCTTTGAATCTGCTCGGAACGATGACGCTCGTAAGCTTTCTTCGCAACGCGTGCCTTATGGAACGCCAAGCCTGTACCCGCTGGAATCAAGCGACCCACAATCACGTTTTCTTTCAAGCCACGCAATTCATCCCGCTTGCCCATAATTGCAGCTTCGGTCAAGACCCGAGTGGTTTCTTGGAACGATGCGGCCGAAATAAACGAGTTGGTTGACAGCGATGCTTTGGTAATCCCTAAGAGAACGTTGCTGTATGTTGCTGGCAATTTGTCTTGGGCAAGCATGCGGTCATTTTCATTGAGCATGTCTGAGCGCTCAACTTGTTCACCTTGAATAAACTTGGTGTCACCAGCATCGACAATTTGAACGCGGCGCAACATTTGACGTACGATGACTTCAATGTGTTTGTCATTGATTTTCACGCCTTGTAAGCGATACACGTCTTGAACCTCACTGACAATATACGTTGCCAAGGCTTCGATGCCTAACAGACGCAAGATGTCTTGCGGGTCGGCAGGGCCTTCGATGATGACCTCGCCTTTATTCACGACTTGACCCTCATGGACAGAGAGGTGTTTTTCTTTGCCAATCAAGACTTCGTGCGCCACGCCGTCAAGGTCGGTGATGACCAAACGTTGCTTGCCACGGGTTTCTTTACCAAAGGAAATGACACCTGTAACTTCTGCCAACATCCCTGCGTCTTTTGGTGAACGCGCTTCAAACAACTCTGCAACGCGCGGTAAACCCCCTGTAATATCACGGGTTTTTTGCGATTCCATTGGAATACGCGCCAAAACTTCACCTTTGCCAACTTCTTGGCCATCGCGCACGGTAATCAACGCGCCTACTGGGAAACCGATGGTTACTGCGTGTTCGGTGCCTGGAATCTTGACTTCTTCGCCTGCGGCGTTAATCAATTTAACCTGTGGACGCGTGGCCTTAGACGTGGCGCTGCGACGTTTTGGATCAATCGCCACCAAGGTTGACAAACCAGTCACTTCGTCGATTTGCTTGGCAACAGTCACGCCCTCTTCAACACTTTCAAAACGCGTTGTACCTGCGTATTCGGTAATAATCGGACGGGTCAATGGATCCCAAGTGGCCAATTGTGTACCGGCTTTGATTTGCGCACCGTCAACGAACAACAAGTTCGCACCGTATGGCAATTTATGGCGTTCGCGTTCACGGCCGTAATCGTCGGTAATGATAAGTTCGCCCGAACGAGAAATCACGATTTGCTCGCCTTTGCTGTTGGTCACATAACGCATGGTGTTGGTAAAGCGAATGATACCGTTTGACTTGGCTTCAACGCTTGAAACCACCACTGCGCGCTGTGCCGCACCACCAATGTGGAAGGTACGCATGGTGAGCTGAGTCCCTGGTTCACCAATCGATTGCGCCGCAATCACGCCGACTGCTTCGCCGTTGTTGATTAAGCCGCCGCGACCCAAGTCACGCCCGTAGCATTTGGCGCATAAGCCAAAACGCGTTTCGCACGTCAATGGGGTGCGGGCTTTGACTTCGTCCACGCCCAATTTGGTGATGAGTTCGACTTTGTCTTCATCCAACAATGTACCTGCTTCAAACACGGTTTCTTGTGTTTCAGGGTTGATGATGTCTGCTGCGGCAACGCGACCGAATACGCGGTCTGCCAAGGTTTCAATCACCACACCACCTTCAACGATGGCTTTCATGAACACGCCATTGTTTGTGCCGCAATCGTCTTCAACCACGACCAAATCTTGGGTCACATCCACCAAACGGCGGGTTAAGTAACCCGAGTTTGCGGTTTTCAGTGCGGTATCGGCCAAACCTTTTCGCGCCCCGTGGGTCGAGTTAAAGTATTGCAACACGTTCAGACCTTCGCGGAAGTTCGCAATAATCGGGGTTTCGATAATTGAGCCGTCTGGTTTTGCCATCAAACCGCGCATTCCTGCCAACTGACGAATCTGAGCGGCTGAACCACGCGCGCCCGAGTCGGCCATCATGTAAATGGCGTTGAAGGATTCTTCGCGCGTGTCGTTGCCGTGGCGGTCTTTGACTGCGTCGGTGGATAAATTATCCATCATGGCTTTACCGACTTGGTCTGAGGCGCGCCCCCAAATATCAATCACTTTGTTGTAACGCTCGCCTGCGGTAACCAAACCTGAGGCGTATTGTTGCTGGATTTCACGCACTTCTGTGGTGGCCGCGTTGATTAAGCCTTCTTTTGCGTCTGGAATCAACATGTCGTCAATCGCAATCGAGATGCCTGCGCGGGTTGCCAAGGCAAAACCGTTGTTTTTTAAGCGGTCTGCAAATAGAACCGTTTCGTTTAGGCCGCATTTGCGGAATACAAACGTAATTAATTTTGAAATTTCTTTTTTCTTCAATGCTTTGTTTAAAATTTCAAATGACAGACCTGCTGGCAAAATTTCTGACAAGAATGCACGACCAACCGTGGTTTCATAACGCTTGAGGCGCGTGGTGTGCTCGCCCGTTTCCGCGTTGATGTCGACTTCAGCGATGCGGGTGGTGATGCGGGTGGTGAGCGATACTTCATCCGCCGCAAATGCGCGCTGAACTTCATTCACATCAGTGAAAATCATGCCTTCACCTTTGCCATTGGTTTTGGCGCGGGTGGCGTAATACAAACCAAGCACAATATCTTGCGATGGCACAATTGATGGTTCACCAGAGGCTGGGAACAATACGTTGTTTGATGCCAACATCAAGGTACGCGCTTCGGTTTGTGCTTCTAAACTCAATGGGACGTGAACCGCCATTTGGTCACCGTCAAAGTCGGCGTTAAATGCGGAACAAACCAATGGGTGCAATTGAATCGCTTTGCCTTCAATCAGCACAGGTTCAAACGCTTGAATCCCAAGGCGATGCAAGGTGGGTGCGCGGTTGAGCATGACTGGATGTTCGCGAATCACTTCTTCGAGAATATCCCACACGACAGGTTCGTGCATTTCAACCATGCGTTTGGCGGTTTTAATTGTGTTCGCCAAGCCCATGGTGTCGAGTTTGTTGTAAATAAATGGTTTGAACAGTTCCAACGCCATCAATTTTGGCAAACCGCATTGATGCAATTTAAGCTGCGGCCCAACCACAATCACAGAACGGCCAGAGTAATCGACCCGTTTACCCAACAGATTTTGACGGAAACGACCGCCTTTACCTTTAATCATGTCGGCCAATGACTTGAGCGCACGTTTGTTTGCGCCTGCCATGGCTTTACCGCGACGACCGTTGTCCAGCAAGCTATCAACCGCTTCTTGCAGCATGCGTTTTTCGTTGCGCACAATGATGTCTGGCGCGCGCAACTCCAACAAACGCTTGAGGCGGTTGTTGCGGTTAATCACGCGGCGATACAAGTCATTTAAGTCAGATGTCGCAAAACGACCACCATCCAGCGGTACCAAGGGACGCAAATCAGGTGGCAAGACAGGTAAAACCTCCATCACCATCCATTCAGGCTTGATACCTGAGCGTTGGAACGCTTCTAAAATTTTGAGACGTTTGGCGATTTTTTTGATTTTTGCGTCAGAAGACGTGGCTTGCAAATCAGCGCGCAAACGCTCGACGTCGCCTTCGATGTCCAAACTTTGGAGCAATTCGCGAATCCCTTCTGCGCCCATCAAGGCACGGAATTCGTCGCCGTGCTCTTCGGTTTTGGCGTAAAAATCGTCTTCGGTCATGATTTGGCAGCGTTTGAGCGGCGTCATACCCGGCTCAATCACAACGTATGCTTCAAAGTACAGCACACGTTCGATGTCACGCAAGGTCATATCAAGAACCATACCCAAACGAGATGGGAGTGATTTTAAGAACCAAATGTGCGACACAGGTGCGGCCAGCTCGATGTGACCCATGCGGTCACGACGAACTTTGGTCAAAGTGACTTCAACACCACAACGTTCGCAAATCACGCCACGGTGTTTGAGGCGTTTGTATTTGCCACACAAGCATTCATAGTCTTTGATTGGGCCAAAAATTTTGGCGCAAAACAAGCCGTCACGTTCAGGCTTGAACGTGCGGTAGTTAATGGTTTCTGGCTTTTTGACTTCGCCAAATGACCATGAGCGGATTTTTTCAGGTGAAGCCAAACCAATGTTAATGGCTTCAAAATTGTCATCCTGTTGGACTTGTTTAAATAAGTCGAGCAATGCTTTCATATTTAACGCTCCTATTAAGTTCGTTCTAAATCGATATCAACGCCAAGTGAGCGTATCTCTTTGACCAACACGTTAAATGACTCAGGCATGCCTGCATCAATTGAGTGTTCGCCTTTGACCAAGCTGTCATACATTTTGGTTCGACCGTTAATGTCATCCGACTTAACCGTCAACATTTCTTGCAAAATATACGATGCGCCGTAGGCTTCGAGTGCCCAGACTTCCATCTCACCAAAACGCTGGCCACCAAATTGGGCTTTACCGCCCAATGGCTGCTGCGTAACCAAACTGTACGGCCCAGTTGAGCGGGCGTGCATTTTGTCGTCAACCAAATGGTGGAGTTTCAACACGTGCATGAAACCTACCGTGACATGGCGCTCAAACGCGTCACCCGTGCGGCCATCGTACAAGCGCACTTGGGTTTTACTTGGCGTAAAGCCGCGCAAAGCCGTGGCTGGGTCGTCATCAGGGAATGCCAAATCAAGCATGTTGCGGATTTCTTTTTCAGAGGCACCGTCAAACACTGGCGTGGCAAATGGCACACCTTTTTTGAGGTTTTGCGCCAATTCCATCACTTCATCGTCAGACATCTGTTTGAAATCAGTGCTTTGACCTGATGAATTGTAGATTTTGTCCAAGAATTCACGCATTTTTTCGACCTTGACCTGCTCTGCCAACATCTTGTCGATGCGCCAGCCCAAGCCTTTTGCTGCCCAGCCCAAATGCACTTCTAAAACCTGCCCCACATTCATACGCGATGGCACACCCAATGGGTTGAGCAACACGTCAACTGGCGTACCGTCCGCCATGTGCGGCATGTCTTCGACTGGCAAAATGCGTGAAACCACACCTTTATTACCGTGGCGACCCGCCATTTTGTCACCTGGCTGTAAGCGACGTTTGACGGCCAAATACACCTTGACCATTTTAATCACGCCGGCTTGTAAGTCATCGCCTTGTGTGAGTTTTTTGCGTTTCTCATCAAACGCGTTGGTGAATTGCGCACGTTTTTGTTCCAACGAATCGCGCACCGACTCCATGGCTTTGGCGGCGTCATCATCGGCCAAGCGAATATCAAACCATTTGTACTTATCAGCCAAGTCTTCTAGGTAGTCTTTGGTGATTTTGGCACCTTTGGCCAGTTTGTTTGGCCCACCATTGGCGACTTTGCCTGCGAGGGTTTTTTCTAGACGAATAAACGCATCGCCTTCGACAATCCGCATTTGATCGTCTAAATCATGACGGTAGCGGGTTAATTCGTCTTGGATAATTGACTCAGCGCGTGCATCACGTGGTGTACCTTCGCGGGTAAACACCTGCACGTCGATGACCGTACCGACTGTGCCGCCAGGTACGCGCAATGACGTGTCTTTCACATCAGATGCTTTTTCACCAAAAATCGCACGCAGCAATTTTTCTTCAGGCGTGAGCTGGGTTTCGCCTTTTGGCGTCACTTTACCAACCAAAACGTCGCCCGCTTGCACTTCTGCGCCGATGAAAATAATACCTGATTCATCCAAACGACCCAATTGTGCTTCAGCCAAATTAGAAATATCTTTGGTGATGTCTTCTGCACCCAGTTTGGTGTCACGCGCCACAACGGTGAGTTCTTCGATGTGAATCGAGGTGTAGCGGTCGTCTGCCACCACTTTTTCAGAAATCAGAATCGAATCTTCAAAGTTGTAACCGTTCCAAGGCATGAACGCAACCATCATGTTTTGACCCAAAGCCAATTCACCCAAGTCAGTTGATGCGCCGTCAGCAATCACGTCGCCACGGGCAACGATGTCGCCTTTTTTGACGATTGGACGTTGATTGATGTTGGTGTTTTGGTTTGAACGTGTGTATTTAATCATGCTGTAAATATCCACGCCAACTTCGCCCGCAACGGTTTCATCGTCGCGTACGCGAATCACGATACGGTTTGCGTCAATATAATCAATCACACCGCCACGCAATGCTTGAACCGCAGTGCCCGAGTCAACCGCAACCGTGCGCTCAATCCCTGTTCCCACCACGGCTTTTTCAGCGCGCAAGCATGGCACAGCTTGACGTTGCATGTTTGAGCCCATTAACGCGCGATTCGCATCATCGTGTTCTAGGAATGGAATCAGCGATGCGGCAACCGATACGATTTGCGATGGCGCAACGTCCATGTATTGAATGCGATCTGGCGTGACGAGCAACGATTCACCCGCTTCACGCGCAGAAACGAGTTCATCGGTCAACTTACCGGTTTTATCTAGGGTTGCATTTGCCTGCGCAATCACGTATTTGCCTTCTTCAATCGCAGACAAGTAATCAACTTGGGTGGTGACTTTTTGGTCAACCACTTGGCGATATGGCGTTTCTAAGAAGCCATACTCATTCAAGCGCGCATAAATTGACATTGAGTTGATCAAACCAATGTTTGGTCCCTCAGGCGTTTCAATTGGGCAGACGCGACCGTAATGGGTTGGATGCACGTCACGCACCTCAAAACCTGCGCGTTCACGCGTCAAACCACCAGGGCCCAGGGCAGAAACGCGGCGTTTGTGCGTAATTTCTGACAATGGATTGGTTTGATCCATAAATTGAGACAGCTGGCTTGAGCCAAAAAACTCACGGATTGCCGACGAAATCGGTTTGGAGTTAATCAAATCATGCGGCAACAAACCTTCTGATTCGGCTTGCGCCAAGCGCTCTTTAACGGCACGTTCCACACGCGCCAAGCCTGAACGGAATTGGTTTTCAGTTAATTCACCGACACAACGCACGCGGCGATTGCCCAAATGGTCAATATCATCAACTTCACCTTTGCCATTACGCAAATCAACCAAGGTGTGAATCACATCCATGATGTCTTTGTCTTCTAAAACCATCAAGCCTTCGTCCGTATCGCGGTTTAAGCGACGGTTGAATTTCATACGACCCACGCGCGACAAATCATACGCATCTGGGTTGTAAAACAGACGTGCAAACAAGGCCTCAACAGACTCCTCTGTTGGTGGCTCACCAGGGCGCATCATGCGGTAAATCGCCACACGCGCAGCCATTTGGTCTGCGGTCTCATCCAAACGCAGCGAGTTTGAAATAAACGCGCCATGGTCAAGCTCGTTGGTGTACAAGACTTCGACTGTTTTTACATTTGCCGCACGCAGTTTTTTAAGCAACTCTTCGGTCAACTCTGCATTGGCGTTGGCAATCACTTCACCCGTGTCGCTGTCAATTAAGTTTTTGGCAACAATTAAGCCAAACAAGTAGTCATCAGGCACTGCAATTTGTTTCAAACCCGCTTTTTCAATGTCGCGAATGTGTTTGCCCGTGATGCGTTTGTCACGCGCCACCAAGACGTTGCCTGATTTATCGACAATATCAAAAGCGGCTACTTCACCACGCAAACGATCGGTAACCACGTCAATAAAGCCGCCCTCATTGGGCGCAAGCGTGACGGTTGTGAACTCAAAGAACGTTGCCAAAATCTCTTCGGGCATCATGCCCAAAGCCTTCATTAAAATCGTGACAGGCATTTTGCGGCGACGGTCGACGCGGAAATATAAAATATCTTTGGCGTCAAACTCAAAGTCCAACCATGAACCACGGTAAGGAATGATACGGGCTGAGAACAGCAATTTGCCGGAGCTGTGGGTTTTGCCTTTGTCGTGTTCAAAGAACACGCCAGGCGAGCGATGCAGCTGAGACACGATCACGCGCTCTGTACCGTTAATCACAAACGAGCCAGTGTCGGTCATGAGCGGCATTTCACCCATATAAACTTCTTGCTCTTTAACTTCTTTAATGGTTGGCTTTGACGCTTCCTTGTCCATCAAGACCAAGCGCACTTTGGCGCGCAAGGCTGAGCAATAAGTCAAGCCACGTTGCTGACATTCCTTAACATCAAACGCAGGGCTGGCCAATTCGTAGGACACGAATTCTAAGCGCGCCATGCCGTTGTGCGATTGAATCGGGAAAATCGAAGTAAACGCGGCTTGCAGGCCAGTATTGTCACGCGCCATCGGGGCTTTTTGCGCTTGCAAAAAGTCATAAAACGAGTGCAATTGTGTTTCGAGCAAATAGGGAACGGGTTGTACCACTTCACGCTTCGCAAAGCTTTTACGAATGCGCTTCTTTTCGGTGTACGAGTAAGCTTGGGCTTGAGCCATGAATCACTCCAAAGGTGTACCGTGCATGCATGAGCGGGCACGGCAAAATCGACGTTGACTGACGTAATGAGGGGTTTTGGTGATTGGCCACTACCAATCGCTGGCGGACAGCTCATTTAAGCAAAATGCAAGACCTTTGCGAACGCTGTCGCAACACTTGCACCTTGGACAAAAATCAGCCCGACCAAATTTATTTTCTTGCAGTCTGGTGAAGAAAATAAAACAAAGTATTCTCTAAAGTATCCTCTAAAAAACACTTTGTTTTATTGACTCATTAGGTATTTCCACCTCAAAATCCCGCTCAATTCAAACACACCACTTTAAAGACAAGTAAAGGCTGAACACACAACGTGTGTCAGCCTTACTTTTAAAACGAAGTAAATTACTTCATTTCTGCTTTCGCGCCAGCTTCTTCTAATTTCTTAACAGTTGCTTCTGCGTCTGCTTTAGAGATGCCTTCTTTGATTGCTTTAGGTGCGCCATCAACTAAGTCTTTTGCTTCTTTCAAGCCCAAGCCAGTGATTTCACGAACCGCTTTAATCGCGCTTACTTTGTTTGCGCCAGCGTCAGTCAAGATGACGTCAAATTCTGACTTTTCTTCTACTGCAGCTGCACCAGCACCAGCAGCAGGACCTGCTGATACGGCTGCGGCTGATACGCCAAATTTTTCTTCAAATGCTGATACCAACTCATTCAAATCCATTACAGACATTGCCGATACGGCTTCTAGGATGTCATCTTTAGATACTGCCATGTTAAACTCCAATAGTGTTTATCAGTTAAAAACTGATGAATCATTAAATAATAATTTGCGTGATTACGCAGCTTCTGATTTTTGTGCAGCAACAGCACCCAAAACGCGCGCCATTTTTGCCACAGGGGCTTTCATTACGTAAGCCAATTTCGCCAACAACTCGTCGCGACTTGGGATACTTGCCAACGCTTTGATACCTGCTTGGTCTAATAGCTTGCCGTTATAAACGCCCGCTTTTAAAACCAATTTATCATTTGTTTTAGCAAAATCATTCAAGACTTTGGCTGCAGCAACAGCATCTTCAGAGATGCTGTACAACAACTGTCCTGTCAAGTCGTTTGACAAAACTTCAAACGAAGTGCCTGCAATCGCACGACGCGCCAGCGTGTTTTTCAACACACGGATTTGAACGCCTTGCTCACGAGCTGTTTTACGCAATGTAGTCAGCGCGCCAACGGCAACGCCACTATATTCAGCCACTGCCATCGTTTGTGCATTGGCAATCAACGCAGCAACTTCAGAGACAACAACTTTTTTACCTTCGATATTTAGTGCCACGGTAAACTCCTACATCGTTAATAGATATGTTATGAATAACTCCATAACGCCCAACGACTGATCCGAGGTCTAGGTTTGACAAAGCCAAACAAAAACTGATTCGGGGTCGCATTTCTGCGTCGGCCGCTCGATAAGTAAACCCATCTCACGATTAAGTTGAACCAGCAAACCAGCTCAACGCCCACGGTCTTTGAAAGCCCGCTGCCTCATTTACACCACAAAATTAGCAACGACCCAAAGTTCAAAGATGCGCCCAGATGACTGAGCGCATTTATTTTTACAGATTAGCCTGCTATTGTACCACTATCAACACGAACACCAACACCCATTGTTGACGAAACAGCAACTTTACGCAAATAAACACCTTTGCTTGAAGTTGGCTTTAATTTAATCAAAGCGTCAACCAATGCTGCCAAGTTTGATTTCAATGCCGCTGGCTCAAAACTCGCACGACCGATGGTTGCGTGGATAATACCGCCTTTGTCAACACGGAACTGCACCTGACCTGCTTTTGCGTTGCGAACAGCCGTTTCAACGTCAGCAGTTACCGTACCAACTTTTGGATTCGGCATCAAGCCGCGAGGCCCTAAAATTTGACCAAGGGTACCAACAACGCGCATGGCGTCTGGCGTTGCAATCACAATATCAAAATCCATATTGCCGGCTTTGACCTGCTCGGCCAAGTCGTCCATACCGACCACTTCAGCGCCTGCTGCACGAGCCAAGTCTGCTTTTTCACCTTGCGCAAACACCGCAACGCGGACAGATTTACCCGTACCCGCTGGCAACACAACTGCGCCACGAACCGTTTGGTCAGATTTTTTTGGATCAACACCCAATTGAATTGCCACGTCGATTGACTCTGGGAATTTTGCATTCGCACATTCTTTGACCAAGGCCAATGCGTCATCTGCGCTATACGCTTTAGATGCGTCGACTTTAGCAGCCAACAATTTCATACGTTTAGTTAACTTTGCCATGATTATAGACCCTCTACCGTGATGCCCATACTGCGTGCACTGCCCGCAATAATACGAACAGCCGCATCCAAATCTGCTGCAGTCAAGTCAGCTTGCTTGGTTTTGGCAATTTCTTCCGCTTGTTCGCGGGTGATGTGACCAACCTTATCCGAATGCGGACGTGGTGAGCCTTTGGTGATTTTTGCTGCTTTTTTCAACAACACAGTTGCTGGCGTGGTTTTCATTACAAACGTGAAACTCTTGTCTGCAAATGCTGTAATCACAACAGGAACCGGCAAACCTGGCTCAATACCTTGAGTTGCCGCGTTAAACGCTTTACAAAATTCCATAATATTTAAACCACGCTGACCCAGAGCTGGACCAACTGGTGGCGATGGATTCGCCTTCCCCGCAGGGATTTGCAGCTTAATAAAGCCTATAATTTTCTTAGCCATAATTACCTCTAAAATGAGTATTGACGCTTTTTCAGATAATTCCTACTCAAGCTCCTCTTACGATTCATTTCAGCCGATTTACATCAACTCAGGCAGAACCGCTTAACCTGTTACAAAACTTAAACGATCTTTTCCACTTGATCAAAACCCAATTCCACAGGCGTCGCACGACCAAAAATCGCAACAGACACTCGCAATTTATTGCGTTCATAATTAACTTCTTCGATACTACCGTTGAAATCCGCAAATGGACCTTCGCAAACGCGAACTTCCTCACCCACTTCAAAGGCGATTTTTTGTCGCGGCGCTTCGCCATTCGCTTGCGCCAAGATTTTTTCAACATCCGCAGTTGGAATTGCGTGCGGCTTATTACCCGCACCACCCACGAAACCAGAAACTTTTGGCGTACTTTTCACCAAGTGCCACGTCTCATCGGTCATCGCCATTTCAATTAAAACATAACCATTATACAACCGACGCTCAACCACAACCCGCTTGCCATTGCGCATCTCAACGACTTCTTCCGTCGGAACCAACACATTGCCAAACAAATCAGAAAAATCAGAACGCAAAATACGCTCCGTCAGGGCGCGCTCAACATGCTTTTCCATACCTGAATAGACTTGAATAAAATACCAACGCTTTTCCATATTAAACCCCTGTCAATAACTTCAGTATAGCTTCAAGCACTTTATCCACGCCCCACATAAAGAATGCCATAATCAACACAAAAACAGACACAACGCCTGTTAATTTAAAAACATCATTGCGCTCCGGCCACACAACTTTACGCGCTTCTCTATAAGACTCGGCGGCAAAAGAAACAAACCATTTACCTGTCGGCGACACAAAGAAAACCACGCCAGCCAATAAAAAACCACCCGCAAGCACAGCAGCAGGCAATGATTTTGAACCCGATTTCAAGACATAAAAATAGGCCAAAAAAGAGGCCACGATAATTACTACAGAAAGCCACACACCCCATTTGGAGTTTGACACTTCCTTAGTAGTTTGAGGTTGAGACATAACCACCCTCTGATAAATTAAAACAATTATTTCACCGTCGTTCCAATATGGCAGGGGCGGAGGGTTTCGAACCCCCAACCTACGGTTTTGGAGACCGTCACTCTACCAATTGAGCTACACCCCTATACCGGAAACAACAACATAATGCCGGGCTTTAGCAAAGCCCCGCGATACTTCTTAAGCGTTGATTTTAGCAACAACGCCTGCACCAACGGTGCGGCCACCTTCGCGAATCGCGAAACGCAAACCTTCTTCCATTGCAATCGCGTGAATCAATTCAACGCTGATTGAAACGTTATCACCAGGCATCACCATTTCTTTGTCTGCTGGCAAGTTAACTGCACCGGTTACGTCCGTGGTACGGAAGTAGAACTGTGGGCGGTAGTTGTTGAAGAATGGTGTGTGACGACCGCCTTCATCTTTGCCCAATACGTAAATCTCAGCATCAAACTTGGTGTGTGGTTTGATTGAACCTGGTTTGCACAATACTTGGCCACGTTCAACGTCTTCACGTTTTGTACCGCGTAACAATACACCCACGTTGTCGCCTGCTTGACCTTGATCGAGCAATTTACGGAACATTTCAACACCCGTACAAATGGTTTTTGCTGTGTCTTTAATACCAACGATTTCTAACTCTTCGCCGACTTTAACGATACCGCGTTCGATACGACCTGTTACAACAGTACCGCGACCAGAAATAGAGAATACGTCTTCGATAGGCATCAAGAATGTGCCATCAATTGCGCGTTCTGGAGTTGGGATGTAAGAATCCAAGGCTTCGCCCAATGCGAAAATTGCTGGTTCGCCGATTGGAGATTGGTCACCTTCAAGTGCCAATTTTGCAGAACCTTTGATGATAGGTACATCATCGCCTGGGAAATCGTATTTAGATAGAAGTTCACGAACTTCCATTTCAACCAATTCCAATAATTCTTCGTCGTCAACCATGTCGCATTTGTTCAAGAACACCAAGATATAAGGAACGCCAACTTGACGTGCCAACAAGATGTGCTCACGGGTTTGTGGCATTGGACCGTCTGCTGCTGAACACACCAAGATTGCGCCATCCATTTGTGCCGCACCGGTAATCATGTTTTTAACATAATCAGCATGGCCTGGGCAGTCAACGTGTGCGTAGTGGCGTGTTTCTGTTTCGTATTCAACGTGCGCAGTGTTGATGGTAATACCGCGTGCTTTTTCTTCTGGTGCCGCGTCAATGTCAGCGTAACCTTTAGCAGTGCCACCGAATTTTTTAGTCAAAACGGTTGTGATTGCTGCGGTTAGCGTTGTTTTGCCGTGATCCACGTGACCAATTGTACCGACGTTAACGTGCGGCTTGGTCCGTTCAAATTTTTCTTTTGCCATGGTAATACCCCTTAATGGTTCATTCAAATTGGAAAATTTTTGGTGCTCATGGGCAGGATTGAACTGCCGACCTCTCCCTTACCAAGGGAGTGCTCTACCACTGAGCTACATGAGCAGAATATCTGGGAAAGTGGAGCGGGAGACGGGAATCGAACCCGCATCATTAGCTTGGAAGGCTAGGGTTCTACCACTAAACTACTCCCGCGCAACATGCCTTGAGCATACACCCAAATTTTAGAACACTATGGTGGAGGAGACTGGATTCGAACCAGTGTACCCTTACGAGAGCAGATTTACAGTCTGCCGCCTTTAACCACTCGGCCACCCCTCCATAGAGAACGAAATTATCTACGACTATTCATGCGTTGTCAACTTTTTTTTCACCTTTTGACAAGAAATTACACTTTTTTGAACGCACCACACCCACAACGCCTTTTGGACTTGCGCGGCAAGAGCGTTTATACTTGCCACTTGCTTTTTTATGAAAGGTTTTTATGTTTTCACCCAAACGCGTACTGGCAGCAGCTTCATACTCAATCAAAGGCTTTAAAAGCGCGTGGCAAACCGAAGCGGCATTTCGAGATGACGTCATGTTTGTACTCGCCACACAAGTTTTTTGCATCTACGTTCAGCCAACTTGGGCGCTGTGGTTATTTTTCATTGCGTGCAACGCGCTGTTATTGATGGCAGAGCTGTTTAATACGGGCTTAGAATACTTGGCAGACCACATCAGCTTGGAGCACCATCATTTACTGGGGCGTGCCAAAGATGTTGGCAGCGCCGCTGTATTAACGATTTTGGTGCTCAATTTTATTTGTCTTGCCACAATCATTTGGCAGCGATTTTTTATTTAATTGCCAGTCGCCACAAAGAGGTCACTTCTTTTGAACGCGCCTCATGCAGCACATCGGTACTGTCAAACGCTTTGCTGTGTTTTGGTGCCACGTCCAATTTATCCAACACATGCAAGCCTGCTTGCGCAATCCAACCAAGCAGCTCATCGCGCGAGCGCAAGCCCAAGTGTTCGGCCAAGTCTGACAATATCAGCCAGCCTTCGCCATCGCAGGTTAAGCGCGCTTTTAAGCCCGACAAAAAGCCTTTAAGCATGCGACTATTCGGATCATAAACCGCGTGTTCAATTGGCGCATTCGCGCTTGCTGGCACCCACGGAGGATTGCAAACAATGAGGCCAAATTGACGCTCATCCGTCGGATATAAGTTTGTTTGTTGTAGTTCCACTTTGTGCATCATGCCCATGCGCGACAAATTCTCTTTTGCACATGCAAGCGCACGCGGGTCTAAATCTGTGGCAGTCACTTTTTTGACACCACGTTTGAGCAAGAGCGCTGTGAGAACGCCTGTACCAACCCCCACATCAACGGCTTCTTCCAAACCTTCCGGCAATGGTGCTTGCTCAATCAACTCTAAATATTCCCCGCGAATCGGCGAATACACGCCGTAATGCGGGTGAATTTCAGTTTCAAGGGCTGGAATAAACACGCCTGCTTTGCGCCATTCATACGCACCGACCACGCCCTGCAATTCGCGCAAAGACACCACGGAATGCCCCTCTGCTTTACCGTGCACCTGCTCAAATGCGGCTTTCACGTCTGGTGCGCGGCGCAATTTGACCACGAGTTTTTCGTCCAAAGAGATGAGCAGCATGCCCAAAATTCGTGCACGCTGGATTTGATCTTGGCGGTGCCAATGAAATGCCTCTGTAATACTGCTGGGCTCGCGCACTTTTTTTGCGCGCGCCTTGTTCAACCGCCGCGTCATGGCTTGCAAAAGCTGGCGTGCGTTTTGGAAGTCACCCTTCCACAACAGGCCAGTGCCTTCGCACGCCAAGCGGTAAGCTGATTCCGCCGGCAATTTGTCGTCCGCCAAAATCACACGCTTGGGCGGCAAGTTGCCTGCTTCTGAATGCCAGCGCGCGCTGCGCGGCTCGTCTTTTTCAACCCACTGGATTTGTGGGTATTCGGTTTTTGCGTCAATGGTCATAGGGTTCTTTATTGAATGAAAGCGTCTATTTTTTAGACAAAACCGTGCGCTCAGATGGGTTTTGCTTCTTGCGTTTAAGGCAGTTTAATTCTGACCTGCGGCCAGCAATGAATGGGTTTGGGGCGCGCCCGCGTGAAACCTGATTAATTCTGAGCCGCACATTTTGTGCCACACCTCATTGTCGGTTAGCGGTTGAGTGGCGATGACCGCCACGCGGTCATCGCGCCCTGCATGTTCGGTAAAGTCAATGGCCACATCCGTATCCACCAAATGAGCGGTGCTAAATGGGTACTCGCGCACAATATAATAAAGCTGCGTGCTGCAATGCGCCCACATTGCTTGGCCGTTTGACAGACAAAAATTAAAGGTTCCAAATGCTGCGATGGCTGGGACGATTTTTGCCAGTGCGGCATGAATGGCTTGCGGCGCTGGCGGACACAACGCGCTGGCAGCTGGAAAGGCGCTGCGCAACTGCTGCATCATCAAACAAAATGCCGCTTCGCTGTCGGTCGTGCCAATACTATTAAAACCGCCGGTAAGGCTGGGGGCAAAGTCAACCAAATTACCATTGTGCGCAAACACCCAGTTTTGCCCCCACATTTCGCGCATAAACGGGTGACTGTTTTCCAAATTCACATCGCCTTGCGTGGCTTTGCGAATATGCGCAATCACGTTGAGCGACTTGATTGGATAGGTTTTTATTAACTGGGCAATCGGCGAATCCACGGCCGATTTGTGGTCAATCAACAACCGCACGGCGCGGCCCTCAAAAAAAGCGATGCCCCAGCCGTCGCTGTGGTGGTCGGTCACGCCGCCGCGCTTGGCAAAGCCTTCAAATGAGAAGATAATGTCCGTGGGCGTGTTGCAATTCATTCCTAAAAGTTGGCACATAATTTCGTTTGTTTGGTTGTGGTTTTGTGTATTGTGTTGCGTGGCACGTATCGCATGTGGTTTATTTTCAAAAGCACCTCACGCGAGTTGGGCATTATATACGCTTGCGCCGCACGCCAAGCCATTAAAAAAATAAAGGGGCATTCTCATGAACATCATCATTGTTGGCGGCTATGGTACTTTTGGCGGTCGCTTGGCACGTTTAATTGCCCATCACGCACACCTGAACATTTACATTGCAGGCCGCTCAATCCGCCGTGCAACGCTTTTTTGCGACACGCTGCCTGCGGGCACAAACGCATCTGCGCTGGCCTTTGACCGCAACGCCAGCCCCGCAGATTTGCACACGGTTTTGACGCGCATTGCGCCTGATATTTTGGTTGATGCGAGCGGGCCGTTTCAGGTGTACGGCGAGCAGCCTTATGGCTTGCTTGAGGCATGTTTGAACGCGGGCGTGAATTACATCGACTTGTCTGATGGCGCGCAATTTACAGCGGGCGTTGCGCAATTTAACGCGCTGGCGTTGCGCAAAGGCGTGTTTGCGATTAGCGGTGTGAGCACTTGCCCCGCGCTCACATCGGCGATGGTCGCGCATTTGTCTGCCGATGGGGTTGAGGTACATGATGTGATTGCGGGCATTGCGCCCTCGCCTTTTGCGGGCGTGGGTGAAAACGTGATTCGTGCGATTGCAAGCTATGCGGGCAAAAAAATCCCCTTGCGGCGCAACCACACATCCAGCCATGCATACGCGCTCACCGAAACCATGCGCGCCACCATTGCGCCAGCGGGTGAGTTGCCGCTCACAAATCGGCATTTTTCCTTGGTTGACGTGCCTGACTTAACCCTGATGGCGCAACATTATCCGCATCTAAACAGCATTTGAGTCGGCGCTGCGCCTGTGCCCGCCATATTCCACCGCGCACTCAACGGTTTGGCGTATTTGGTCAAATGGCGTATATTGCCAAGCTTGGCCTCGTTGTCACGCCTGTTTTATTGGGTCATCAATCATGCACGCTGGGGCGAGCATCGCGGCGGCATGTTTGTGACCGTCAAGGGCGCATTGGCGGGCAAGCCGATTCAACGCACATGGCATTTAATCGCCCAAGGGGATGACGGCCCAAACATTCCTGCGATTGGCGCGGCAGCGCTGATTCAACAACATTTGGATGGCAAAAAAATCAGCAGCGGTGCGCGCAGCGCGATTCATGCGTTGCGTTTGGCGGATTACGCGGCGTTTTTTGCCAAACTGGCGATTCAAACGGGGGTTCGAGAGGACGCGACTGAACCGAACACACCGAATGCGCCGACCCCGTCGCAAAACAGTTTGTTTCAAGACGTTTTGGGCACAGCGTTTGCGCGTTTGCCACGCCCAATTGCCCAAGCCCACGCCCAACCGTTTGGACGCCACTCCATGAGCGGATTGGCGCGCATTACCCGTGGCAACCGCTTGTTGGCGCGTCTGATTGCTGCGGTGATTGGGTTTCCTGCCCAAGGCGATGACGTGCCGGTTCGGGTGGCGTTTGACGTGACTGCCGCAGGCGAAACGTGGTTTCGCACCTTTGGTAAGCAAACATTTAAAAGCGTTTTAAGTCGTGGCAAAAACCAATCCGCCCATTTGCTCAACGAGCGCTTTGGCCCATTTACCTTCGGCCTTGCTTTGGTTTTGGATGGCGACAAGCTGCGTTACATCGTGCGCCGCACGCACTTTTGCGGCGTGCCTCTGCCGTTTCCTGGCGTACTTGCCCCCACGACCAACACGTTTGAATACGTGGATGCGCACGGCCGATTTTGTTTTGATGTGCAAATCACGCACCCACTGGCGGGGCTGATTGTGCATTATCAGGGCTTTTTGACGCCATCCTCGTTTGATTAAACGCGTCAAAACCGCCTTCATGGCGTTATAATGACGTGTTTGCATTACTCAGCTTGACTCCAACCAATGAAGTGCAGATTATCCGAAGCTATGGCGAAATTGGTGGTGACATTCAAGGCAGCTCAAGCAAATCAACCGATCTGTACGCCGATGCGCGTTACCAACGCTCATTTAATGGCAATAAAGAAGGTGTGCAATTGCACATCGGTGTTCAAGCGAAATTTTAATTCATCGTGATTTAATACAAGAAAGGCATTGTTATGACAAACAAATTCATATTAAAAGGTGTTTGTGCACTGGTTTTGGCTGTTTCATTGCCAAGTTGGTCGGCCGAAATCTGCCCCGCCGAAATTACAACCACTCAAGCAGCCTCAGACCTCCCATCTGGTTATGGCGTTGCAGAAGATCGATACGGGCCACATCGTTTGCAAAGAGTTGGCGTGTACCATGGTTTGGTTAAAGACATGGGTGAGCTCGTCCCTGACATTCAAAAGAAAACAGCATCAACTTGGAAATTTGGTAAACAATCCAAGAATGACGTCAATGAAGTCGCTTGTCATTACTCACGAACTCGAATCGTATTGACCAAGGCTTTACCCGTGGGAACTAAATCCTGTACAGCCACGGTTGATCCAACTATCTTTGGCGAAATCAAATCATTCAAGTGTCAGTGATTAACACTTAATTGTTACGTCCCACACTTAATCAACCACCGATTAAAACTGAATTTGCCAAAAAAAGCTGCTCACGCAGCTTTTTTTAATTGGGATGAGTTCACATTGATCAACGCATTAATCAGCGCATGACCCATTGGTTTGACATGCACCCGTTGGCTGCCATTGCGCCTGCATTTGTTCGCTGGTTTGCTTGCTGCCATCATGACTCCAGCCGGGTTTACCAAACACATATTTCAACCGCTGCTCCAGCGTCAAGTTTGGCTGCGTGGCGTCCTGCCAAATCGCCTGAAACTCATGGGTGATGGTTGTAAACCAATGGTTTTTTTGCTCGGGCGTGAGCTGTGACACCAAACCAAACTGCACAGGTTTTGGGTCAACGCCTTCGGCAACAAACGTGCCAAACAGCTTGTCCCACACAATAAACAACATGCCCATGTTGCGGTCAAGATACGGCACATTGACCGAATGATGCACGCGGTGATGCGATGGCGTGACCATAAAATATTCCAAAAACCCCATTTTGTGAATGGCTTGGGTGTGAATCAAGGTGCCATAAATCTGCGCCACCGAGTACACAAACATGATGTGCAACGGCGCAAACCCCATCAAGGCGAGCGGCGCAAAATACATGTAGCGGTACAGCGGCTGAAACACAGGCGAGCGAAACCCTGTGGTGATGTTGAACTGTTCAGAGCTGTGGTGCGTGATGTGTACCGCCCAAAAAAAACGGCAGCGGTGATCCATATAGTGGTGCACATAATATGCAAAATCCTGCAATGGGATGAGGAGCAACCAATACAGCCAAACGTGGTTGATTTCAAACAATCTGTGCGTAAAAAACCAGCCCAAAATCAAAAACGATGCACCTTGCATCAATAAATCCAAGCCAAAATTTAACAGCGCAAAATAACTGTTTTTGATCGTATCGCCAGTGCGATACAAGCCGCGCCCACGCTGGTGCGAATAAACCATTTCGAGCACAATGACCGCCACAAAAAATGGCACAGATGCCATATAAAGGTCTTCTTGATTGAACCAATTAAACATAAACACTCCATGAATCACAAATTTTATTTTTCTTAGCGCCCAACCACGCCAATTAACGAAAAGGCACGGTGGACACCGTCACGCTGACTTTATCGTCCAAGCCCAGCAGCGCCAAACGCTTGCGCGTTTCCCACAACAGCGCGGTTTTATCTGCGGTTTGCGGCCCCAAAATAATCGAGCTGCCTTTGTCCAAAAACAACAGTTCGGGCGTTTCACAGTACAAACGGCTGGGCGTGCGCTCGTCCATTTTTGCTTGAGCCAATGGACGCAAGGCAATCGCCCGCACTTCTTGCTCTGCCGCGTAGGCGTCGTGCTTGTACAAATAAGTCAAACGAGACAGCGCCAAAACGATGCAACGATCCATTTGATCACGGATCTCGTCGCTTGCTGTCAGCGCATCAATCCTTTTAAACAACTCATTCAGCGCAGGCTTGATTTTTTTCCACATCGCCTTGACTAGCACTTCTCCGTACTTCACTTCAAACAACAAAAAGTCATCCGTATCTTCGCCCAACTCGGACGGTTCGGTTTGGATGCTTTTCAGGCCGTCGAGTGCAAATTTTTTGAGTGTTTTGTTTGGAATAAACAACCCAACCCCATTTGCTTGGCCGTTGGTCGTGCCATAAGCGCGCCAGAGATTTAAGTTGTCGCGGTTTTTGCTGAACGACAACGAAAATATTTGCTCAGGCAGCTCATTTGTTGTGATTGGCTCAACATCCGCATAAAAGCGCTCAAACCGATTTTGTATGTGCTGAATATCAGGTTCATTTGCCTTTTGCATCGCATCAAACACATATTTGCCCTCGGTCGGGTCATTAAGGTACGCCGCCATCCCAATACGTAGTTTTCGGGTAGCAAGGCGGTGCTCATTGGCTTGTGCTTTATCGGGATCGGGCTTTTGCAAAATAATATTCAATGCAACTGCTGCATAGGTGTAATGGGTTAAGCCTTCGGATTCAACGTCGCCTTGATACCAATGGTCACGTTCGATATCGTAAACATGGATTAGCAATTCTTCGAATGCGGCTTTACAGTCGTTAATGAGGTTGCTGCCTGCATCTGTTGCATCGCACAACGCATTAAATGTTTTAAATACAGGAACCAGTTGCTCAAAATACACGCCAAGCCACCTTTTCCGTGTGGCTTCGTCGGACGTTTCAATTAAAACGTTTAGCGCACGATTGTTTCCAGCCTCTGCTGCTTTTTCAATCCATTGAAGGCCAAGCTCTTTGTTTGGATCCACGCCTAGGCCTAAAAAATAACGAGAGCCAAGATTATTCATCGCTTTGTCATGCCCTAGCTTTGCTGCTTTTTTATACCATTTAACAGCCAGCGCATCATTCTGCGCCACGCCTTTGCCTGAACCATAACGAACGCCAAGATTATTCATCGCTTTGGCATGCCCTAGCTTTGCTGCTTTTTTATACCATTTAACAGCCCGCGCATCATTCTGCGCCACGCCTTTGCCTGAACCATAGCGAAAGCCAAGATTATACATAGCTTGCGCACGCCCTGACTTTGCTGCTTTTTTATACCACTGAACAGCCCGCGCATCATTCTGCGCCACGCCTTTACCGAAACCATAACAAACGCCAAGATTAGACATCGCCTGCGCATGCCCTAAATTAGCCGCTTTTTGATACCATTCAAAAGCTTTCTCCAAATTCAACGTAACGCCATCACCCTTTCGATACGCTTGCGCCACATCAAACATCGCCTGCGCATCACTTGCCTCAGCCTGCGCCAACAACGCATTAAGTTTTTCTTGATTCATGTTTTCTCCCTTAAATTTTATTTACAATCCCAACCCCGCCCACAACGCATCCACCCGTTTCACCACTTGCTCGTCCATCAAAATCGGCGTGCCCCATTCGCGGGTGGTTTCCCCTGCCCATTTATTGGTGGCGTCCATGCCCATTTTTGAACCCAGTCCTGACACGGGCGAGGCGAAGTCTAAATAATCAATCGGCGTGTTATCGACCAGCGTGGTGTCGCGCGTAGGATCCATACGGGTGGTGATTGCCCACATGACTTCGTTCCAGTCGCGCACGTTGATGTCGTCGTCAACGACGATGATGAATTTGGTGTACATGAACTGGCGCAGGTATGACCAAATGCCAAACATGACGCGTTTGGCGTGGCCTGCGTATTGTTTTTTGATGGACACAACCGCCATGCGGTAGCTGCAACCTTCGGGCGGCAGGTAAAAATCAACAATTTCGGGAAATTGCTTTTGTAAAATCGGCACAAACACTTCATTGAGCGCCACGCCCAAAACCGCTGGCTCGTCGGGCGGCTTGCCTGTGTAGGTGCTGTGATAAATCGCGTTGCGGCGCATGGTGATGCGTTCGATGGTGAACACGGGAAAGGTTTCTTGCTCGTTGTAATAACCCGTGTGGTCACCATATGGGCCTTCTAATGCGGTCTCGGCGGGGTGAATCACGCCTTCCAATACGATTTCGGCGTTGGCTGGGACGGTTAAATCGTTGCCGATGCATTGCGTGAGCACGGTGCGCGAGTGGCGCAACAGGCCTGCAAATTGGTATTCAGACAAGGTGTCTGGCACGGGCGTGACCGCGCCCAAAATACTGGCTGGGTCGCAGCCCAGTACCACGCTGATGGGAAATGGTTTGCCGGGATTGGCGATGCAGTGGTCGCGAAAATCGAGTGCGCCGCCGCGATGCGCGAGCCAGCGCATGATGACTTTGTTGCGTGATAACACCTGTTGGCGGTAAATGCCAAGGTTTTGCCGTGTTTTGTGTGGGCCGCGCGTGACCACCAAACCCCATGTAATCAACGGCGCAACGTCACCGGGCCAGCAGGTTTGAATCGGGAATTGCGCCAAATCCACGTCCTCACCTTCAATCACAACCTCATGCACGGCGGCGTTTTTGATGACTTTTGGGCGCATGTCCCACACGGCTTTGACCATTTCGCCCAGTTTGCCGATTTCTTTGATTCCTGCGGGCGGCGTGGGTTCTTTGAGCGCGGCGAGCAGGCTGCCGATGTCGCGCAGCTTGCTCACATCATCTTCACCCATGCCCAATGCGACGCGGCGCGGCGTGCCAAACAGGTTGGCGAGTACGGGGGTTTTGTAAGTTGTTGTGCCGTCGGTGACGTTTTCAAAGAGCAATGCGGGCCCGCCTGCTTTGAGGACGCGGTCGGCGATTTCGGTCATCTCTAAAATCGGTGAAATTGGTTGGGTGATGCGTTTGAGTTCGCCCATTTTTTCGAGCTGGTCGATAAAGTCGCGTAGGTCTGTGTAGTGCATTTGATGGTCTCATTTGATTTGAATATGCGCATTATAGCGATTTGGCGTGTTTTTCGGGGGCGTAACCCACACAGCATCGGGTATAATTTGTGCCTTGGATTTGACTGGGGATGTTGCCCCCCAATCTGGGTAACATCCTACCGTCCAATGCAAGCCACGGAATGACGAAAATGGCGGGCATAAATGCCCGCCCTACGCGTTACAGCGTTGCACGTATAGACAATTTGCATGACAGCCCTGCATGAAAACGGATGACACGTAGATACCGTTAGAACCGTCATAAAAATTTACATTTGAAAGTCAGCATGAGCCAATCCCCAAAATTAAACCCAACTGAGCGCACCATCAGCAGCCGCCTTGCGCTGGTGTTTGCGCTGCGCATGTTGGGTTTGTTTATTGTGTTGCCGATTTTTGTGCCGTATGCGCACACATTAACGGGCGGTGACGATGCGGTTTGGGTGGGTTTGGCGATGGGCGCTTATGGGTTGATGCAGGCGTTTTTGTACATTCCGTACGGCATGGTTTCTGACCGATTGGGGCGCAAAAACACCATCATTTTTGGCTTACTGGCTTTTGCTGCGGGCGCTGTATGGGCGGCATACGCAACAAGTGTGTACACGCTCACAGCGGCGCGCGCCTTGCAAGGCGCAGGTGCGATTAGCAGCGTGTTGGTGGCAATGATTGGTGACAACACGCGCCCCGATGTGCGCACCCGCGCCATGGCGATGGTGGGCATGAGTATTGCGCTGACGTTTGCGGTGTCGTTGATTGTTGCGCCGTTGCTGTTTGAATCGATTGGTATGTTTGGAATTTTTATGTTGATTGCGGCGTGTTCCATTGCGGCAATTGGGCTGGTGTGGCGCGTGCCGCATCAACCGCAAACCAGTACGATCAGCAGCTGGCTTGGGTTAAAAATCGTTTTACGTGACGCGCAACAATGGCGTTTAAATTTTGGTGTGTTTGCGCTGCACGCGGTGCAAATGGCGATGTGGGTTGTGATTCCCCAGCGTTTGACGGATTTAAATATTTCACACAACCACAGCGCGTGGCTGTACGCCGCCGTGATTGTGTTGAGCATGGCGGTGATGGTGCCGCTGATTATTCGGGCGGAAAAGCACCAACAAATGCGCTCGGTCATGAGCTTGAGCATTGGCTTGGTTGCGCTGGCATTGGTGGTTTTAATGACGGATGCGGGCGGGGTTTGGGTATTGTCTGGCGCATTATTTTTGTTTTTTATTGGCTTTAATGTGCTGGAGGCCACTCAGCCATCGTTGCTGTCCAAACGCAGCCACCCCAGCACCAAAGGCGCGGCGGCGGGCGTGTACAACACCGTGCAGGCCTTGGGTCTGTTTGCAGGCGCACTTGCAGGCGCGATAGTCAACGCTCACTTTGGCGAAAACATCATGTTTGCGGCGTGCGTGGGATTGACGCTGCTTTGGCTGGGCGTGCATTTTTATAGCAAAGGCATCGAATGAGCGCACCCAATGTTTACATCATCGGCGACGTACAAGGTTGCGCCAACGCGCTGCGCCAACTGCTTGCGCAAATCCCCACCGATGCCGATGTGTGGTTTTGTGGCGATTTGGTCAATCGCGGTTCAGGCTCGCTCAATGTGCTGCAACAAATCCACGCATTGGGCAACCGCGCCCGCGTGGTGCTGGGCAATCATGACATTCACCTGCTCGCTGTTGCCGCCAACGCCCGCTCGCGCGGCAAATCAGACACGATTGACGACATCCTCACCGCGCCCGACGCACGGTTTTGGCTCGATTGGCTGCGCGCCCAGCCCGTGGCGCATTTTGAACATGGTATTTTGATGGTGCACGCAGGCGTGTTGCCGCAATGGACGCTCACGGAAACCCTGCAAAACGCACGCGAGCTTGAGCAATTATTGCAAAGCGATGATTACGAGTTGCGCCTTCAGACGCTGTTTGGCAACGAGCCCAATCATTGGCACGATGATTTGCAAGGCATTGAGCGCGTGCGAGTCATCACCAACACATTCACCCGCATGCGCACTTTGGATGCAAGCGGCGGCTTGGATTTTAAATTTAAAAGTGAATTAGCAGATTTGCCCGCGCACCTCACGCCGTGGTTTGATGCGCCCAACCGCCAAACCCACGCCACCCCGATTTTCTTTGGCCATTGGTCGGCGTTGGGCTTGCATTCATCCAACAACACGACGTGTTTGGATACGGGCTGCATTTGGGGGCGCGACTTGACTGCGTATCATGTGGCAAGTGGGCAAATTGTTACCGCAGAAGAAAAGTGAACCCACTTTGGTTTAAACCCTCTTAATCTACACTCAATACAAACGATGCTAAAATTACAAAAACATCAGAAAAATTTAACTTCTTGAAAGAACTGAATGCTCACCCAATTTGAACCATTAATTAAATTATCCGAAGCTGAAGAAGTACGGTTTGCACAATTCATCAAGGAAAAACGTAAACATCTCATCAAATTGCCAAAGGACGCGGCAAAAGTCGCAACCCAAACGCACAAGGAAAGCATCGAGGCATTGCTGCGAAACGGCAACATTTCCGAAGCAATCACGCACTTGCGCCAATATGCCTACGATGAGTTTCTAAAAGAAGAGTCTTTATTTAACGGCGTGGTTTTGAGTGAAATCGGCCAGAAATTTGATACACCAAAGGCCATTTTAGAGGCGGCGAGCGCTCAACTTTTTAAACTGGGCAAACTATCAGAGTCACAACTCACCCAACATATCAGCCAACTGTTTGGCGCGTATGCAGGTCACATCAGCCCATACATTTATCAATTATGCTTAAGCAACACACAATCACGCCGTTCACGGGCGGGCAAAGTGTTTGAAGGCATTATTTATTCACTATACGAATACTTCAACTACGCATACGAGTCACAATCGGCTATTGGCAAAAAAGCCTTTTCTGATCTTAAATTGGGTAAAGTCGTGGACTCCATTTTGCCAAGTACCACAGCTTTCTCTGAGTTCCGCAATAAGACCATTGTCGGTTCAATGAAAACCACGTTGCGTGAACGTTGGCAAGAGGTCGTTGAAGAAATCCAGCGCTCAAATTTGCCCAATATTTACCTCCTCACCGTTGATACTGATATTTCGGACGCAAAAGCCGAGCAAATGGCTCAACACAACATCGTTTTAGTGGTGCTCCGTTCGGTTAAAGAGCAAGGAAAATTAAGAAACAAACGCAGCATCATTGATTTTGAAACCTATTTCAATGAAGAGATTCCCAAGGTTCTGGAATATTGGAACAAGGACAAATCATGATGAAAATAATTGATTTATTTGCAGGGATTGGCGGCATCCGTTTAGGGTTCGAGAACGTTTTTGATGATGTCCGCTGCGTATTCACTTCCGAAATTGATAAGTTTGCAGTGCAAACCTACCAAGCCAACTTCGGCGCCGAAGATGTTGCAGGAGACATTACTCAAATTAACGAAGCAGCAATCCCTGACCACGATATTTTATTGGCAGGCTTTCCTTGCCAGCCATTTTCTCAAGCGGGATTAAAAAAAGGTTTTGACGACACCCGTGGCACCTTATTTTTTGACATCGAACGGATTCTCCTACACAAAAAACCACAGGCGTTTTTGTTGGAAAACGTGAAGCAATTGAAGGGGCACGATGGCGGCCGAACTTTGCATATTATTTTGGAGCATTTGAAACAAGCGGGCTATAAAACCAGCGTACAAACGCTTAAGGCCAAAGATTTTGGCATTCCTCAAAATCGAGAGCGAATTTATATTGTGGGTTTTTTAGACCACACAATTTCATTTGAGTTCCCCTTACCAAACGCCCAGAAAACACGTGTGGGCGACATTTTAGAGCCTCATACAGCAGAAAAATATACCATCTCAGATGCCTTATGGGCAGGACATCAACGCCGAAAAGCTGCCAACAAAGTCAACGGCAAAGGTTTCGGCTACGGGTTGGTCACTGAAGATTCCCCTCACACCAATACAATTTCAGCACGTTACTATAAAGATGGCAGCGAGATTTTAATCGCCCAAAAAAATGCCAACCCGAGAAAGCTAACGCCGCGAGAAGCCGCACGCTTGCAAGGTTTTCCTGAAGACTTCAAAATCATCGTCTCAGATGCCCAGGCCTACAAGCAATTTGGCAACAGCGTATGCGTCCCTGTTATCAGCGCCATCGCAAAACAAATGAAGCTAGCAATGGCACGCACACCTTCAACTTTTGTTTTGACGGCGTAAGGCAGCCCCAAATTTTCAGCAGATTTCATGAGTGGCACGAAGCAAGTTCACAACGCGCTACCGTCTGAACCTGAATCAAAGTCAACCCATTAACCTTTAAGCGCATCCAACACCTGATTGACCCGCGCCACGCGGTCTTTGAGCTCGGGCATTTTGTAGGTCAATTTTAATTTGTCCTGCCCATTGAGCTGCACATTGCGCTCAGATTGAATCAGTTGAATGATTTTGATGCCGTCGATTGGTGCATTTTTATTAAAGTGCAGATGACCGATGTCGCTCGCCACGTCGATTTTGCTCAAGCCCATTGCGTCGGCGCGTAGGCGCAGGCGGTGGGTTTCAACCAAGGCTTGTGCGGCGGGCGGCAGTTTGCCAAAGCGGTCGATGATTTCTTCTTGCAAGCCGTACAAATCGGCGTCTGATTCCACGCTGGCAAGGCGTTTGTACAAACTCAAGCGCTCGTTAATATCGGGGCAGAATGCTTTGGGGAGTAATGCGGGCGTGTGCAGGTTGATTTCGGTTGTGATGCCCAGCGGCGCGGCAAGGTCTGGTTCAACGCCTTTGCGCAGGGATTTAATTGCGGCGTTGAGCATGGCGTTGTATAGGCTAAAACCAATTTCGTGCATATTGCCTGATTGCTTGTCGCCCAAAATTTCACCCGCGCCGCGTATTTCCATGTCTTGCATCGCTAAGAAAAACCCTGAGCCGAGTTCTTCCATTTGACACAATGCTTCTAAGCGGCGCGTGGCTTGGTGCGTGAGTGAGTCCTCATTATGAATCAGCAAATACGCGTAGGCCTGATGGTGGCTGCGCCCCACGCGCCCGCGCAATTGGTGCAGCTGCGACAGGCCAAATTTATCGGCGCGGTGCATGATGATGGTGTTGGCGTTGGGTACGTCAATCCCTGTTTCAATAATCGTGGTGCACAGCAAAATATTGGCGCGTTGGTGATAAAAATCGCGCATGACCGCTTCGAGTTCGCGCTCGTGCATTTGACCGTGCGCCACGGCGATGCGGGCTTCGGGAATGAGTTTTTCGAGCATTTCGCGGCGGTTTTGGATGGTGGCGACTTCGTTGTGTAAAAAATACACTTGGCCGCCGCGCTTGAGCTCACGCAAAACGGCTTCACGGATGACGGCGGATTCTTCGCGCCGCACAAAGGTTTTAATCGCCAAACGCTTTTGTGGCGCGGTGGCGATGACGGACAAATCGCGCACGCCTTCCATGGCAAGGCTCATGGTGCGCGGAATTGGCGTGGCGGTAAGGGTCAAAATATCGACTTCGGCGCGCAGGTTTTTCATCATTTCTTTTTGGCGCACGCCAAATCGGTGTTCTTCATCAATAATCACCAAGCCCAGCCGCTCAAACCTGATGCTCGGTGCGAGCAGTTTGTGCGTGCCAATCACAATATCAACCGTGCCGTCCGCCAAACCTTTAAGCACTTGGGTGGTTTGTTTGCCCGTGACAAAGCGCGAGACTTCGGCGATTTTAATCGGCCAGCGCGAAAACCTATCGCTAAAGGTTTGAAAGTGTTGCTCGGCGAGCAATGTGGTGGGCGCGAGTATGACCACTTGTTTGCCGCCCATTGCGGCGATAAATGCGGCGCGCAAGGCGACTTCGGTTTTACCAAACCCAACGTCACCACAAACCAGCCTGTCCATCGGTTGTTTTGAAATCAAATCATGCGTGACCGCCGCAATCGCTCTGGCTTGGTCGGGCGTGGTTTCAAAGCCAAAGTCCTGCGCAAAGGTTTCGTAATCGGCCAAATTGAGCTCAAACGCATGGCCTTGGCGCAGGGCGCGCCGTGCGTATAAATTGAGCAATTCGGCGGCGGTGTCGCGGATTTGCTCAAAGGCTTTTTTGCGTTGCTTTTGCCAGTGGCCTGTACCCAAAGTATGCAGTGGCGCATGTTCTGAGTCGCTGCCCGCGTAGCGCGAAATCGCGGTGAGCTGCGCGACTGGCACGTACAGCGTGGTGTTATTGGCGTATATCAAGTGCAAAAACTCATTGTCGCCATCGCCCAAGTCCATGCTAATCAAGCCTTGGTAACGCCCCACGCCGTGTTCTGAATGCACCACTGGGTCGCCCACTTGTAGCTCGGACAATGACTGAATCATCATGTCAACATTTGAGGTTTTGTCTGCGCCACGGCGCTTGCGCGCACGGTTTTTGCCGCTGGCGTACAGCTCGGTTTCGGTAATCAGGCAGATTTTGCCATCGAGCACAAAGCCTGTTTCAATCGGGCCGTGGCTGATGTAGACCGCCGCCTTGCCTTGCGGCACGTCTTGCCATGCGTCAACTGACGTGGCGGCTATGCCGTGGCGCGCCAGTGTGTCGCTCAGGGTGGTTTGTCGCCCCAGACTTTCGGCCAAAATCAGCGTGGTGGTTTTGTTTTTTGCGTTGCCTGCGCACAGTTGTTGCAAAAGGGCAAACGGTTCTTCGCTCGCCGAGCTGGGCGCAACGCGCACGTCTGGCACCGTGTTTGTGCCGTGTTGCGACTGGTTTGCGCTGCGCAACGCGAGTTGTACAAAATCATGCGTGCGTGCAAAAAACGCTGATTCGTCTAAGAACAACTGCGCAGGCGGCAAAATCGGCGTGGTTGCATCGCTTTTTAAAAATTGATAACGGTTGATGGTGTCTTGCCAAAAGAGCTGAATCGATGCGTTCACGTTGCCATACAAAACCACCTGCGCGTCTGCGCTCAAATAATCAAACAACGTGGCGGTTTGCTCAAAAAACAACGGCAAATAATACTCAATCCCCGCGTTAAATATGCCGTTGCCAATGTCTTTGTAAATCGTGTGTTTGGACGCATCGCCTTCAAATTGCTCGCGCCACGCGTTGCGAAAAAACCCACGCGCTGCTTCATCGGTTGGGTGTTCGCGCCCCGGCAATAGTTGCACCGACGGCACGGGGTACAACGTGCGCTGCGTGTCAATGTCAAAGGTTTTAATCGACTCAATCGTATCGCCAAACAAATCCAGCCGAAACGGCAACACGCTGCCCATCGGATACAAATCAATCAGCCCGCCGCGAAATGTAAATTCCCCCGGTGCGACCACTTGCGTCACCGCTTGATAACCCGCGTTGACCAATTGCTCACGCAGTAAATTTGCGTCCAGCGTGTCGTCTTTTTTGAACGAGAACGTGCGCCCCAGCAGGAATGACGGCGGCGACAAACGATACAACGCGGTGGTCACAGGCACCAGCAACACGTCGCATTGTTGTTGGGTCAAGCTGTACAAGGTTTTGAGCCGCTCTGACACCAAATCATGGTGCGGCGAGAATTGGTCATACGGCAAGGTTTCCCAATCGGGCAACAACGCCACTTTCAAATCAGGCGCAAAGTAGTTGAGTTCAGCGCTCAAGCGTTGCGCGTCTTGCGCGTGTTCGCAAATTACCGTGAGCGGCTTTTTGCTGCTCAACACCATTTCGCTTAACAACAGTGCATCAGATGAGCCCGCGGGCAAACCCTGCGCAAAACGCGTGCCGATTTTGAGGGATTTTTGGATGGTTTTAAGTGAGGTGGTAAAGTTCATATAGGGCGTATTTTATCGGCAATGTTTGGCACAACCAACGAATAAACACGGCCATTCCCGCGCAGGCGGGAATCCAGTCGCCGTGCATCGCACGGCTTTACACCGTCTCATTTTGCAAGCATCAACAAACGCGATGCGTTTGGTCTGGATTCCCGCCTGCGCGGGAATGACGGCGTTTTCCTATGTTTGGGAACAGTATTTTATAAGTTTTGAAGTGCGTTCAAGCGCATGATTATACGCCTTTGCGTTACAATCACGGCTTAAAAACCCACATTGAGAGCGTCATGAAAAAAACACCATTGCACCAAACTTTTAGCCAATTTGCCGATGACGCGCTGATGTTTAACGGACAACCCGTGCCATTGGGCGGCATGTCGGTCTCACACTTTCTCAAACATTATTGGCACAAAAAACCGCTCATCATTCGCCAAGCCATTCCGCAGTTTCAAGCGTTTTACACGCCCGACGACGCGCTGGCCGCTTTGCAGGACGAGAACACCGAAACGCGCCTCATCGTACAAACCCAGACAGATTGGTCGATGAAAAACGGCCCTATGCGCAAAAAAGACATTCCGCCGCGCAAGCAAAAAGGCTGGACCGCATTGGTGCAAAGCGTCGACTTACATGATGCGGCGGGACACGCGCTCATCAATTTGTTCCGATTCATCCCAGATGCGCGGCTGGATGATTTGATGGTGAGTTTTGCCACCGACGGCGGCGGCGTGGGTGCGCATTACGACTCATACGACGTGTTTTTATTGCAAGCGCACGGCAAACGCCACTGGCGGATTGGCGCAGAGCAGGATTTGACCCTCAAACCCAACATGCCGCTCAAAATTTTACAAAACTTCAACCCCACCGAGGACTTTATTTTAGAACCCGGTGACATGCTGTATTTGCCGCCGCATTATGCGCACGATGGCGTGGCCGTGGGTGACTGCATGACGTACTCCATCGGTTTTCGCGCCCCAACCTACCGCGAAATCAGCGTTGCGCTGCTTAATTTTGTTGAAGACAATATTGAGCTGGCGGGCGTTTACGCCGACCCAAAACTCAAACCACAAACCACCCCAGCCGCCCTGCCAGCCGACATGGTGGATGACATGTATGAAAAGCTCAAAAAAATGCGCTGGGACAAAACATGGGTTGCCGAATGCCTGGGCTGTTATTTATCAGAACCAAAGGATGCTGCGCACTTTGAGCCGCCTGCCAAAAGCACATTGACGGCATTTAAAAAATCCGCCCTTAAAAAGGGTTTGGTTCTTGCTCAAGGCACAAAAATGCTGTACCACGCGCCGTGGGTATTCATTAACGGCGAACATTTTGTGGCAGATGGCAAAGACGCGCAGCGCCTACATGAGCTGGCCAACCAGCGCAACAGCACCGCAGATTGGCCAAGCGATGCCGATATTTGGCCAGCAGCGTTTGAATGGTATCAATTGGGCTGGCTAAATTTAGATGCCTAACACGTAACCGCCACAAAAAACCGAGTCGGGAAGCGTTCAAGTTAGTAATCGCAAACCTGAAAACCCTTTTAAATAAGGCTTGCAATCTACCAAACCACAAAAATGATGTTTCCTATTGACAGCTTGCTAAAAAATCGAGGTATAATGCTCAAGTAGCGTGAATCCGCAACGTTCTGTTGAAGATGCGCTGCTTTTAATTACTTTTATTTATAGGTAAAATCATGAAAAAATTATCATTGGTAGCATTGTTGGTTGCAGCTGGCGTTTTGGCTGCTTGTTCTGAAAAAAAAGCTGAAGTAGCAACACCTGTAGCAACACCTGTTGTTGACGCTGCTAAAGCGACTGGTACTGCTGCTGTTGACGCAACTAAAGCTGCTGCAACTGCAACAACTGACGCTGCTAAAACTGCTGCAACTGCAACGACTGACGCTGCTAAAACTGCTGCAATGGCAACTACTGACGCTGCTAAAACTGCTGCAACTGCAACTACTGATGCTGCTAAAGCCGCTGCTGCTAAAGCTGGCGAAGCAGTTAAAGACGCTGCTCACAAATAATTCATTGCACGGTTCTCCGTGCTTGAATAGCTTGTAACAAAAAAACCCGCTTTGCGGGTTTTTTTGTACCTAAATGCTTGCCTACATGCTTACATAAACGCGTACCTGTTTGTGCGCACAACATTGTGTGCGCAGCATTTAACCACCGCGCTTAGAACCTACAATCAAAAATAAAGCCGCGCAGCTTGAGCGCTGCACGGCTTTACAAAACATCAAATATCCTTTTAAAACCAAGTTTATTTGACCGCCTTTACTGCTGGCTCGGTCTTTTTCTTGCTGGTCACAACGGTTTCGCCTTTTAGATAATGCAACGCTTGCTCAAGCGGAAAGTCATTTGCTTCGCCGTATTTAATAGGCTCTTCTTTTTTGTCTTTATCTGTTTTAACCGGTTCATCTTCCTCTTCCGCCCAGTCACTCCAGATATCACGCGGCTTGTCAATCGCCACGCCGCTGTCGTTGGACAAATGCCCAATCATGTCCGATTCACGTGAATAACGCCCATTTTTACCGTTGATAAAATCATCAACCAGCACTTCAGGCACCACGCCACGCGCTTGGATGGATTTACCTGAAGGCAAATAATAACGTGCAATCGTGATTTTTACGCCGGTTTTACCATCATTGAGCGGAATCACTTGTTGAACGGAGCCTTTGCCAAAGGTGGTCGAGCCCATAATCGTGGCACGTTTGTAGTCTTGCAATGCGCCCGATACGATTTCTGAGGCTGACGCTGAGCCGCCATTCACCAAGACAACCATTGGCACGTTTTTTAAGCCTTCTGGCAAGCCTTGCAGGAAATCCCGCCCGCCGCGTGCGTAATCTTTGCGGTTGGCAATGCGCACTTCTGGAGGCATGTGAATGCCTTTTGAACTAACCACGGGTACATCTGGCTTTAAAAACGCGGCAGAAATGCCCACAGCCGTATCCAGCGAGCCGCCAGGGTTGTTACGTAAATCTAAAACCAAGCCTTTGATTTCGCCGCTTTTGTACAGTTCATTCACTTTAGCGGCAAACTCTTGCATCGTCGCCTCTTGGAATTGGGTCACACGCAACCAGGCATAACCGGGCTCAATGACTTTGCCTTTCACGCTTTGCGATTTGATCACAGCGCGCACAATATTAAAAATCAATGGCTTGGACTCGCCTTTGCGCACCACCGTGATGCGCACAGTTGTGCCTTCTTTGCCACGCAACTTGGAAATGGCATCGGTCATCCCTTTCATGGCAGACACTTGCATGTCGTCAATTTTGACAATTGAGTCGCCTGCTTGCACGCCTGCTTTAAATGCGGGCGTGTCCTCAATAGGGGAAACCACTTGAATTGCACCTTTGCCGGGCTGAACTTCCAAACCCACGCCGCTAAATTTACCGCTTAAATCTTCTCGAAGCGATTTAAATTCTTTTTCACCGTAATATTCAGAGTGCGGGTCGAGCTCTTTGACCATGCCTGAAATCGCGTTATCGATGATTTTTTCATCGGCGACATCGTCCACATAATGATTTTTTATCAAATTCATAATGCCCGAAAATTTTTGCAACTCGCCAACAGGCAAGGGCTTTTCAGCGTAAGCGCTCAAACCCACGCTCAATAAAACCCCCGCTACTGCACCGCTTAATACCAGACCTGCTTTTTTCATAGACTCCACCATGTTTGTTAAATAATTGTTCATAAAACCTCGTTTTGAGATTATTTAGATTTACCTTGATTGGCCACAGCGGCTTGCGCGGCGGCGATTGCGTCTGCGTCGCCCAAGTAATAGTGCCGAATCGGTTTAAAATTGGCATCCAACTCGTACACCAGTGGCTGCGCGGTTGGGATATTTAAATTAACAATTTCGTCATCGCTGATATGATCCAAGTGTTTTATCAGCGCACGTAAACTGTTGCCGTGTGCGGCAATGACCACGTTTTTGCCCGCCTCAATAAACGGCACAATCGATTCTTCCCAATACGGGACAACGCGCTCCACGGTGTCTTTGAGGCACTCGGTCAACGGCAGCTGGTTGGGGTTTACGTGGGCGTACCGCGCATCATGGTGCGGGGCGCGCTCATCTGTGGGCGCGAGCGGATTGGGGGCAATCGCATAGGCACGGCGCCAAATATGCACTTGTTCGTCGCCATATTTGGCAGCAGTTTCAGATTTATTTAGGCCTTGCAGCGCGCCATAATGCCGCTCATTTAAGTGCCAATCGGTGTGCACGGGCACATACATTTGATCCATTTCGTCCAAAACGCCCCACAAGGTGCGCACAGCGCGCTTGAGCACTGACGTAAAGGCCACGTCAAATTTAAAGCCAGCGGCTTTAAGCAATTGACCTGCGCGCACAGCTTCCGCACGGCCATTTTCGGTCAAATCGACGTCGGTCCAACCTGTAAATCGGTTTTCTAAATTCCATTGGCTTTCGCCATGGCGAAACAAAACAACTTTATACATATCAAATCCTTGGATTAAAAATGAGGCATAAATGAGGCACTTTTTTGATGCTGCCCGTACGTATGAAAACTCACAGGAGTTTTGGACGCGCAGCGTATTCTATTCTATAATGCGCCCTTATGTTTGATTTGAGGGTGCGTTTTGGGCTCATACAAACACTTTTTGACCTGTTTTTTTGATTGGAATATTGTGGACTTCTTTTTACACGGCATTAATTTGGCCTTAGTCATTACAGCAGCGTGCGCGGCACTTGGTTTGTTGTGGATGTCGCTCTCAAACCGAGGCGTCTCACGTTTATCAACGAGCGCTGCCAGCCTTTTAATTAATGCAAAAGCCCAAGTGGTGGACGTGCGTGATGTTGCGTTGTTCGCAGCAGGTCATATCGCTGGCTCAAAATCATTGCCTTTTGCCATGATTAACGAACAATTGCCTTTACTGAAACTCAAAAAAGACAAGCCTGTTTTGCTGATTTGCGAACGTGGCGTGACAGCAGCCAAAGCCGCTGCGGTTTTTACCAAAAATGATTTCACACAAGTTCACGTGCTCGAGCAAGGTTTAACGGCTTGGCGCGACGCACAACTGCCGCTAATTAAGTAAGGACATCTCATGCAAAAAGTCACTATGTACACCACGGGTTATTGCCCATACTGCACCCGCGCAGAAGCTCTGCTCAAACAAAAAGGGGTGACCGAAATTCACAAAATTCGAATTGACGAAAACCCAGCTGAGCGCGAAGCCATGATGGCTCGCACCCAACGACGCACCGTCCCACAAATTTACATTGGACAAACGCACGTTGGCGGGTTTGACGACTTGGTTGCGTTGGACAAAGCCGCCCAACTCATGCCGCTGCTTGGCGCGTAACCAGCGCCATTGTTTAAGCAGATTGTTTTTCGTATGTTTTGTATTTTTGTATTAAAACTTGTTTCACCTGATTTTAGCTTCAACTTTAACCACCAACCAAGGATTTAACATGACAGAACAAGCTCAACCCACTTTTGACTTACGCCGCGTTTATTTGAAAGATGCATCGCTTGAGTTGCCCAACGCACCTGCAATTTTTCTTGAAGAGAATGCGCCACAAGTTGCGATTGAGGTTTCTTCAGAAAACCGCATTTTGGACGCGGATGCGTACGAAGTACAAGTCAACGTCACGTTAACTGCGCGCTTGGAAGAAAAGGTGTTTTTCATCCTCGAAATCAAACAAGCTGCGATTTTTGAAATCAGCAACATGCCTGAAGACCAACTCAACGCGGTGCTCAACATCATTTGCCCATCGATGATTTACCCGTATCTGCGCGCAAATGTGTCAGACTTACTCACCCGCGCCACGTTGCCACCACTTCATTTGACCGAAGTGAATTTTGAACAGTTTTATGAAGACAAATTGGCGGCTGAAGCGAAAAAGACAGTTCAATAAATTCTTATTCTTGTTTTGCTTTTTGTTTTTTTGCAAGCATCACCCAATCAAAAACACCGCTGCGTTTGAAGACGCTGCGGTGTTTTTTTGTGGAGCGACTCAATGTATCGATTTTTCACAAAAGCGTAACAAAACCTCTAAAAACGCACAGCCGCCATTCCTGCGCCGATTTACGACCATCCGTATCTGGCGAAGAAGCATCACGCAACAGCCACCCAACGCACGCCCCAGTCAAAACAGCCCAAATCGGCCTCAAGCATTCTCAATGCCTCATATTCCTCAACCAAAGTCGGTGCACAAAAAACGGTTGCGCCTGAGCCGCTCATGCGTGTCCACGCGTTGGGGGCTGCGTTGCGCAGCAGGTTGAATGCTTTTTGAACCTGTGCATTGAGTGCGAATGTGGCGGGTTCTAGGTCGTTTTGAAAACGGGATTGCTGGGCGGGTTGCGCCATGCATTGGCTCAGTTCATGGGGCGTAAGTTGCAGCGGCGGGTGGTTTCGAATCAGTGCTGGGTGTTGAAACACGGCGGCGGTGGCAATGTGGGCATTGGGGCTGATGATAAAAATATCACGTTTGGGGAGCGTGATTTCTTGCAACGCTTCGCCCACGCCTGTGGCGTAGGCGGCTGCGTGGCCGCTCACAAAAAAAGGGACGTCCGCGCCCAAGGTCAAACCGATTTGTTGCAGTGTTTGGTTGGGCAGGTGCAGCGCCCAGATCTGATTTAGGGCGGTCAATACGGTGGCGGCGTTGCTGCTGCCCCCGCCTAAGCCTGCGCCCGTTGGGATGCGTTTGGTTAAATGGATGGTGGCGCCGAGCGCAACGCGGCCTGCGGTGTTTTTTAGGGCGCTGGCGGCGCGATGTGCGAGGTTGGCGGATTCAGGAACACCTGATAGGTCACCTGCGAGCGCAATAATGCCATCATTGCGCGGTGTGATGCGGATCTCGTCACACCAGTCAATCCGCTGAAAGACGGTTTCTAACAGGTGGTAGCCGTCTGGACGCTGGCTGGTGATGTGCAAAAACCAGTTGATTTTGGCGGGGCTTTGGTAGAGGTGTTCAGTCATGGCTCTGAAAGTCGCTGCGCTCGTCGATAAATAAAATCATGGTCAGTGGTGTTGGTTTTTGCCGGGTGATGGTTAATTTTTTTGCTAAGTTTGGGTTTTCAAAGCGTTGATCAACTTGCGCCGACCATTCGTTAAACTTGGCGCCATCGGGCAATGGCACGTCTTTTGAACCGATCATTTTGCGCAAATCACTGAGTGGCAACTCGTAGCCGAGCATGCGATACAGCAGTTCTTCGGCGGTTTTTTCCACATACATTTCGCCGCTTGAGGTTTTAAGTACGGCTTCATTGCTGGTGAGGTGCAGGCTGGCCATTGCGCTGCCGATTGGGCTGGCCAGCACCACGTCGGTGGCGCGATTGGATTCTTCCCATTGCATTTTGCCGGTGAGGTTTTTGTTTTTTGTGTCCTCGACGTAGTTGACGGAGAAGCGTGCGTCCATTGAGAATTTGACACGGTCGTTGACATCATCGGGGTTGCGCACAGGTTTGAGCGATGCGCAGGCCGATAGCGTGAGGATTAAAAAGCAGCCGAGTAGTTTTCGCATTATTTGGCTTTCGTTGGTTGTTCGGCGTTGAGGCTGGCTGATGGAATATTTAAGCGCTCAAGTAGGTCACGCAGTTCGTTGGATAAGGGGTTGAGGGCGCGAGCGGCTTTTAGTTGCGTCAAGGCTTGAGTTTGCTCGCCTGCTTGCCACAAAACCTCACCGTAGTGCAACAACGCATCGTGGTGTGCATCTAGGTTGACGGCGGCTTGAAGGTATTGCAATGCCTCAGAAATTCGCCCTTGGCGATAGGCAACCCAGCCCATGCTGTCCAAGACATGCGCGGCATTGGGCAGCTGCTCGTGCGCGGCTTTTATGAGCTGCTCGGCTTGCGCCAAACGGATGTTTTTGTCGGCCAAATAATAGCCCAAACTGTTCATGGCTTCTGGGTTTTTGGGCTCTAAGGCCAGCCATTTTTCGGCTGCTGCCAAGGATTCTTTGTCGTAACCGAGCCGATTTGATACGTCCATGAGCAGTGACAATGCTGCGGTGTTTTTTGGTTCGTTAACCAAAATCGCTTTGGCTGCATCATATGCTGGGCGGTAGTTTTGCTGGTCGATTTGCGCGTATGCGTCTGTCAGTTTGAGGCGGTTGATAAGGTCTTGGCCAACCAATGCGTTGGGGGCAATTTCTTTTAGGAGTTTGGCGGCAACAATGCCGCCGTCTAGGTCACCAGACATTTCGGCCACTTTGTAGGCCAGCTCGGCGTAGCGCGGGTCGCGGGTTGTTTGAGCCAAAAACATATAGCCTTGGAACGCCATTTTGGGCTGATTGCGGTCAACGGCCACATTGCTTAAAAGGTTGGCAAAGACGATTTTGCCGGTCGTTTTGACTTTTGGCAAATTGTATTCTGGCTGTGGGATTTGAGCGGTTTGTTCCACGCTTGGGTCTTGTTTGACAATTTCTGGGGCATTTTGCGCGTATGCTGCGGGCGCTGCCGCAAAAAAAACGGCGCAGAGCCCCGAAATAATATTGATGCGATGCGACGTGCTTTTTAGCGTGATTTTTGACGTGCTTTTGAACATTTTTAAATTCCTGTATGATTTTAAAGTTAGGCCAAGCCTTGTTGGTCACATTGTAACAATTTATGAGTCGATTATGCCCGAATTACCCGAAGTTGAAGTTGCCCGCCTTGGGATTAGCCCACACATTACGCACAAAACCGTGCGCAGTGTTGAGGTGCGCAATCCGTCGTTGCGCTGGCCTGTTGAGCCAAAACTTGCCAAAATTTTGCACAATGCGCTGATAACGCATACGTCACGGCGTGGCAAATACTTGTTGGTGCATTGCCTGTGCCATGATGGCGCGAGCGGCGTTTTGATGATTCATCTTGGCATGTCTGGCAGTTTGCGGATTGCGTCGCTGGATGCTGCGCCCCAAAAGCACGACCACATCGATTGGGTATTTGATGACTGCGTGTTGCGCTATCATGACCCGCGCCGCTTTGGCTCTGTGCATTGGCATGATGTGCGCGATGGCGATTATTTACAGCATCCGCGTTTGATTCAGTTGGGGATTGAGCCATTTGATGCATTGTTTACGGGCGCGCATTTGCTTGCACGCTGCCGCACGCGCAAAATGTCGATTAAACAGGGTTTGCTGTCGGGCGATATGGTGGTGGGTGTGGGCAATATTTACGCCTGCGAGGTGTTGTTTCGTTGCAAAATCCACCCCGAAACTGCCTGCGCTGATTTAACCCGCGCGCAATGCGAGCAATTGGCGGTACAGATTAAGCACCTGCTTCAAGAAGCGATTGCTCAGGGCGGCAGCACGCTCAAAGACTTTGTGAACAGTGATGGCGCCAGCGGGTATTTTCAGATGCATTACAACGTGTATGGCCGCACAGGCGCACCATGCCACGCATGCGCTGCACCCATTATGCGAATGGTTCAAGGCCAACGCGCCACGTTTTTTTGCCCAGTTTGTCAACCAGCCTCTAAAGCGATTCATGCCTAAAAAATCCAATTTCGCCGCACATATTGTGCAATGGCAGCGCCAATTTGGCCGCCATGATTTGCCATGGCAAAACACCACGGACGCTTACAAAATTTGGCTCAGCGAAATTATGCTGCAACAAACCCAAGTGGCCACGGTGAAAACCTATTACGCCAATTTTTTACAGCATTTCCCTGACGTCAATGCGCTTGCCGCTGCGCCGCTTGACCAAGTGCTGGCACTTTGGGCGGGACTGGGTTATTACAGCCGCGCCAGAAACCTGCATCATTGCGCCCAAACGGTGGCCTCCCAATGGCAAGGCCGCTTTCCTGAACGCCCCGAGCAGTTGATCACTCTGAAAGGAATTGGTGCGTCTACCGCTGCCGCAATTGCCGTGTTTGCTTACGGTGCATCTGCCGCGATATTGGACGGCAATGTCAAACGCGTGTTGTCGCGCAGATTCGGGGTTGATGCTGCGCCGAGCGCGGCCAACGACAAATGGCTTTGGGGCATCGCGCAACGTGAGTTATTTAATGCAGCGGATGCAAAAGCCTTGGATATGAATTTGGCGGCTGGGCTGAAGTCTTACACGCAGGGCTTGATGGATTTGGGCGCAAGCCTTTGTTCACGCAGTAAGACGCTGTGCCACGCGTGCCCATTACAAAACGAATGCGCCGCTTTGGCGCGGGGCTTGGTTGCAGATTTGCCGCGCAAAAAAGCCAAAACCATTGTGCCAATCGTTCACCTTACTTTTTTTATCTACCGTCACAATGGGCGCCTGTGGCTTGAGCCGCGCCCCGCTGCGGGCATTTGGGCGCAAATGTATGCTTTTCCTGAAAACGCGGCACACATGCATGCGGCTCAGCCAAAAGCGCTGCCTGCCATGTCGCACAAGCTCACGCACCGCTTGCTCAAAATTGAGCCTTGGTTGATTGATGTATCGAGCGAGGAAGCGCTTACTTTTTCTAAAAATCGTGCTGGCGTATGGATTGCATCAGAAAACCAAGCCGATTTTGGCACACCAAAGCCTGTACAAGACTTAATCAACCATTTGTTCTCCATTTGAACAAGCCGATTGAACAAAGCGCTGCACATTTTTAAGCTATGGTATTCGCCAAAAACATGAACCCCCAGCCTCTCGATTTGAATTAATTTACGCAGGCCAACTCCTGACGTAATTTAATACGCTAAAGGCGATTTTTAGAACAGCCCCACGTCTTTGCGCCAGCATTTTTGGCCGTGTATTTGGTCATTTGCTTGCCCTTTGCCCTCTATTATCACAACAAAGTGGCTTTTACTTTGTTGTGCAAAGGTCTCATGTAGTTATATAATTAGGAGCATTTGAGCATTAATTCTTACAGTTCATTCTTTTTTGAATGACATGCTTGAGTGCTAATTATAATTTTAACCTTTTAGAAATTGGAGATGTTTATGAAAAAAAAAATCCCTTGCTTTGTTTGCTGCTTTATTTATGGCAGGCTCTTTCAATTACGTGCAAGCCCAAACACCTGCACATACCGTATCGGCCGATAACAGCAAAGGTGAAGTGCTTGAAGTTAAATTAAGCGCCAAAGTCATCAAAATTGATAAAAAGAAACGTCACTTGACTGTTCAAACTGAAAATGGTGATAAGTACGATTTGAACGCCTCGGAAGAGATTAGAAATTTTGACCAAATTAAACTGGGTGACAATTTGGTCGTTCGTTACGTCAAAGGGGTTGTTTTGACTTTAGTTCCTGTTAATAAACGTGCAGGTGTGCCTCAGCGTACTGAACACTCGGATGCTGCAACTGCAGAGCTAGGTCAAAAGCCAGGCGCACTTGAAGCCCATCAGACAGAAATAAGAGCAATTGTTAAAGCTGTCAATCGAAAAGAGCGCAACGTGACTTTGCGTGGCGCACATAAGACGGTCACAATTGATGTGCCTCAGGAAATTGATTTGGACAAGGTGAAAGTAGGGGATGAGGTCAATGCCATCATTACAGAGGCCGTTGCAATTGAGATTGAAGCAGCGTCCAAGTAACGTGCCATTACCCGCGGGCAAATGACGTTTTTGTTGTTACATTCACGGTGCAAAACCGTAAAAATTGTTCATAAGCCAAATTAGAGTCGGGATGGCTACTTTAAAATCGCGTCAAAGGATATTCCCTTTGACGCGATTTTTATTTTTCGTGAAAGTGCCTAATAAAGAGGTGAAAGGGTAAACCACGTGCGATCTTGTTCTCTAATGCTGGGTCGTATAATTCGCACCATGCTTGCAGCAAATCAGAATCGAGAGAAATGACTGCAGATTTTTGGCGAACACCACTCTGCCATGTGCCTGATTCAGATGGCATTGTTTAAAAAAGCCAATTCAACCCACGCCCAATAAAAAAACGCACAATGATGTGCGTTTTTTTATTTTTTACTTGCAATGCTTGTGGTTAGTTTTGCGTCTCAACAATTTGTAAAGGCGCTTCTTCTAATACCACACGCTGCTTACGCTCACGTGGTGGGTGACTACGCACAGGTGCGGCCATGGTGTATGGCGTGTCGCTCGCAATGGTTTGTACCAACTCCAGACCGGCGTCATTGAGTGTTTGCGTCAGAGGCTTGGCTGGAGCAACTGGTGCAACTGATGCAACCGGTGCAACTGGCGCCACAGCTTTCTCAGCCGTTTTTTCAACAACGGGTTGTGCGGCTGGTTTGGCTGCGGGGGGTGCAGATACCTCAACCTGTGCGGCACTGGTGACTGGCGCGCTCACTTGAATCACAATCGGCGTGTGGTCTAAAGCCGTATCCGCCACCATCAGGTGCGACACTGTATTCGCGCTGGCGCTCATTTCTGGCGCACCATCATTTGCAGTACCTTCACGGCGCTCACGACGTTCACGACGGTCGCGACCACCACGACTGCGGCGTTCACGTTTCTCGCGTGGCTGCTCGGTTGGCGCAGCGACAACATCATCTGCTTGCACGTTGTTTTGAACCAAGGCTGGCGTTTGCTCAACAGCTTGCTCAACAGTTGGCGCAATCAACGCAACGACTTCAGACTCAACAGGCGCTTGTGCCGCAGGCTCTTTACGCTCATTTCGGTTGCGCGATGGGCGTGGCGCACGCGGCTGGCGCGGTTCGCGCGCTTCAGTTTGCTTGGTCTCAACTGTCACTTCAACCGCTTTGTCCGCCACGTCTTTGACCTGCGTGCGGTTATTTGGACGGCGCCCCTCTGTTGCATCCTTGCGCGGCGCATCGGCGGTGGTTGCTGCTGCGTCATCTTTGCGCTCACCTCGATTGTTGTTGCGACGGCGCTCATTTGCGCGCCCGCCACGCTCATCGGCGCGATTGCGGTTGTTATGCGCATTGCGTGAATTGGCGTTACGGCTTGCGGGCTTTTTGACTTCATGCTCAACCACCACGGCTGGCGCTGCGCCGCCAAACCATGATTTAATTTTGGCGAATAAGCCCATCTTTGGCGCGACCGCAGCAACGGCTGTTTTTTCAACGGGCATTGGCGCAGGGCTGGCTGGGACAACGCCTTTCACCACTGGCGTTTGCTTGTTGGCTGATTCTTTCTTTGCGTAATCAACGTCTTCTGACGGTTTCTCAACTTGGTCATAACTCGCCTGAACCACGTCTAAACGCTCATCATCTTGACGCAGACGGTCGATTTTGTAATGCGGGGTTTCCAAATATTTGTTTGGAATCAAAACGATTTTGGTTTTGGTGCGCGCTTCTAAATGGTGAATTTCAGCGCGTTTTTCATTCAATAAATAAGAAGACACGTCAACAGGCACTTGCACTTTAAGCTCGGCAGTTTGCTCTTTCATGGCTTCTTCTTGCACGATGCGCAAAATATGCAATGCTGATGACTCGATGTCGCGAATCCCGCCCGTGCCGTTACAGCGCGGGCACGTGGTGTGCGAGCCTTCGGACAATGATGGGCGCAGGCGTTGGCGTGAGAGTTCCATCAAGCCAAAACGTGAAATTTTACCCATTTGAACGCGGGCGCGGTCGTAATGCAACGCGTCTTTGAGGCGTGCCTCGACTTCACGCTGGTTTTTGGTCGATTCCATGTCGATGAAATCAATCACAATCAAGCCGCCCAAATCACGCAGACGCAATTGACGTGCAACCTCTTCCGCCGCCTCGCAGTTGGTGCGAAATGCGGTGTCTTCAATGTCTGTGCCGCGTGTGGCGCGTGCGCTGTTGACGTCAACAGAAACCAAAGCTTCGGTGTGGTCAATCACAATTGCGCCGCCTGATGGCAACGGTACGGTGCGCGAATACGCGGTTTCGATTTGGTGTTCAATTTGGAAGCGCGAATACAAAGGCACGTCGTCAACATAGTGTTTGACGCGGTTTGCCATGTGCGGCATCACGTGTTCCATAAAGCTGCGCGCTTGCTCGGCAATAGCGGCATTGTCGATTAAAATTTCGCCAATATCGGGGGAAAAATAGTCACGAATCGCACGAATCTCTAAGCTCGACTCTTCAACGACTAAAAATGGTGCTGGATTTTGACGTGCGCCAGCGCCATCAAATGACGGCGTTGCTGCGCCATCAATCGCGCCCCACAGACGCAGCAAGTAATCCATATCATGCTGCAATTCTTCTGATGAGCGGCCAATACCTGCGGTGCGGGCAATGATGCTCATGCCTTGTGGAATTTCGAGTGCGCTCATGGCTTCGCGCAACTCTTGACGTTCTTCGCCTTCGATGCGGCGCGACACGCCGCCGCCACGCGGGTTGTTTGGCATCAACACGATGTAGCGCCCTGCCAATGAGACAAACGTGGTCAAAGCCGCACCTTTGTTGCCGCGCTCTTCTTTTTCGACCTGAATAATCAGCTCTTGGCCTTCAACAATCGCGTCTTGAATGCGCGCAGTCCGTGCATCTACGCCAGCCTTGAAATAGCTGCGTTCGATTTCTTTAAATGGTAAAAAACCATGGCGTTCTTCGCCATAATTGACAAAACAGGCTTCAAGCGACGGTTCAACACGCGTGACCAATGCTTTATAAATATTGCCTTTGCGCTGTTCGCGCCCTTCGGTTTCAATGTCGATGTCGATGAGTTTTTGACCATCAACAATCGCGACGCGCAACTCTTCTGAGTGTGTTGCGTTAATTAACATGCGTTTCATGGAGTTTCCTTTGCAGACGTTGTCTGCGCATAATGCGGCAACTATCAGCGTTGCCAGCCATGTTCGAGACGCAAAGGAGTATAGAGAAGAAATCACAACGCATAGAGTGCGCGGCGGAACGTTTGTTAAAAACGCCAAAAATCAATTAATACTTAAATTTCAGTTAAACGCAACAGCGGTCTTGACCCGTGTGTACAGGGGTAAACGCGTTTAAATGCAAGCACGCGCATTCGTAAAAGCCACGACTGGTTTGAAAAACGTGTGTTTTTTGTGTTATCACACGCAGTATGTCACTAATATTGAGCGGCGCATTTTTGTTTTGACGCGCCGTCAACGGCAAGGAGTTGCACCTTGCTGATTGGCCGCCGCAAATATTACTTGCCGCAACCAACCTTAATTCTTCGTCTCTATTTCTTTTGTGTCCACATTCAAATCCGAGCAGCGCCGTTCGCGCGTACCCGCAAAATCAATGTGTGAACATCCGTTTTTTGCGTGTTAAGGCGCTGTTTGAGCGTCAAAACACATAGGGGAAAATCGGTTAAACCTGTACAATGCCGTTTGATAATCTTTGTGCCCGCGAACCGCCCAATGGCGTTAGGCTTTATCTTAAAGCTACTTTTGCGAACGACTAAAAAACAGCCTCGAAATTATAACAAAATGAACGACTTACGCAAGACATTTCAGCAAAAAAAACCACATCAAGCGCAAACGCAGCCTGAAGTCGCAGTGCGTCTATACACGGTCACAGACGACGATGCCGGCCAACGGCTGGATAATTTTTTATTACGCATCTGCAAAGGCGTACCCAAAACTTGGGTGTACCGCGTCATTCGCAAAGGCGAGGTGCGCGTTAACAAAGGGCGCGTGGATGCCGAATACAAACTTGCTTTGGGTGACATGGTGCGCATTCCGCCCGTGCGCGTGGCAGAACCTACGTTAAACGCCGTCCCAAAAAGTCGCGCAGTGACGTTGCCTGTGGTGTTTGAAGATGATTATTTATTGGTCATTAACAAACCCGCAGGACTGGCGGTTCATGGCGGCTCGGGGATTTCATTTGGCGTAATTGAGCAATTGCGTGCGGCGTATCCACATCAGAAATTTTTAGAACTCGTCCATCGGCTTGATCGCGAAACCTCAGGCCTGCTGATTTTGGCCAAAAAACGCAGTGCGCTGGTTTTTATGCATGAGCAAATTCGCGCTGGCCACATGGACAAGCGATACTACGCGATTTTAAAGGGCGAGCTTGCCGAGAAAGAAACCCACGTCAAAGCACCTTTGTACAAATACCTCACGCCATCGGGCGAGCGGCGCGTACAGGTACAAGATGGCGGACAACCATCACATTCTCGCTTTAATGTTGACCAAATTTTGCAAGACTACACCGCCGTTCGGGTCAAAATCTACACAGGCCGCACCCATCAAATTCGCGTACACAGCGCATTTTTGGGGCATTGCATTGTGGGCGATGAAAAATATGGTGATTTTGAGCTTAACAAACAGCTGGCCAAACAAAAACACACACGCATGTTTTTACACGCGCAAGAGCTCAAAATCAAACACCCCGCCACAGGCGAGGTGTTGAGTTTAAGGAGCGAATTGCCTGTTGAGTTTGTGGCATTTATTGATGCGCATGCAAAGACAAGTGTTTAATTCAACGCTTGACCCCATCAGGTTTGGCATACAGGCTGCGAAGCGCGTAGCCCACGTAGCCTGTGACGAACAACCCTGCGATTCGCTGCGCTCATGGCAGGCTACGGCTTATGCGGGGTACGCGGTGACGTAGGGTGGGTTAGCGAACGCGGAATTTGCATTTGATTGCTCGCTGTCGCGTAACCCACCGAACTTATTCCATTTAGATTTTGAAAACACCGCAGGGTATTTTGGCAATGAAAGGTTAAATATCTTGAAAGAGATTATCATGAGTTTTTGGTTTCCAATTTTTACGGCAATTCTTGCCGCATACATGACTTATTACTTCAATAATAGAACTAAAAAGGAAGAATCAATAGTACGTTTTAAAGAAGAAAAATATGCAAAATTGCTAATTAAGTTGCAAGGATTTTTGGGCGACTCCGCTTCTGCAAAAACGAAAAGAGAGTTTTTTGAAGAACAATATCAATCATGGTTATATTGCTCAGATGAGGTTGTTTTGGCAATAAATGAAATGGTCGAGCTTGTAAAAGACAGCTACGGAAAAGCCCCCAATCCTGATGTTGGAAGAAAAGCAATTGGAAATATTGTGCTTGCAATGAGAAAAGATTTACTCGGCAAAACTAACTTGGACTATCTGGCATTTCAATATACGAGCGTTAAGGAGAGACCTTTGCACAACCAAGCCACTAAAATTCCGTAAAATAGCGCGTAGCCCACGTAGCCTGCCATGAGCGATTTTTGCGAATCGCAGGTGATGGCGCGGCAGTAAACCCTGCGATTCGCTGCGCTCATGGCAGGCTACGGCTTATGCGGGGTCTGAGCGTCGCAACTTTATTGCAACCCACAAATGAACTTGGTTACGTGTTACGCACAGCAACTAATTCATATTCCAACCATGCGACACATTAAATGACTGCCCAGTCAATGCGCCTGCGTCTTGCGCCAAAAAGCACACCAAATTGCCCACGTCCGCGAGCGTGGTAAATTCACCATCCACCGTGGCTTTGAGCATGACGTTTTTGACCACATCAGATTCAGAAATGCCAAGTCGTGCGGCTTGTTCTGGGATTTGTTTTTCCACCAACGGCGTTAAGACAAAACCCGGACACACAACGTAGCTGTGGATTTTGTGCGGCGCACCTTCTTTTGCGACCACGCGCGCCAATCCCAATAAACCATGTTTGGCAAACACGTAAGCGGATTTTAAAACCGAGGCTTCGTGTGAATGGACAGAGCCCATATAAATGATTTTGCCGCCGCGCCCTGATGTTTTCATGTGTTTGTAGGCCGCTTTGGTGGTTAAAAATGCGCCGTCGCCATGAATGGCGAGCATTTTTTTCCAATCCTCAAACGGAAAATCCTCTATCGGATGGACAATTTGCACGCCTGCGTTGGCGAGCAATAAGTCAATTTGGCCAAAATGGCGCACCACTTCGTCAATGCCTGCGTTGACTTGCGCCTCACTGGTCACATCCATGCACAGCGCCAGCGCTTTGCCGCCTGCGCCAACAATGGCGTCAGCCACGCGTGTTGCGCCCGCCATATTCATATCCGCAATCACCACCGCTGCGCCAGCGCTTGCCAGAGCACGGGCGCAGGCTTCGCCGATGCCGCTTGCTGCACCTGTGACGAGCGCCACTTTGCCACTTAAAGCTGCTTGATTCATATTGCCTCCGTTGTTTCACGTACGTTTAAAAACCGTTGAGCAACAAAGTCAAAACCTACTTTGTTGTGATAATTGGTTGGCGATGCAAAATACCCGTTTAACGTTTCATGTAAAAACTTCCGCTCATTTACGTGCCAAGCGAAACACGGCCAAACTGCCGCGCAGATTGGGCAAAAAGCTGATTTCTTGCTCGTCGGTAATCGCGACTTTATCCAAAATGGTGCAGTTCAAATCGGTGGCGAGTTGTTCAAAGTCGGTCATGGTGAGCACGCGCACGTTGGGCGTGTTGTACCACTGATACGGCAGGGTTTTGGACACGGGCATGCGGCCTTGAAACACCGATAATCGATGCGGCCAATAGCCAAAATTTGGCACGGAGACGATGGCGGTTTTGCCCACGCGGGTGATTTCGCGCAGCATGGCTTCGGTTTTGTGCACCGCTTGCAAGGTGAGTGACAAAATCGCGACATCAAAGCTGTTGTCTTCAAAAAAGGTCAAGCCGCCTTCTAAGTCTTGTTGCAAAACGTGCAAGCCTTTTTGTGCGCAGGCGTGGACATTGGCATCACTCAACTCTACGCCATAACCTGTGACGTTTTTATCCAAGGTGAGTTTTGCCAACAAGCTGCCGTCGCCGCAGCCCAAATCGAGTACGTGCGCGTTGGGTGCAATCCAGCGGCTAATGACTTCAAAGTCGGTGCGTTTGTCGCCCGCCATGAGTTGAGCGGGATTGATGGTGGGTTTGGCTGAGTGGTTCATGCGTCTGCCTGTGTGGGTATCAAATCAAAATACGCTTTCACCACATTGTGATAGCGTGCATCTGAGAGTAAAAATGCGTCGTGTCCATGCGGTGCGTCGATTTCAGCGTAAGTAACCGCTCGCTTGTTTTTAACCAAGGCTTTGACCAATTCACGCGAGCATTCGGGCGAGAAGCGCCAGTCGGTGCTAAAAGATGCAATTAAATACCGTGCTTGGGTTGCGGCCAGCGCACGGCTTAAGTCGCCGCCAAATTCACGTGCCGCGTCGTAATAGTCCAAGGCTTTGGTGGTGAGTAAATAGGTATTGGCATCAAAATAATCGGCGAATTTATCGCCTTGATAACGCAGGTATGATTCGATTTCAAACTCAACGCCGTAGTTAAAACCATAATCGGCGCTGTTGCGCAAGTCACGCCCAAATTTTTCTGCCATGTCATCGTCAGACAAATACGTGATGTGACCAATCATGCGCGCCACGCGCAAGCCTTGACGTGGCACAACGCCGTGCGCATAAAAGTGTCCGCCGTGAAAATCTGGGTCGTTCAAAATTGCTTGGCGCGCGACGTCATTAAATGCGATATTTTGCGCAGATAGTTTGGTGGTTGAGGCAATCACCACGCAATTGCGCACCGCATTTGGGTAATGCACGCTCCATGCCAAGGCTTGCATGCCGCCCAAGCTGCCGCCCATGACCGCTGCCCATTGTTTGATATTGAGCGCGTCCATCAAGCGTTTTTGCGCGTCCACCCAGTCTTCCACCGTAATGAGCGGAAAGTCTGCGCCGTAGGGTTTGCCTGTGTCTGGGTTGTTGTGCATGGGGCCGGTTGAGCCAAAACATGAGCCCAAGTTATTCACGCCCACCACAAAAAAACGGTTGGTATCAACGGGTTTGCCTGCGCCAACCATGTTGTCCCACCACCCCAATTCGCCTTGCGCATTGATGCCTGCCACATGGTGCGAGGCGTTAAGTGCGTGGCAAATCAATACGGCGTTGTCGCCCGCCGCGTTGAGCGTGCCGTAGGTTTCGTACATCAGGGTGTAATCGCGGATGCGCGCGCCGCTTTGCAATGGCAAAGGGTCGCTAAATTGAATGGCATGCGTTTGGGTCAACATAAACACCTTTTTAAAATCACTTGAACGATGTGCTGCGGGCAGTATCCGTTTGAGGCCGCGCAATCACATCATTATTTTTGATGAAAATTGCTTGCGCACAGCTGAACATGCACCACGGCGACAAAAAACACTGCACATTTTGTCTGGATTGATGCGCGTGCTGAGCGATGTTGCGTTGCATCGTTTGAGCGGCCTTTTTGAGTTTTTTTGCACAGGCTGTGCTATAAAAACCTCTACTATACGTCATGTTTCGCCCAAATCGCTCGCTCTTTTTCCTTACCCAGCTCATATTTCTGACCGTCTGAGAGGCGCTTGATTGGGCGTTGCGCACGGTTTTGCTTCACACTTGAAATTTAAAGAGTCGGGGTTAAGTCAACGCGCTCAATTTAAAACAGCGTTTGAAATTTTCGGTACTCGCTGCAGCAACTTCCTCCACAGAAATGCCTTTGATTTGGGCAATCCGTTCAGCAACATGGCTGACCCACGCGGGTTGGTTGGTTTTGCCGCGATGCGGTACGGGCGCAAGATAGGGCGCGTCGGTTTCGATTAAAATTCGGTCTAACGGCACAAAGGCGGCGGTTTCATGCACCACGCTGGCGTTTTTAAAGCTGACAATGCCTGAGAATGAAATGTAAAAATTTTGTTCCAATGACAGGCGCGCCATGCTGACGTCTTCGGTAAAACAATGCATGACGCCGCCGACGCGGGCGGCTTGCTCTTGTTTCAAAATCTCAATCGTGTCTTGTTGCGCTTGGCGCGTGTGAATAATCAGCGGCTTGTCGGTGGCAAGTGCGGCTTGAATGTGGGTGCGGAAGCGCTTGCGCTGCCACTCTAAGTCACCTTGCAGGCGGTAATAATCCAAGCCTGTCTCGCCCGTGGCAATCACTTTTGGATGCGCAAGCATATTGATGAGTTCGTCAAGCGTTGGCTCACGTACGTCTTCGTAATCAGGGTGCGTGCCCACCGAGCCGTAAATATTTGGGTGGGTTTCAATAATGGTTTTAATCCGCGCCCAGTCGCTCACGTCAACGCTCACCGCCAATGCGTGCGTGACTTTGTGTTGGCGCATATTTTCAAGCAGCTGCGGTAAATCATTCATCAAATCAGGAAAATCAATGTGACAATGTGAGTCAATAAACATAATGTGTCCGTTAAATAAAAAACAAGCGCCATTCTAACAAATGGCGCTTGTGTGTGACACGGCGATTGGCGATTTATGCCAATGCAGCCAATGCTGCGTCATAATTTGGCTCGTCCGAGATTTCAGCCACCAATTCAGAATGCAGCACGTTGCCTGAACCATCAACCACAACCACAGCGCGTGCGGTCAAGCCGCGCAACGGGCCGTCAACCAAAGCCACCCCGTAATCAGTGCCAAAACTTGAGCGGAATGCCGACAGAGTGTGCACGTTGTCAATGCCTTCGGTGGCGCAAAAACGCCCCAGCGCAAACGGCAAATCTTCTGACACCGTTACCACCGTTACGCCTTCTAATGCGGCGGCTTGTTGGTTAAATTTGCGGGTCGATAACGCGCACGTGGCGGTGTCAATCGACGGGAAAATGCTGATAACGACTTTTTTGCCAGCCAAACTGGCCAAGCTGATGGTTTCTAATTTTGCATTGAGCAATTCAAATGCAGGTGCAATGCTGCCAACTGCGGGCAAGTTGCCGCTGGTTTGAACTGGGGTGCCGCGCATAAGTACTTGAGCCATGATAATTCCTTTTGTGATGGGTTGTAATTTGTAATATACCGCTTGTCATGCGGTTTGAATTATAGCGCAGCATGCGAGAACGTGTTTTTGGGGTATTTTTATTGCGGACTCACATACCTTGAAAATACGCCACCCCAACTGCAGCGGCACTTAACGCCAAAAACAAACTGATTGCAGAGATTTTAATGCATGTGAGCGCGTAGCCAATTTGCTTGGCGGTTGCGGGCAATTCCTCTTCAGGCTGCTGAGCCTGAAAACCCAAAACAGCGAGCAACCAAATGGTGCGAATCGAGCAAAAGCAGCTCAGCAATACAAAAACAATCGCAGCCAAAAGATGGCTCAATGGATGTGTGGCGACGCTGGCCAAAACGCCCATTAGAGCGACCAAACTTGCAGAGGCAAGCACGCTGGCCGCCATAATCGCGTTGCGCAGGGTTTGTACGACCGTAATTGCGCCGCCAGAATGCAGGCTCATTTGCTGCAACCACTTTGAAATATTATTTTTATTCATCGCCACTCATTCTCTTTCTTTTTGTATTTTGTGTTTGATATTGCATACTTTTATTTCACTACTTTTTTTGCCAGCCACATGCCAAAGAGCATGGCGCAGACAAATTGAACCACGCCCGCGCCGCCCACCAAAATCGACGCCAAAGCGGGCCCAGGGCAATAACCCGCCAAGCCCCAGCCACAGCCAAACAGCGCCGCGCCAGCCAGCAGATTTTTATCAATATCGGTGCGCGTGGGCAGCTCAAATTTTTCTGCGAACCATGGCTTTTGACGCCGTTGCATCGTCAAGCGAAAACCAACTGCGTTGACCAACAAACCGCCCAGCATCACAAAGGCGAGTTCAGCGCGCCACGCACCAAAGCGCTCGGCATTCAAAATCCCGCCCACATTTAAAAAACCTTGGACTTTGACAGGGTCAGTCATGCCAGATAAAACCAAGCCCAACGCAAACAAAGCGCCCGAACCAAAGGCGGCGCCCAGCATGAGCCATTTCTTTTGCGATTTAAGCAGAATCCGCCGCATATTAAACCTCCAACAAACGACGCAACGTGACAGTTAAAACCCCTGCCAACATAAACACACATACAGCCAAAAACGAGCGTTTTGACCCGCGCGCCAACCCACAAATCCCATGGCCGCTGGTGCAACCCGAACCCAAAACTGTGCCAAACCCCACCAACAATCCCGCAACCATTAAAATCAAGGCAGGCTGCAGATTAACGGGCAAGGCGATGTGCAAAAAATACGCCGCAGCTGCGCCCCCAAAAATCAGGCCAGCCACAAAAGCAGCGCGCCACAACTGGCGGGGCTGCCCCACCAAAGCGCCCGACACAATGCCGCTAATCCCCGCAATCCGCCCCAAACCTGCCAGCAACATCCAGCTGGCCAAACCAATCATCATGCCGCCCACCAAAGCGGATAGATACGATAAATAAGGTAAAGACATAGCACCTCCTTGAACATTTAGACCTGTCGCAAAACGACACGCTTGACTCAAATGTACCCCATGGGGTATATTTGAGTCAAGCTCTAACGACAATCAAAGGAAACTTCCTATGTCCAATCTCACACAAGCCAGTCAGAAAAAAGCAATCATTGCGCGCATTGCGAAAGTAGAGGGACAGCTGCGCGGAATACAACGGCTTATCAGCGATGATGCGGACTGCGAAAAAATCGCGCAGCAGCTTGCCGCTGCACGCAAGGCGCTGGACAAATCTTTTTTTACCATGGTCGCTTGCATGATTGAACAAGAAAACATGCCTGCGGACAAGGTGGCGGCACTGCTCGCCAAATTTGCGTAGTTTTGATTCACCATTAATCAGATTAATTATTTAGGAGATTTTAAAATGAACCATTCGATGTTGCAGCTTTTTGATGCCCAATCAAGCACTTTTACCTATATTTTATTTGACAGCGCAAGCCGTGAAGCGGTGATTATTGACCCAGTAGATACGCAACTGCAGCGCGATTTGGACGTCCTACAAAGCCACAAACTGCAGTTAAAATGGGTGATTGAAACCCATGCGCACGCCGACCACATTACCAGCGCTGCGAAGCTAAGCGAACATACGGGCGCGCAAACCGCTGCGCCTGAACATTGCCAGATTCGTGGCGCAACCATTCAGCTCCAAGACGGCGACACGCTCGAGTTTGGCGCACAAACCATCACCGCGCTGCACACACCCGGCCACACTGCGGGCAGCATGAGTTTTGTGTGGCGCGACGCGGTTTTTACGGGCGACACGCTGCTGATTAACGGCTGTGGGCGCACGGATTTTCAGTCGGGCAGCCCTGAGGACATGTTTCACAGCATTACCCAGCGCCTGTTTACCCTGCCAGCGACCACGCGGGTTTTTCCTGGGCACGATTACAACGGCAACACCAGCAGCACCATTGGGCATGAAAAATCTCACAATGCGCGACTGGCGGGACAAGACTTGGCTGGCTTTGTGGCGCTCATGAACGGGCTGAACCTGCCCAATCCCAAACGCATTTTAGAAGCCGTACCAGCCAATTTGAACCTTGGGGTGCGTCACGATGCAGGCGCCCATCAAGAAAGCGCAACTTACGCGGGCGATATCACGCCGAGCCTTGCATTTACGTGGTGGCAAAACGGCGCGATTTTGATTGACGTACGCACAGATGCCGAGCGGGCATGGGCTGGATTTGTGCCTGATGCGCAGGTGGTTGCGTGGAAACAATGGCCTGACATGTCAAACAACCCTGACTTTGATGCGCAACTTGCTCAAGTGGCAAACCGTACTCAAAAACTATTGTTTTTGTGCCGCAGCGGCGTGCGGGCGGTTGCGGCGGCCGAACGCGCCACCGCGCTGGGCTACACGGCTTATAACATTGAGGGCGGCTTTGAAGGTGAGCTTGATGCACACGCGCACCGCCGCCAAATCAACGGCTGGTGCTTTGATGGCTTGCCATGGCGCCAGTCTTGATGTTTTGATGTTTTGATGTTTTGATGTTTTGATGTTTTGCCGTTTTTATGTCTTGACATTGAAAATACGCACCGCAAAAAATCCGCCTGCACACAATACGCAGGCGGTTTTTTTCAACCTCGCAAATAGGCTTAAACACCCATTATTTAAAACTTATCGTTTAAAGCCCATCATTTAAATCCCAAACTTATCACGCAAATTATAATAAGCCGCGCCAATGGCGGTAAATGGCACGCGCATCAAACGCCCACCAGGGAACGGGTAATGCGGCAATTGCGCAAAGGCGTTGAAACGCTCGCGTTGTCCCATAATCGCTTCTGAGAGAACTTTGCCCGCCAAATGGGTGTACGTAATGCCGTGACCTGAACAGCCTTGCGAGTAAAAAATATTGTCATGCTCGCCCAAAATCCCCACTTGCGGCAGGCGCGACAGCGTGAGTAAGAAATTACCCGTCCATGCAAAATCGATTTTGACGCCTTTGAGCTGCGGGAATGTGCGCTCTAAATTTGGGCGCACCAAGGCTTCAACATTGGCAGGATCACGCGCGCCGTAAATCACGCCGCCGCCAAACAGCAAGCGGTTGTCGCCCGTTAAGCGGTAGTAATCAAGCAGATAGTTGCAGTCCTCAACGCAATAGCCTTTTGGCAAAATACTGTGCGCCATTTCATCGCTCAATGGCGCGGTGGTGACCACTTGGCTGCCGCACGGCATGCTTTTAGCGGCCAATTCTGGCACCAAACCATTCAGGTAGGCATTGCCAGCCACAACCACAGTCCGACATTTGACCGAGCCTTGCGCTGTGTGGACTTGCGGCTGCGCACCGCGCGTGATTTTAATCACGGCCGATTGCTCATAAATCACGCCACCCAAGCTTTCAAATGCAGCCGCTTCACCCAACGCCAAATTCAGGGAATGAAAATGCCCACCCGAATGGTCAATCGAGCCGCCCACGTAAATATCCGTGCCAACAATGTCGCGCAGTTGTTGCTTATCAAGCATTTCAACTTGGTTGTGGCCGTGACGCGCCCATAATTTTTGTTGGTGGGTTAAATGCCCCATTTGCTTGGCCGTGAATGCTGCGTACACGCCGCCGTTTTTGAGGTCGCACTCAATGTTGTACTTGGCGATGCGCTCGCGAATGATGCGATTGCCTTCAAACGCCATTTGGCCAAAGACCTTTGCGCCGTCGATGCCGACTTGTTTTTCGATGGTGTCAATGTCGCGGCTGTAACTGTTGACGATTTGGCCGCCGTTGCGCCCTGTTGCGCCAAAGCCGATTTTGGCGGCCTCTAAAATCACGACTTTAAAGCCTTGTTCGGCCAAGTGCAATGCGGTGGACAGGCCTGTGTAGCCTGCGCCAATCACGCAGACATCAATATCAATATCACCTTGTAACGCGGGGCGCGCGGGGCTGGCATTCGCTGTGGCGGCGTAATAAGTGGGTGCGTGTTGCGTGGTCATAAAATTCCTTTGACTGATTATTTAAAATTGAGTTGATTGAGCTGATTAGGCTGGGTCGATTTTCAACCACGTGGTTTTCAGCTCGCAGTATTTATCCAGCGCGTGCAATGACTTGTCGCGCCCGTTGCCTGACTGCTTGTAACCGCCAAACGGCACGGTGATGTCGTCATCGTTGTATTGATTGACATGCACCGTGCCTGCGCGCAAGGCACGCGCCACGCGGTGTGCTTTGGACACATTGCTCGTCCAAACCGCCGCTTGCAGGCCATAAATCGAGTCATTCGCCAACGCAATCGCTTGGGCTTCGGTATCAAACGGGATGGCGGCCAATACGGGGCCAAAGATTTCTTCTTGTACAATCGTCATGTGTTGCTGTGCCATAAAAATTGTGGGTTCGATAAAGAAACCACCTGTCTCAGCCAACACTTGCGAGCCACCCGCAATCAGCGTGGCGCCTTGGTCAACCCCTGATTGAATGTATTTCAACACGCTCTTCATTTGAACATCATCCACAATCGCGCCCATACTGGTGGCGGCATCCAACGGATTGGCTGGTTTAAATGCGGCCACGTGCGCCGCCACTTTTGCCATAAATTCATCCGCAATCGAGGCTTCTACGTACAAGCGGCTGGGCGCATTGCAGCTCTCACCTTGGTTGTAAAACACATTGCCTGCGGCTGCGGCTGCGGCTTCATCAAGGTTTGGTGCATCGGCAAATACGATATTGGCCGATTTGCCGCCCAACTCCATCCAAGCGCGTTTGAGGTTTGATGACGCTGCGGCCTGCATGATGCGTTTGCCGACAGCAGTTGAGCCCGTAAATGCGATGCAATCGACGTCCATGTGCTCGGCCAACGCCGCGCCCGCCTCGTGGCCGTATCCAGGCAACACATTAAACACGCCCGCAGGAATCCCTGCTTCTAACGCAAGTTCAGCCAAACGCAGCGCGGTTAAAGGCGATTTTTCTGATGGTTTTAAAATCACCGAATTGCCCATCGCCAATGCAGGCGCAATTTTCCAAGAGGTCATGAGCAGCGGGTAATTCCAAGGCACAACCGCCGCCACCACCCCCACAGGCTCACGCGTGATGAACGCGAGCGAGTCACGCGACGTCGGCGCAACTTCGTCATACACTTTATCAATCGCCTCGCCGTACCAGCGGATGGTATTTTGTGCGGCATTGACATCCACCGCCAATGCGTTGGCAACGGGCTTGCCCATATCGAGGGTTTCCATCACCGCCAATTCATTGGCGTTGGCTTGAATCAAATCGGCAAAGCGAATCATAATTTCTTTGCGCTTTTTGGGTGACAAATGCGCCCAACGTCCATCCTCAAAAGCCGCGCGGGCATTCAGAACCGCTGCGTCTACGTCCGCTTTGGTGCAACGCGCCACATCGGCAATTTTTTTGCCATTGAGCGGGCTGATGCAATCGAAAACTGCGCCGTCAATTGCGGGCACGCGTTGGCCGTTTACAAATGCGCGGCCATCCAAGGCGATTGTGGCGGCAAGCGCTTGCCAGTTGATTGCTAAAGTCATACAAAATCCTTTTATAGTTCAATGAAGATGCGCCAATTATAAAAGCCATTGCGCGTATAAGCGAGTAAAACGACCAATTGGCCGCGTGGCATAAATCAAAGTGGCTCTGACTTTGATTTAAAAACCGTACAAAAACAACGCCACTTTGCGGATTCAATAAACGCAGAGCCTGTAAAAAATTCTGCGTCAAAAATTGCATGGTGCAATTTTGAAAAGATTGCGGGTCAAGCCCGCAATGACCCTGTTTTCTTGAATACGCACGTCATTGACTGAACGCACAAAAACACCCGGTTAAGGGTGTTTTTATGCCGCGTTTAAATGGTCAATATGAGAGATTAAGAATAGATGTGTAAAATTTACAATTTACAGCTTACAGTGTACAAAGCCTTAAGCCGCGTCGCGGTACGCCGCCGCAATTTCTTTTGCAATTCGTTTTTCACGTTTTTGGATGTAAATGCTGCCCGCAATCAACAAGGTGGATACAAACAACACAATCACCGCGCCCACCGCATTTACCACAGGTTTGGCGCCATAACGTGCGCTTTCAAAAATCACGGTTGGCAACGGCTTCACACCAGGCCCGTTCAAAAACTGCGAAATCACCACATCATCAAATGAAATCGTGAACACCAACAACCAGCCCGACAAAATTGACTGTGCAATTAATGGCAAAGTCACCAAGAAAAACGTTGTCAACGGTTTGGCGCCCAAGTCCAGCGCTGCTTCCTCATACGCCTTTGGCACTTCGGTCATGCGCGCTTGCACAACGACGGCCGCATAAGCTGCACCCAACAACGTGTGACCTAAAATAATGGTTAAAAATCCACCTTGGATGCCGATTAAAGCCTTAAACACCACCAATAAAGACAAGCCCAACACGACTTCAGGCATGACCAGCGGCGTGCTGGCCATCGAGCCAAACAACGCTTTGCCTTTAAAGCGCTTGTAGCGGGTTAAAACAAATGCAATCAATGTGCCCAAAATGGCCGACAACGTGGCCGAAATCAGCGCAATTCTGAGCGACACCCACAAACCATCAAGCATTTGTGAATCGCTCATCAGCGCCTCATAGCCTTCGGTAGAAAACCCTTGCCAAACAGATGAGCGACCGCTGTTGAAAGAAAACAGTATCAAGACAAAAATGGGCAAATACAAAAAGGCATAAACCGCGCCCATCCAACCCAAGGAGAACCAACGATGCGTCGCTTTCATTTAGACTCTCCTGTTTTTTCTTGGTATTTGTTTAAAATGGCCATTGGCACAAGCACCAGCAAAATCAGCGTGATTGCCAAAGCCGAAGCACGCGGCCAATCGGCGTTTTGGAAGTATTCATCGGCCAGCACGCGCCCAATCATCAAGGTGTCGGCGCCACCGAGCAATTGCGGAATCACGTATTCACCAATGCATGGAATAAATACCAACATCAAGCCCGCCACAATCCCTGATTTTGACAAAGGCACGGTGATTAAGAAGAAGGTTTTGATTGGGGTTGAACCCAAATCCGCCGCCGCTTCCCAATAACGCGGATCCATTTTGGACAGCGCCGAATACAATGGCAGCACCATAAATGGCAAATACACATAAATCATGCCAAACATCATGGAGAAAGACGTGCCCAATAAATGCAGCGGCTCATCAATCAAACCCAGCCCCATCAACGCGCCCGATAAAGTCGAGGCCAAAAAGCCCGAATCATCAAACAAAATTTTGATTGCGTACACGCGAATCAGCATTGAAATCCAAAACGGCAACATGACAAACAGCAGCAAGGTCGGTTGCAATTCTTTGCGCGCCCGCGCCATAAAATACGCAAACGGATAGCCAATAATTAAGCAACCAATTGCGGTCAAACTCGCGTAATACAGCGAGGACAGATACGCGGCGCGATACATACCGCCGTCCATAATGTCTTTGAATACGGGGCTGTAATTGTCTTTAAAAAACCAGCCGCCGTCGCGGTACACGTCCATAAAACCACCGCCTTGCACCATTTCGGCCAAGCTGATCATGAACAAGTAAATAAACGGCACGAGCAGCATGACAATCAGCCACAAATACGGCGTGCCAATCACAGACCACTTGCCCCAAGGGCTGCGCGGTGTGGTTGGACTTTTACGGTTGTATTTCATCAAACACCTCGCTTATAGATATAACGGAACAATGGATTCCGAGGTCCAAGACACATACACTTGGTCGCCCCATGTGAATTTTTCGGACTCGTCCAAGCGGCGGCTGGTGTTGGCATTTTGGACGCGCACCACTTTGCCTGTGCCTGCCAATTTGACATAAAACATGGTGTCAGAGCCGTAATAAGAGACTTCAATCACCTCACCTTTGGCTTGGTTGCCGCGCTGGTTTGGCGCGGTGCTGCTGATGTCGATTTTCTCTGGGCGAATGCCGATGGTGATTTTTGAACCCACTTGACCTGTAATTGCATGGTCAATCACGTGTAAGGCGTCTGCGGTTTGGACTTCGGCCTGCACGTCGTCTTCCAGCACAATTTCGCCTTCAAATAAATTCACATTGCCGATGAAATCGGCCACAAACTCGGTGCGCGGTGTTTCGTATACTTCAGATGGCGAGCCAACTTGCAACAATTCGCCGTTGGACATAATGCCAATCCGGTTTGCCATGGTCATGGCTTCTTCTTGGTCGTGCGTGACCATGACGCAGGTCACGCCAACTTTTTCAATAATGTTGACCAATTCAAACTGCGTGGCTTCACGTAATTTTTTGTCCAATGCGCCCAACGGTTCATCAAGCAATAACAATTTGGGTTCTTTGGCCAAACTTCTCGCCAACGCAACGCGTTGTTGTTGGCCGCCTGATAATTGGTGCGGCTTGCGTTTGGCGTATTGGGTGAGCTGTGTGAGCTTGAGCATGGCCTCTACTTTTTGGGCGACCACGTCTTTTGCCAGACCGTCACGGCGCAGGCCAAACGCGATATTGTCCCAAACCGTGAGGTGCGGAAACAACGCATACGACTGAAACATCATGTTGATTGGGCGCTCATACGGCGCGATTGTGGTGATGTCTTGGCCGCCCAGTAAAATTTTGCCGGATGTGGGCGACTCAAAGCCAGCCAACATGCGCAGCAAGGTTGATTTACCGCAGCCTGAGCTGCCGAGCAGCGCAAAAATTTCGCCTTGCCCAATGTCGATGGAAATTTTATTGACGGCAGTCACATCGCCGAATTTTTTGACTAATGTGTCGATGCTTAAATAAGCAGGGTCTCGGATGATGCGCTCGTTCATAAAAAGTCTCCTTTAATCATGCAGGTAAATGGTGCGGGTAATCAGTGGGGTATCGATGGGGGAATTGAATCGGCCATAAAAAGCCCCGCAGCATGAGGCTGCGAGGCGTTGGTGGTGCGATTATTTGGTGCTTTTGAATTGGCTAAATACAGTCACAACGGCTTTGCGTGCGTCTTGTGACTCAGGCAAGCGGCGCATTGCCATGTTTTTTAAGGCATCAGCTTCAACAAAAATGGTTTTGTTTGCTTTTGCTTCAGGGCTTACGAACTCAAGCGACGCTTTATTGGCCGTGGCGTAATTTAAGCCGTTGGTCATGGTTGCGCCTACTTTTGCATCTAAGTAGTAGTTAATCCATGCGTATGCATTGTCCACATTTTTAGAGTCGGCTGGAATGGCCATGGTGTCAAAAAATACAATCCCGCCTTTGCCCATCAAAACCCGAATATTTGGATTTTTGGCACGTTTGGAGGCCATATTGATGTCGCCCGACCAAGCCAAAGCCACACACAAACTGCCGTTAGACAAATCATTTACCACACCAGAGTCGCCAAACTTACGCACATCCGCGCGCACCGGTTTAAGAACCTTTTCCAAGGCTTCTGTGTAGTCTGCCACGTTGGTGCTGTTGGATTCTTTGCCCATGTATTGCAATGCTGCGGGCAACACCTCAGAGGCCGAATCAAGCATGAAAATGCCGCACGATTTGAGTTTGTTTGTATAAACAGGGTTGAACACCAAGTCAAACGGGTTCTCTGGCAGCGGCATATCGCCCAAGGCTTTTTTGACCTTTTCTTCATTAATCCCAACGCCTGTAAAGCCCCAAGCCCATGGAATCAGGTAGTCATTGTTTGGGTCTGCTTTGGCAATTTGCGCCATCAGTTCTGGATCAAGGTTTTTTAAATTTGGGATTTTGCTTTTATCTAGTTTTAGATATTTGCCTTGTTTGATTTGCCCCTCTGCCCACGCAGCACCTGGCACAACGATGTCGTAACCTGTGTTGCCTGTGATGATTTTTGCATTGAGCGTTTCATCGGTGTCAAATGTGTCGTAGTTGACTTTGAGTCCCGTTTCTTTTTTAAAGTCGGCCACAAAGGTTTCAGGGATATATTCAGCCCAGTTGTACACGCTTACTTGTCCAGTCAATTGGGCTGGCGCACCTGCCACGGCTGGAGTAGGCGCAGCTTCAACAGGTTTTTGAGCCGATTTGTTGCCGCAAGCGGACATGACCAAAACGGCAACCAAACTCAAACCACAAGCACGTAAGATTTTTGCATTCATGATAAAACTCCTTGGGTAAATTAAAAAAGTGCCACAAAATAGAAAAATAAAATCAGCAAAAGCCGTTGCACAACTCAACGATTGAATCGATTTTATTTTGGTTAAAAGTACCACGTTCAGCGCAATCAGGCCGAACCATTCAAAGTAGAATTTTGCCCCAAACCGTTACAAAATGCACGTCAAGTGGCGCAAAATTCACGTATTTCAACCATATTTGTCAATCTTCCAGCCCCTGAGTGCTTAAATTACGCCAGCGGTTTGTAAATCGGCATACGTCGCATCCAGTGCCAGCCGCGCCAAACGCACGAGTTCATCAATCTCAGCATGGCTGATGGTGAGCGGCGGCGCAATAATCATGCGGTTGCCCACGGCGCGCATAATCAAACCGTTGCCAAAACAATGGCCACGGCAAATCATGCCCACGCCAACACTGTCGTCAAACAACTCGCCCGTTGCTTTGTTTTTAATCAGCACCAAGCCGCCAACCATGCCCAGCGTTTGCGCGTCCACCACCAGCGGATGGTCGTTCAGCGCTTCAAAGGCTTGTTTGAGATACGGCGCGGTGCTGTTTTTGACGGTGTTGACGATGTCGAGTTCTTGCATCAATTTAATATTGGCAATTGCCACGGCGCATGCAACGGGGTGGCCTGAATACGTATAACCATGATTAAAATCACCGCCTTCAAACAAGACTTTTGCCACGCGGTCAGACACCATGGCGCCGCCCAGCGGAATGTAGCCCGAGGTCACGCCTTTGGCAAAGGTCATAAAGTCGGGCGTTGTGCCCATGGTTTCGCAACCAAACCATGTGCCCAAGCGCCCAAAGCCGCAGATGACTTCGTCTGAAATGAGCAAAATGCCGTATTTGTCACAAATGCGTTGAATTTCTGGCCAATACGTTGCGGGCGGAATAATCACGCCACCTGCGCCTTGGACGGGCTCGCCAATGAATGCTGCCACTTTGTCCGCGCCCAGTTCTAAAATTTTGTCCTCCAACCAACTGGCAGCAATCACGCCAAATTCGGCCTCGGTCACACCCAGCGGCAAACCGTTTTCACGGTAATACGGCTGGCCAATGTGCACAATGCCAGGAATGGGCAAGTCGCCGTGTTCGTGCATGCCAATCATGCCGCCCAATGATGCGCCTGCTACGGTTGAGCCGTGATACGCGTTGTGGCGGCTGATGATGGTTTTGCGCTGTTTTTGCCCCAAAATGTCCCAATAACGACGCACCATGCGCAAAATGGTGTCGTTCGACTCTGAGCCTGACGAGCTGTAAAACACATGGTTGAACTGCGGCGGTGTGACGTCGGCCAACAATGCTGCCAGCTCAATCGCAGGTGCAACGGCGGTGTTAAAAAAGCTGTTGTAAAACGGTAAAACCGTCATTTGTTTGGTGGCCGCATCCACCAAGGCTTGCTGGCCATAACCCATATTGACACACCACAAGCCGCTCATCGCATCAAGGATTTGATGGCCTTCAGAGTCGGTCACATACACGCCGCTGGCGTTGGTGATGATGCGCGAGCCTTGCGCGGCCAGCGCTTTAAAGTCGGTAAATGGGTGCATGTAATGCGCTGCGTCGAGCTGCTGTAGTTTTGCGGTGTGAACGTTAATCATGAGGACTCCATATAAATGATGATGGATGCAGTGTAGCCAATGCGGCGGCACTGCATGCAAATGGATGGTTTTGGAGATTAAAAGTGGTTAATTTTTAAAACCACTTTTAATGTCGAATTCAATAAACCTTTGAATTTAAAGCCTTTTTATTGGGCGGGTTAAATGAACAAAAAGTGGGGCTCGCCCACTTTTTGCTTAAACCCCTGCAGATACATGCGTGAAATCAGCATTTATTACACATTGAGCAACAAATTTTCACGTTCCCACGGGCTAATCACTTCCATAAACTCGGCGTGCTCGGCTTCTTTGACCGCCAAATACACTTGAATGAATTTTGGGCCCAATACTTCATGCAACTCTGGGCATTCGGTCAATGCGGCCAAAGCTTCGCCAAGGCTGCGCGGCAATTCAAACTCCAAATCATTGACGGCGCCAAATACTTCCGCCGTTGGCTCGATTTTGTTTTTCATGCCCAAATAACCACACGCGAGCGTTACGGCGAGCGCCACATACGGATTGGCGTCCGAACCCACCACGCGGTTTTCAACGCGGCGCGCTTGCGGTTTGGCTGCGGGGACGCGCAGACCAACGGTGCGGTTGTCTTCAGCCCATTGCACGTTGATTGGCGCGGCGGTGTGTTTGGTGATGCGGCGGTACGAGTTGACGTACGGCGCGACCAGTGCCATGGCCATTGGCATGTATTTTTGTAGGCCGCCAATGTAATGGATGAATTTTTCTGAGCGCGAGCCGTCTTCGTTGGAGAAAATATTCAAGCCCGTTTTGGCGTCCACAATCGATTGGTGAATGTGCATGGCAGAACCAGGCTCGTTTTGCATGGGCTTGGCCATGAATGTGGCAAACATCTCATGACGAATCGCAGCTTCACGGAGCGTGCGCTTGAAGAAAAACACTTTGTCGGCCAAATCAAGTGGTGCGCCGTGCAAAAAGTTAATTTCCATTTGACCTGCGCCCCATTCGTGAATCAGCGTGTCTACGTCTAAGTCCATGGCTTCACAATAGTCGTAAATGTCTTCAAACAAAGGGTCAAACTCATTGACGGCATCAATTGAGTACGATTGGCGGCCAGATTCGCGTCGGCCATTGCGGCCAATCGGCGGGATTAACAATTGGTTTGGATCGGTGTTGCGCGCCACCAAATAAAACTCAAGTTCAGGCGCAACCACAGGCACCCAGCCTTCGGCGGCAAATAACGCTTCCACGCGGCGCAAAACCGAGCGCGGCGCAAACTCTACCAGCGTGCCATCCATGTTAAAGCAGTCGTGCAGCACTTGGGCGGTTGCATCAGACGCCCACGGCACAAGGCGCACGGTGGTTGGATCTGGGCGCAGCTCCATGTCCATGTCGGTTGGCGCAATCACGGCGTCAAGGTTTTTATCGTTGGGGTATTCGCCCGTCACGGTTGAGCCAAAAATCGCTTCTGGCAAACGCATGCCGCGCTCTTCTGAGAATTTGTTGCGCGGCAGGATTTTGCCCCGCGCAACGCCAGTTAAATCGGGCACCAAGCATTCAACTTCGGTGACGCGGTTTTCATCGAGCCAGCGTTCCATTTCGTTGAATGTCGTGAATTTTTGTAAAGCCATGAGAGTCTCCTTTTTTGTATCACTCAATTGGTTGTGAAGCGGTTAAAACGATCAAAATCATCAAAACTGATTTTATAAATGGTGGATTAATTGTTGGTCATTTTTTGTTTGGTGGTACGTGTGGCACGCCTTGCCAAAGGCTTGAAACAGCGCAATCGAATCTGGATTGTCGGTCATTTTCCATTCTGGGTGCCATTGCACCGCCATGCCAAACGTTGGGTAATCGGACACGGAAAACGCTTCAATCAAGCCGTCGGGCGCGTGTGCTTGCGCGGTTAACCCGAGCGCCAGCTGTTTGACGCCTTGGCCATGAACCGAGTTCACCATGAGCTGCGATTTATGCAAAATTTGATTCAACTCGCCGTCCGCCACAATATATGCGGGGTGGCTGTGGCTATAAATAGCCTCGGCGGTTTGCGCGACCAAATCAATGTGGTATTCAAAATCAATCAAATCATGCACCGATTGATACAGCGTGCCACCCAGCGCCACATTAATTTCTTGAAAACCACGACAAACGCCAAAGATGGGCATATTGCGTTTCATTGCTGCTTTAATCAGCGGAATGGTCACATCGTCACGCATGATGTCTTGCGGCAATTGCGGTTGCGAATTTTCCTCGCCATAAAGCGACGCATTGACGTTTGAGGGCGAACCTGACAAAAAAACACCATCCGCCACATTTAATAAAGCATCCACATCCAGCGCTTGCCCCATCGCGGGAATCAATAAAGGGGTACAATGAGCGCCATAAAAAACGGCGTCCGCGTATTTGCGCTGCACGGTGTGTGAGGGATGGCGCAGCCCGCCCACAAGATTGCTACAAGATGGGATTAAGACCACGGCTTTTCGAGTTGTGTCGTTCATAAGGCGGTTTTACCTCTTTGGATTCAAGATTCAAGGTTTAAGTCCCTTTGCTTTTATAAGGGACAATTTTATTGTAGTTTAGCATTGCTTGCGCGCCATCGCGGCATTTCTTGGTGCGCTTTCTTTGTTTCGCGAGCCGATTATTGAAGAATTTTATCATGCCATTTTTTAACCGACTGCAAGAAGACATTGCAACCATCCGTGCAAAAGATCCTGCTGCGCGCTCAAGTTGGGAAGTGCTGACGTGCTACCCTGGCTTTCATGCGCGAACGTTCCATCGCATGGCGCATGTTTTATGGCGCTATAAGTTATTTTGGCTTGCGCGGTTTGTCTCACATTTTAGCCGCTGGGTCACAGGCATTGAAATCCACCCTGGCGCTCAACTTGGCCGGCGTGTCTTTATGGATCACGGCATGGGGATTGTGATTGGCGAGACGGCGATTGTGGGTGATGACTGTACGATTTACCAAGGGGTGACTTTGGGCGGCACGGCACTGACACGTGGTGCAAAGCGCCACCCCACGCTTGAGGCGGGTGTGATTGTGGGCGCGGGCGCGCAAGTATTGGGCAGCTTTACGGTCGGTGCTGGCGCCAAAATCGGCTCAAACGCCGTTGTGGTCAAACCAGTTCCGGCGGGTGCTACGGCGGTGGGTAACCCAGCACATATTGTGGGAAGCGACCGCACAAGCGCAGTTCAATTCAGTGCGTATGGCGTAAACAGCGCGGACGAGGATCCGATTGCGCTTGCGTTGCGCCAACTCCTTGAACAGCTAGAACAGAATCAAAACGAATTAATCCAGCTGCGGGCGCAGCTGGCTCAAGCGGGGATTGACTGCGGCCAAGTGGCCACTCAATCAACCAATGTGGCGCAGCTTCAAGCGCTTTTAAAACCAGATGCGTCTGAAAACTAAATCATAAAAGGAGTGTGCGTTGATCAACACACCACACAAACCCGTATTAAAAAACGATGTTCAAAATAACGACAAATACACCGCCACATCAGGCCAAGTATTTTTAACGGGCATTCAAGCGCTGGTTCGACTGCCTTTGATGCAAAAAATCCGCGATGAAGCGGCGGGACTAAATACCGCAGGTTTCATTTCGGGTTATCGCGGCTCGCCATTGAGCGGCTTGGATGAGGCTTTGTGGCGCGCCAAGAAATTTTTGGCGGACAAACGCATTCAATTTGTACCAGGGGTTAACGAAGACTTGGCGGCCACGTCGGTGTGGGGTTCGCAGCAAGTTGGCTTAATCAGCGAGGCCACGGTTGATGGCGTGTTTGCGCTTTGGTATGGCAAAGGCCCTGGCGTTGACCGCAGCACGGATGCGCTTAAGCATTTAAACCATGCCGGTACGGCGGCTTTGGGCGGCGTGATTTTGGTGGCGGGCGACGATCATGTGGCGCATTCATCGTCGTTGCCACACCAGTCCGACCATGTGTTTGTGGCCAGTATGATTCCGATTTTGTACCCATGCAATGTGCAGGAATATTTGGATTTGGGCGTTCACGCGTGGGCGATGTCGCGTTTTTCTGGCTGCGCCATTGGCTTTAAAGCGATTGCTGATACAGTTGAGTCCAGCGCTTCGGTTGACGCCAACCCGTTTCGCGTCACAGTTCTCATTCCCGATGATTTTGCCATGCCTGAGGGCGGCTTAAATATCCGCATGTCGGGCAGCGGCGTGAGCGCTCATGCGCGTGCGCAAGAAGCGCTGATGCAAGATTACAAAATATACGCGGCACTCGCGTATGCCAAAGCCAATAAAATCAACCACGTCACCATTGACAGCCCTGTGGCACGGCTGGGAATTGTGGCCTCGGGCAAGTCCTACCTTGATGTATTGGAGGCGCTGACGCAATTGGGGATTACCACTGATGCGGCCGCACTTATTGGGATTCGTGTCTTTAAAGTGTCCATGCCTTGGCCGCTTGAGCCTGATGGCATCCGCGAGTTTGCCCAAGGCTTGGATGAGATTTTGGTGATTGAAGAAAAACGCCAATTGGTGGAGTATCAACTCAAAGAACAGCTGTACAACTGGCGCGACGACGTGCGTCCGCGTGTGGTCGGTAAGTTTGATGAAAAAGGTGAATGGGTTTCGCCGCGTGGCGAATGGCTGCTCACGTCCAAACTTGATTTTTCGGTGGCACAAATCGCCCAAGTGATTGCCGCACGCGTCGCCAAGTTTTACACCAGCGAATCCATTGAAGAGCGTTTAAGCCTTTTGCAGGCAAAAGAAGCCGCGCTGAATAAAGCGATTGCCACGCCGCCGCGCCCGCCGTATTACTGCTCAGGCTGCCCGCACAACACGTCGACCAAAGTCCCCGAAGGCAGCACCGCGCTGGCGGGCATCGGCTGTCACGCCATGGCCACGGCGATTTACCCTGAGGGCAACAAACTCATGACCCACATGGGCGGCGAAGGCGCGACATGGATTGGTCAAGCCGCATTCTCAAAAACACAGCATGTGTTTCAAAACTTGGGCGACGGCACGTATTTTCACTCAGGGCATTTGGCGATTCGCGCAGCCGTGGCCGCTGGCGTGAACATCACCTACAAAATTTTGTACAACGACGCAGTCGCCATGACGGGTGGCCAGCCAATTGACGGCATTGTGACCGTGCCAATGATGGCCGCGCAAATGGTGGCCGAAGGCGTGAAACGCATCGCATTGGTCACCGACAATGTGGCGCAATATGTGGATGCCAAACTGCCCGCCATGGTGACCGTGCATGACCGCAGCGACTTAGACAACGTGCAAAAAGAGCTGCGCGAGGTTCTGGGCACGAGCGTAATTATTTATGAGCAAACCTGCGCGGCCGAAAAACGCCGCCGCCGTAAAAAAGGCTTATTGCCTGACCCCGCCAAATTTTTATTCATCAATGATGCGGTATGCGAAGGCTGTGGCGACTGCGGCGCGGCGAGCAACTGCGTGTCTTTGCAGCCGCTCGAGACTGAATTTGGCCGCAAGCGCGTGATTGACCAATCGTCATGCAACAAGGACTATTCGTGCGTGAATGGTTTTTGCCCGAGCTTTGTCACCGTGACAGGCGGCAAAATCCGCAAATCAAAAACAGGCGCCAACACCGAACACGATGACTTTGGCGACTTGCCTCAACCCGCCATGCGCTCATGCACCGAGCCGTACAATATTTTGCTCAACGGCATTGGCGGCACAGGCGTGATTGCGGTTGGCTCGCTGATTGGCATGGCCGCGCACCTTGAAGGCAAAGGCGTGTCGATTCTTGACATGACCGGCATGGCGCAAAAAAATGGCGCCGTCACATCGCACATTCGGATTTGCGACACGGTTGAGAGCCTGCATTCGCAACGCATCGCCACAGGCGAAGCCGATTTGGTGCTGGGCTGCGACATCTTAACCGCCGCCGCACCCGATGCGATTGCCAAAATGCGCGTGGGACGTACCCGCGCCGTAATCAACACGCACCAACAACCCACGGGCGCGTTTGCGCAAAACCCCGATTGGCAATTTCCGATGGACTCAGTTGAGCGCTTGATTGAAGAATCGGTTGGCCGCCAAGTTGACTACGTGGACGCCACCAAACTGGCCACCGCGCTCATGGGCGACGCGATTGCCACCAACGTATTTATGGTGGGTTATGCGTTCCAAAAAGGCATGCTGCCCGTCTCCGAAGCCGCATTGTTGCGTGGGATTGAAGTGATTGGCGTGGGCGTGGAGTCAAACAAACGCAGCTTTTTGTGGGGACGGCGCGCCGCAGTTGATTTAAACCGCGTCAAAAAAATTGCCCTGCCTGAGCAGACCATTGCGGTGCAAATGCCGCAAACGGTAAACAGCCTGATTCAAAAACGCAGCCAATTTTTAACCGACTACCAAAACGCTGCGTACGCCAAGCGTTACACCGATTTATTGGCGCAAGTACAAAAGGCCGAAGCCCCATTTAATTCCACCAAACTCGCGCACGCAGTTGCACACAACGCCTTCAAACTCATGAGTTACAAAGATGAGTACGAAGTCGCACGTCTGTACAGCACGCCCGAATTCATGCAAAAAATTCGCGCCCAATTTGACGGCAACATCCAATTGCAACTCAACCTCGCACCGCCACTGTTTGCCAAACGCGACGCCAACGGACACCTGCGCAAACAAACCTACGGCGCATGGGTTCTGAGCGCATTTAAGCAATTGGCCAAGTTAAAAAACCTGCGCGGCACGGCTTGGGACGTATTTGGCTACACCGCCGAGCGCCGCGCCGAGCGTGCGCTAAGGGATGATTATTTGCAAACCATCCAAGCCTTCATCGCCAACCTGAGCGCAGAATCACTCACGGAAGCCATTGAGTTTGCACAACGCCCCGAAAAAATCCGTGGCTTTGGGCACGTCAAAGAAGCGGCAATCGCGCAATATTGGCAGCTAAAAAATACGGCTGGGGCGAACAAATAAGGCGCTGTTCTGGCGTCATTTATCGATAACTGGCTCAAATTTAAAAACCCAAACGCTGCGAATGGCGTTTGGGTTTTTAAATGGGTGCGGCAGTAGACTCAACTGCTGAGTTTGGGCTTTAAAACTTGGGCAAACAGGCTGACTTCATGTTCTGAGCATTCGCCGTATCGCTCCAAACTTTCGCACACGTCCGTGTCACGGTGGCTGATTAAAAAACGCCGTGCTTGCAGTTGGATAAACGGTAGATTTGATTTTGTGCCGCGAAATTCATGTGAACTTCTTTTGGACAAATGCGGTGGGCAATAAAAAACGAGGTCCGTCGACCTCGTTTGGCTTGCGATGTTGCTGCAATTGGTGCAGATAAAAACAGATACCGCGCAATTAAGCAGCCAAAGACAATGCTTTCACGCTGGCAGACAAACGGCTTTTATGACGTGCTGCTTTGTTTTTGTGAACGATTTTTTTGTCCGCAATTGAGTCAATCACTTTGGTTGCTTTTAAAAATGCTGCAGTTGCTGCGGCTTTGTCGCCTGCCAAAACGGCTTTACGAACGTTTTTAACCGCTGTGCGGTATTCTGAACGCAAAGATGAGTTGTGTGCGTTTTGTTTTACTGCTTGACGAGCGCGTTTGCGTGCTTGTGCTGAATTTGCCATGATGGTTCCTTAAAGACTGTAAATTGAAAATCGATTTTCTGAATTCTTGAGAGTGAGTAAAAACACGCTTTGCGCAAAACGCGCTTTTATTGGCAATTGGTCTTTAAAACTGAAAAACCAGCTGCGCACCAAGAAAATAGCTGTAAAATATAACACCATTTGCCAAATAGCGCAATATTTTTCAACGATGTCGCGCTTATTCGCGGCGAATATGCAAATTTTAGCCGTGCTTTGTGGCTCAAATACCGACAAATCTTTTCAACGAACCTCATCCATGAATTTACTGCGCACGCTTGCCTCTGTTGGCGGCATTACTTTATTGTCCCGAATCGCAGGCCTTGCACGCGAAACACTGACCGCCCGTATTTTTGGGGCGGGCGCAACGACAGATGCATTTTTTATCGCGTTTCGCATTCCCAATTTATTGCGCCGCTTGTTTGCTGAGGGCGCATTTTCGCAGGCGTTTATCCCTCTTTTGGCGCAAAGCAAGGACATTGACGGCGCGGCGCGCACCAAGCAATTGGTTGACCGCGTGGCGACGGTATTGTTTTGGGCGGTGAGCATGATGACGGTTGCGGGCGTGATTGGTGCGAACGTGTTTTTGTGGGTGATGACGTGGGGACACGCGCAAAGCGCGGATGCGGTTTTGATGACGCGCATCATGTTTCCGTATATTTTGTTTATGTCGCTCGCCGCTTTGTCAGGCGGCATTTTAAATACGTGGAAAAACTTTCAAACCCCCGCGTTCACACCTGTGTTACTTAACTTAATTTTAATTGGGTGCGCGTTGTGGCTCTCGCCTTATATGAACCCACCGATTGTGGCATTGGCAATTGGGGTTTTTGTGGGCGGTTTTGTGCAGCTGGCGTGGCAATTGCCTGCGCTGCGCAAAATTGGCATGTTGCCAAAAATCAGTTTTAATTTCAAAGAAGCGCTGGCTGATTCTGGAGTGCGCCGTGTGCTAAGCCGCATGTTGCCTGCCACATTGGCGGTTGCGGCGGCACAAATCAGCTTGGTGATTAACACGGCGATTGCATCTGGTTTGGGCGCAGGCTCGGTGTCTTGGATTTCTTACGCAGACCGTTTGATGGAGTTTCCAACCGCAATTTTGGGGGTTGGTTTGGGAACGATTTTAATGCCAAGTTTGTCACGCGCCCACAGCAGCAATGACGAGGTTGAGTATAAGCGGCTCTTAAATTGGGGACTGCGTTTGACTTTAATGCTCGCTTTGCCTGCTGCAATTGGACTGGGAATTATGTCAACCGCGTTGACCAGCAGCTTGTTTCACTATGGCAAATTTGATGCGCATGACGTTGAAATGACCGCCAAAGCGCTGCGCATGTATTCGATTGGCTTGCTTGGCTTAATCAGCGTGAAAACGCTGGCTTCGGCGTATTACTCAAAGCAAGATGTGGTTACGCCAGTGATTATTGCGATGTGCGTGTTGATCACCACGCAGTTGATGAACGTTGCTTTTGTGCCTGTGTTGCAACACGCAGGCCTGTCATTGTCAATTGGCTTGGGCGCTTGCTTAAACGCGGGGATTCTTGCATTTTTATTGGCGCGCAAGGGGTTGCTCAGCAGCGGCAATTGGCTGGTATTTTTTGGGCGTTTAACGCCTGCGCTTGTGGTAATGGCTGGCGTTACGTATTATCTGAACCGACAAATTGATTGGATTATGTTGGGAGAGGCGCACAAAATCGAGCGTTTGTTGTTGTTGTTTGCGGTGATTGCTGCGTGTGCTTTGGTGTATTTTGCCACCTTATTTGCTCTGGGTTTTCGCTTGCGTGACTTTAAACTGCTGGCAAAAGAAGATGCTCGGTAGTGCGAGTGGTTCTGCAATCACACTTACATCTTAAATCCCCAATCATTCACTAAGCTGCAACGATTATTTTACTATTTACGGATATTCTATGAATCCAACACTTGAGCCAGCCCAACCAAAGCGTTCGACACGCACATACATTTTAATGGCCTTGCTTGTCGCTTTTGTCGGCTTTATCGCCTATAGGGTGCTCGACAGAACCGCGCTTTTTAAGTCAAAAAAAGCAGCACAAGACAATGCGCTCACATTCAAACAAGTGGAAATAGTCCGGATTGAAAACCAGCCATTTTCAAAAACATTGCCGCTGTCCGGCGCTTTAACCCCATACAACCAAGCGATAGTGAGCGCTCGCGCCAATGGCGAAATTTTGTCGGTGAATTTTAGGGTTGGACAGGTCGTTAACGAGGGCGATGTGCTGGCAAAAATCAACCCCACGTCTTACGACGCACAAGTTGCCCAAGCAAGCGCCAACCTCAATTCGGCTCAAAGCAGCCTTGCCTCGGCGGTCAATGACTACGACAACAATAAGCAATTGGCGGCCAAACGCGATGCAAAAGGCAACATCATTGAGGAAGGCTTTATCTCTGACGTTGCACTCAAAAAATTTGAATTGGCAAGAGACTCCGCCAAAGCACAGCTTGCCAGCGCCCAATCTGCGTTACAAATTGCCCAACAATCGGCAGGCGACACGCTGGTGCGTGCGCCGTTGAGCGGCGTGTTGTCTGAGAGCAAAGCAAAAGTCGGCGAAACCGCCAGCACGGGCGCACAGCTGTTTACCGTGGTCAACACATCGCGCTTTGAGCTGCAAGCGCCCATATCGGCCGAGCAGATTGGCGCGATTCAAGTTGGGCAGCGGGTTCAATTAGACGTGAATGGTTTATCGGATGCGGTTGAGGGCACGGTTGAGCGCATCAACCCCGCTGCCAGTAACGGTTCGCGCAGCTTTGTGGCCTATATTCGGGTGGACAATCCAAACGACACAGTAAAAGCGGGCATGTACGCGCAAGGCGCAATTGTGCTGCTCACCAAAGACAATACGCTCAGCGTCCCTGCAACCGCATTGCACAGTCGTGACAATGCGCAGTTTGTGTATGTGCTTCGGGACAATGCGATTGCAGAGCAAACCGTTACGATTGGTGAGCGCAGCAACGATGCGATTGATGCGCAGGTTGAGGTTTTGTCTGGCATTTCGGCGGGCGATCAAGTGATTCGACTGGATTTGGGCAAACTAAAGGTGGGGACGAAGGCACAGATTGAGGGCGAAGAAAGCTTAAGCGCCCAGTCAAAATCAGAAAAAACTCAGTCTTGGTGGCAACGACTCCTTGCGCTGTTTGGCAAAAAAACAACGCCATCCGAAAAATAACCCCGCACGTCCAACGTCTCTAAAAGGTCTCTCATGTGGTTTACACGCGTTAGTATTAAAAACCCGATTTTCGCGGTCATGTTAATGATTGCCCTGATTGTGCTTGGCTCAATGGGTTACAAGCGCATGTCGGTTGACCAATTCCCAGAAGTGACGCTGGGTGTGATCGTGGTAAGTACCAGTTATGACGGCGCTGCCCCCACCTCGGTTGAGAATGATGTGTCGCGCCCAATCGAAGAGGCGCTCAATACCGTTAGCGGCATCAACAAACTAGAATCGCGCTCATACGAAGGCTTGTCGGTGGTGGTGGCAACGTTTGATTTGGGCACAGACATCAAAAAAGCCCTGCAAGACGTGCGCGGCAAAGTTGATACGGTCAAAAAAACCTTGCGTGATGAGGTGGATGATCCTGTTATTAGCGAAAGAGATCCAACCGCCGCGCCAATTATGACGTTGGTGATATCGGGCAGCGCAGATCGAAGTTTGCGCGACTTAACCGATATTGCCGACAACACCATTGTGCCAAGGGTTCAAACGGCGCGCGGCGTGGGCGACGTGAGCATTTTGGGCGGCACAAAGCGGCAAGTCAATATTATCCTAGACTCGGCCAAAATGGAAAGTCTGGGCGTGGGCGTGGACGAAATCGCTGCGGCAATCCGCGCAAACAACCAAGAACTCCCCGCAGGTACGATTGACAACAACGAAAAACAAATCATTGTGCAAATCAAAGGCCGTTTGACCTCGATTGCGGACTTCAAACGCATTACGGTTGCCACACGCGGCGGCTTGCCCGTGTATTTGGAGCAGTTGGCCAATATCAATGATGATGTTGCCGAGAAAACCAGCGCCTCCTTTACCAACGGCAACCCCACATTGGCGCTGTCAATTATAAAATCGAGCGGCACCAATACCCTTGAAGTGGCAGATGGTGTGCGTGCGGCAATTGCGTCGCTCGAAAAATCCTTGCCCGAAGACATCAAAATTCAGCCGCAGCAAGACCAGTCAATTGTGGTCAAAAACAATGTGGACGAAGTCATCAGCACGATTTTAGAAGGCGCGGTACTGACGATTTTGATTGTGTTTTTATTTTTGCACTCATGGCGCAGCACGGTGATTACGGCGCTGACGTTGCCCGTTTCTATGATTGGCACATTTGGTTTTATTTATTTATTGGGTTTTACAATCAACACCATGACCTTGATGGCGCTGTCATTGTCGGTGGGGCTGCTGATTGACGATGCAATTGTGGTGCGTGAAAACATTGTGCGCCATGTCCAAATGGGCAAAGACCATTACACCGCGTCGCTTGAGGCGACCAAAGAAATCGGTTTGGCGGTTTTGGCCACCACGTTGTGTATTGTGGCGGTGTTTTTGCCGCTGGGCTTTATGAAGGGCGTGATTGGACAGTTTTTCCACTCATTTGCCATCACCGTCGTGATTGCGGTACTGCTCTCGATGTTTGTCTCTTTTACGCTTGACCCCATGCTGTCATCGGTGTGGTTTGACCCTGACGCCAACAAACCGCTTCATGAGAAAAAAGGTGCGCGGTTTTTGGTCTGGTTTGACCGCCAAGTGGACGATTTTTCTAATTTATATCAAGGCCTGCTCGTTAAAGCACTCAAAAATCGCATTGTCACACTTGTGATTGCGGCAGGCACATTGGTAGCCAGTTTTGGCATTGTGCCTTTGATTGGGGTTGAGTTTATTCCCCAAAGCGACACATCAGAAATCAATTTGCGCTTTAAAACCCCGATTGGCACAACGCTTGAGCAAACCAGCGACAAAACCAAGCAAGTGCAAGCGCTCCTCAAGGCCGATTTTCCCGAAGTTGATTACACCTTTGCCCGCGTGGGTGGTGGCCAAAATGGCTCAAACGTGGCCAATGTTTATGTGCGCTTGCAGCCACGCGCCAGCCGCAGTCGCTCGGTGGATGATTTAAAGCAGCCGCTGCGCAACCGCTTGCTTGAAGTGCCGGGGATTCGCGTGTCTAAAATATCAGGCCAAGAAGGTGGGCCTTCTGGATCCAATAAACAGCTGATTTTTAACATCAAAGGCCCTGATTTAAACAAGCTCGAAGCATACAGCGCCGAGGCGCTCGAGAAGCTCAAAAATGTGCCGGGGGTTATGGATTTAGAGTCGTCCGTGTCAGAAAAGAAACCGTCGATTGACCTGCGCATTGACGCACAACGCGCAGCCGATTTGGGGGTCAATACCAGCACGCTCGCCACAGCGGTTTCAGGCTTGGTTACGGGCACAAAAGCAGGCTCATGGCGTGCGCCCAACGACGAAGATTACGACATTCAGCTGCGCCTAAACGAGACAGAGCGTTCAAAACCGTCAGACATCAGTAATTTGCGCATCACAACTGGGCGGATTGATGCGGCAGGTTTGCCTGTTTTGGCACGGGTGGGCGATGTGGCGACGCTCACCGAAGGCGTAACGCCCAGCGAAATCGTGCGTGAAAATTTGGTGCGCCGCGTCCAAATTGACGCCAACCCGCTCAACCGCAGCTCTGGCGAAGTGGCCAAAGACATGGACGACGTATTAAAAGGCATGACGTGGGCGCCAGGGTACAGCTTTGAAGTGGGTGGCGATTCCAAGGACATGGCCGAATCAGGCGGCTACGCGCTGGTTGCGCTCATGCTTGGGGTGATTTTTATCTACATGGTGCTTGCCTCGCAATTTAACAGTTTCTTACAGCCTGTTGCCATTATGAGTACGCTGCCACTGTCTTTGGTTGGGGTTTTTTTAGCGCTGCTGATGTTTAAATCAACCTTGAATATGTTCTCGATGGTGGGGTTTGTGCTGCTCATGGGCTTGGTCACCAAAAATGCTATTTTGCTGATTGACTTTATCAACCACGCACGCGCCGAAGGCTCAAGCAGATCCGAAGCCATCATTGCGGCGGCGCACACGCGTTTGCGCCCAATTCTCATGACCACGTTGGCGATGATTTTTGGCATGTTACCCATGGCGCTTGCGTTGGGCGAAGGCTCTGAAACCCGTGCCCCAATGGGTCAGGCCGTGATTGGCGGCACAATCACATCCACATTGCTCACGCTGGTGGTCGTGCCAGTTGTGTACACTTACTTAGACGACTTTGCGGTCAAAATAAAACACTGGTTTACCAAAGACCAGCCCAACCACTAAAACAAGAGAACCCAATGAAACGTGATGCGTTATACAACATGATTGAGCAACAGATTCGGCCTTGGGATGTTCACGACGTGCGCGTGCTGCAACTGCTCCGCGACTTGCCCCGCGCGCAATTTTTACCCGCAACGCACAGTGCCTTTGCTTATATGGATACCGCGTTGCCGTTGTGGATTGAGGGCGTGGACATGCACACGCAGCTACATGCCCCACGCGTATTGGCACGAATTGTGCAAGCCGTATCGCCGCAAGTGCATGAATCTGTTGCGCTTATCGGTGTGGGCGATGGGTATTTGACCGCTTTGGTCGCACAATGTGCAAAAATTGTTACGGTGTTTGAGGCCAATCCAAACATCCTCGCTTTTGCCCAAAATAATTTAAATCAACACGGTATCAGAAACATTAACTACGAGCCAAGCGCTGGGCTTGCACACCGTGTTGAAAAACATGATGTGGTGATTATCAATGGCAGCATTCCTGTCGTGACAGACGCATTAAAGCAGGCGCTGAATATTGGCGGGCGCCTGTTTTGCATCGTCGGCCAACCCCAAGGCATCATGCACGCCAGCATCATCACCCGCATCAGCCAAGACCAGTGGCACACCCATCTGGCATTTGAGCTGTCCGCAGTACCCATGCAATATGGTGCACAACCACCATCCAACAATTTTCAGTTTTAAGGCGCTCATTGATGGCAACGCAACCCAGCAAACTTTCTCTATTCGCAGCCTCGCTCGTCATGTGTGCGATTGGCGCGCCCCTCAATGCGCAAGCCTATGATTTATGGTCTGCGTATTCTGATGCCCAAACCAATGACCCAACCTTCTTATCCGCAAGCGCTCAAAACAGCATCGCGCAAGCGCAAAGCAGGCAGGCCCGCGCAGCGATTTTGCCCACCATTAAACTTAGCGGCTCAATCAGCAGCGAGAAATACGTTTATTTGGCGACCGGTTCCAGCCCTCAAACCAACCCCACGCAGGCCACCATTTCATTTAACCAACCGCTGCTTGACATGTCCAGTTTGACGGCATTCAAACAAGTGCGGGTGAATGTCAGCTCCAGCGAACTCAAGCTTGAGCAAGCGCGGCAAGACTTGATTTCGCGGGTTCTCAACGCCTACTTTTCTGCACTGTTAAGTCAAGGCAAGGCCAGCATTGCCGAGGTGCAAGTGGAAGTTGCCGCCAAACAGCTCAAAATGGCGCAGCGCAATTTTGAAGTCGGCAACACAACCGTCATTGACAAATACGAAGCCGAAACCGCGTACCACAATGCCAGTGCCGCCGCGATTTCAGCCGTTAGCGCACGCAACAACGCATTTGCCGCACTTGAAGATATGGTCGGACACGCCATCAATGAGCCGCTCAAACCATTGGCGGCACCGCTGCGCCTCAAACTCCCTGTACCGGGTTCTCAAGCGCAATGGGTTGACCGCGCCACCCAAGAAAACCTCGCCATTCGCATCGCCAAACTCACAGATGAAATCGCACAACTTGAAATTAAACGGCGCAGCCAGCAGCGTTTACCCATCGTTAATTTGGTGGCAAACCAAAAATGGAGGCACTCAGACCTAAACCAGAGCACAGACATTAGCAGCCGCTCAACCAACGTTGGCCTTGAGCTGTCCGTCCCATTATTTGACGGCGGCCTCATCTCAGCACAAACCGACGAAGCGCGCGCTTTGCAATACCAAAGCATGCAGTCGATTCGCGCCACCACCACCACTGTTTCTCAAGCCACCCGCACCGCATACAGCCAAGCCACCAGCGGCTTGGCAACCATTGAAGCCTTACAAGCGGCCAACGCCGCATCGCGCGCATCGGTCAAATCAAACAGCATTGGTTACAACCTTGGCATGCGCATCAATATTGACGTATTAAATGCCCAAAAAACCGACGCGCAAACCCAAGTCAACTTGGCCGAAGCGCAATACAACACGATTATTGGCAATGTCAATTTAAAATCCGCCATTTCTCAGCTCACAGAAAATGACGTGCGCTATATCAATGCTTTGCTCGCAGACGAGACCAGCAAACGAACAGTTGCGCCCACCAGCCCATTTGAACCAACCGCCATCAACCGCAGCAACGACCCAAAACCAACCCTTGCGAGCGCAACGCCAAGCAATGCCTCGTCAATCCCCGCCATCCCGCTGGCCAATCAACCCGTTGAAATCGCAAACACGCAGCAAACGCAACCCGACCAAGCACCGCAAACCAGCCCCGCCACAGATGCGGCAACGTTGGTTAAAAAGCCTTTATTTTAACCAAATGGCGCCAAATGGACGCCAACACAGCAACAAAAAGCGCATCCAAAAGATGCGCTTTTTGTTACTCAGTACTGTTTACAACCACCTGCGGCTCAAATCCAAATACGCATCAAACGCGTTCAGCATCATCCGTCACGCCCCACCAGCTTGACACCATCGATGCGCCCAAAATCAAGCCGCCACCCACCCATGTTTGCATATTCAGCACCTCGCCTTTGAGCAACCAGCTCGACAGCGCGCCCACCACCAATTCAAATGGAAAAATCACCACCGCTTGGTGCATGGTCAAATTGGACACCCCAAACTGATACAAACGATTGGTCATCAACAACGCTGCCCCCATAAACAACACCACCAACAATGCAGCGCCAGCCGAATCAGCGCGCGGTAACGCCGAACCTACCTCAAACGGCAGCCACACCAACCCCAACAGCACCGCGCCCAAAATTTGCAAAAAAGCCCGCACATTCTCCGCCATCCCCGCCGTTTCTTTCACGCACACATTCAACACCGCCGAACCAAAACCCGCCGCCAAGCCAGACCATTCCGCAGCACTCGCAGGATAGGGCGCGCCCAACGCAGGGTTGTATAACATGTAACCCGCGCCCAGCAACCCCAGCGCAATCCCCAACCAGCCCGCCCAATTGGTCGGCTCTTTCAAAATAAAATGCGCCATCAAACCTGACCACACAGGCATCAAATAAAACAGCAACATCACCCGCATGACTTCGCCATGCACCATGCCCCACGTAAACCCCAAATTGCTCAGCGCCGCACCCCCCATCATCAAACCGAGCAACACCCAAGACCACTTGCGCCACGCCATTTTATTGATTGACCCCCAAGCCAACGCCAAGGCAAACACGGCCGATGCCACACAACAAGCAACCCCAGCCCCCATCGCGCTCATGCCCATGTCATTTAAAGCCCGAAATCCCACCCACGACATCCCCCAAAAAGTAGCAACTTCAATCAACGCGAGGCGGGCGAGCGTGGTTTTTTTAAACATGGTTATGCTCTTGCTGTAGAAAAAGTTAACAAAGATATAATTTCCTTCGCAAGAACTTCTGAGCGACTTGTAATGTCGGAGAGCGTCCAGTCCTTCTTGTCAAGCAAGAACTCATTAATAGAAACATTTTTACTATGCAAACCAATATCCTTGCCCTCTTTTTTTGCGGAAATTTTACTTAGAAACGAGCTATTTGATAAGTTTGGGTTGTAACACGTAAGTGTTAAATTCCCCAGTCGATGCATATTGCTCTCTCTTTCATCTTTGGAAAACGTCGAAGTCCAAGGGCTATCGCCCTTTGGGTTCTGCGGCAATATATGCTCAATTGACCAAACCAATTTCCCCGCGTCTGTCAAAGCCCAAAAATCCACTTTGGTTTCATCAGTCCTTTTTGAGGTTTCGAGTTTAACTAACAAGCATCTAACTGCATTAGCATTTACCTCGTATAGCCCACCGCTTTCTAAAATGGTTTTAAAGGCATCGTCATTTTTGTAGTACTTTTCGCCAGTTAAGAACGTTTCAATTTTTCTAGCTACCTCACTGTAATCAATAACTTCAGTTAAGCTTCCGATTAAATCTTGAAACATTTGGTCAAGCGCGTTGGTGGCAGGGAAATTGGTTAAATGGCGGCGGATAAACCAGTTCTCAACAACAGCCAACAATCCAGATAATTGTTCTTTAGGAAAGCGCTCAAAAATATTAAGTAAAAGCGTATAGGCTGGTGCAACGCCCAATCGTTTAAGTGAAATGAGCTGCTCTTTATATTTTTGGAATATGCCTTGTTCAATATTTTCAGGCTGAACAAAAGCTCCGTAGATTTTCGACTTATCGATTAGTTCTTGAAAAATAAAGTCAACGTTTCGTTTGATGTGCTCGGTATAAATTTTAATAATATTTGACTTCGTTGCTTTGGTGTATGGAGACACTTCAACCTCTTTGCGACTTTTAAAGGCATGATAATAGTGCCGCAAAAAACGCACCTGATCGTCGTACCCCACGATATTTTCAACAATTTTTTGCCATTCAGTATTGGTCTGCTCTGGGTTCCCCCCTTTTTTTCCAATGATTGTGTTTTTAATTAAATCAATTGGTGTGAGAGGCGTGCCGCGATTGTTTAAACTTTCAAACAAGGTAAAAGCAGATGCTGGATCTTTAACTTCAATTTTAACAATGTAAGCCGAGACTATTTTGGAGAGCAGCGTAAAAATATCTGTGATTGAAAAAATATCGCGCTCTTCTGCATCCTGCTTTAATAAACGATCGCGGAAATAGTCATACGCTCTGCTTATTTGTCGATTACCAAGGTTTTTTGGAGCTTCTTTTTTAGAGGAGTTAATAAGTTTATCCAAGAGATGCTCATAATCAATGTTGTTTTGGTTTTGAATGGACAGCGTTAATTTGTTGCCTGCCCCCTCTTGAGACAGCAATTCCTCTAGGGTATTAGCTGAAAGCACCCATTTTTTGTTTTTTGAAAATTCTAAAACCCCTTCATCAGGCTTGCGTTCATTGTATTCCTTGATGACAGATAAAATACTCATGAGTAACAACGAGATTGTTGTTAATCTTTGTTGGCCATCCACAACTTCCAGCGGCTCGCTTTCAGTAGAAGAGATACAAATAATTGAGCCTAAAAAATAGCCCTGTTCGTTGTCGTTAATGTCATTGAAAAGCTCTTCCCATTGTTCAGTTTTCCAAGCATATGCTCTTTGATATGGTGGAATTTTATAAAACAGCGCGTCATTACCGTTTTTCCCGAAAATATTTTCAATAGTTTGACTCTTTGCATCTTTAATCATTTTTAATCCTCCGTTTTTAGGTTAAGGCAAATCCAAAATTATCTGTTCACAGATTTGGCTCTTCTTAGTTGACGCCCCCGCAACACGCCCCAATCAAACATCCCAAACTTGCCGCGTCATTTTACCTCAAGAAGTGCGGGTTTTTGCTCAAAACCGCCGCACAGCCAGACAAACCCGAACGATTGCCTTATATGTCAAGCCCTTCGCTTTTATTAGGCCATATCCATGTTTAATTCCAGTCAACAAAACCATTTAATCACGCAGTTTGCTTTGGCGGCGCTTGAGTTATAATCGCTTTTTTATAAATAACCACGCCCTGAATTTTGAGTTTCAGGGCTTTTTTGATTGATTGCTATGTTTAATTGGTTTGAAACCCGCATCCCGATGTACCCGCCCGAAACCCCCACGCCGCCGCGCAAAGGCTTGTTGCCTTTTTTGTGGTCTTGTACCGAAGGTTTGCGGCGGTTTATTTTGGCGTTGATTGTGTTGACGGCGCTGATTGGCGTGTTTGAAGCGGTGTTGTTTAGCATGTTGGGGCGCGTGGTGGATTGGTTGTCGACGACCGCACCGGGCGCGTTGTGGCAAACCAAAGGGCATGAAATCAAAATCATGTTATTGGTGATTGCCGCCAGCCCGATTGTGGTGGGTTTGCAGTCGTTGATTAAACTGCAAACCTTGCAAGGCGTGTTTCCGATGCGCTTGCGCTGGAATTTTCACCGCTTGATGTTGGCGCAAAGTTTGTCGTTTTATCAAGATGAATTTGCGGGGCGCGTGTCGGCAAAGGTGATGCAGACGGCTTTGTCTGTTCGAGACACGGTGTTATTGTTTTCTGAATTCATGGTGTTTTTAGTGATATTTTTCCTAACATCTGCTGCCATTTTGGGTGGTTTGGGCTTTTGGCTGTTGTTGCCCTTATTGGTGTGGTTGATGTTGTACATCTGCGCGGCGCGTTTCTTTATTCCTCGCTTTGGCGCAGTGGCGCAAGCGCAAGCAGATGCACGCTCATTGATGGTGGGGCGAATTACGGATGCGTACGCCAACATTTCGACGGTTAAGTTATTTTCGTACTCTGACCGAGAGTCTGGATACGCTAAAAATGCCATGAAAGAGTTCATGCGCACCGTCATTCAGCAAATGCGCTTAGCAACAACTTGGGATGTGGCCAATCACACGTTGAGTATGTTTTTGGTCACCAGTTCGGGGGGCGTGGCCTTGTGGTTATGGAACACAGGCCAAGCGGGCGTGGGCGCAGTCGCCGCCGCCACCGCAATGGCGTTGCGCCTGAATGGCATGGCGCAAACAGTCATGTGGCAGCTCGCACAACTGTTTGAACACATTGGCACGGTGCAAGACGGCATGACCACATTGTCCAAACCGCACACGGTGGTGGATGCGCCCAATGCGCCTGCGCTGGCGATTTCACGTGGCGAGGTGGCGTTTGATGATGTGGTGTTTCATTACGACTTTGATAAGCCCGCGCTGATGAATCACCTGAGCTTACACATCAAATCAGGCGAGAAAATCGGCTTGGTTGGGCGTTCGGGCGCGGGCAAAAGCACGATTGTGAATTTGCTCCTGCGCTTTTATGACGTGCAATCAGGCAGCATCAAAATTGATGGCCAAAATATTGCGCAGGTTGCCCAAGACACATTGCGCGCCCAAATCGGCATGGTCACGCAAGACACGTCACTATTGCATCGCTCGGTGCGCGACAATTTATTGTACGGACGGCCTGATGCGAGCGAGGCGGAAATGGTCGAAGCCGCCCGCCGCGCCCACGCCTTAGAGTTCATCGCCAACCTCACCGACCCGCAAGGGCGCACAGGGTTTGATGCACACGTTGGCGAGCGCGGGGTCAAATTATCGGGCGGGCAACGCCAGCGCGTTGCGATTGCGCGGGTCATGCTCAAGGACGCACCGATTTTATTGCTCGATGAGGCCACCAGCGCGCTCGATTCCGAGGTTGAAGCCGCGATTCAAACCAGCCTGTACGAGCTGATGCAGGGCAAAACCGTGATTGCGATTGCGCACCGTTTGTCCACGATTGCGGCAATGGATCGCTTGATTGTCCTCGACCAAGGTCAAATCATCGAACAGGGCTCGCACGCCGAACTGCTCGCACAAAATGGCTTGTACGCAAAACTGTGGGCGCACCAAAGTGGTGGATTTTTGGGCGAGGAATGAGCGATTTTATCAATGCGAAAGTAAACTTGGAGAAAAGCCATCCGATTACGGGGGCAACACAAGAGGTGATTGATAAAAAATTTAAAGTTCAATAAAAATCATGCGGCTTATCTCCCGTTTGATATTGCGTATGACTATTTGAACAATGATGACCCAACCCGTAAGACGCCTCAATCGTAGGTTGGGTTCGCGCAGCAACCCAACGCACTCGGGCGGCAACCACCAAGGCCGCCTTACGACGTCCAGCGCCAAGCGATTGCCGAGCGGCACAAACTTGGCCTCACCATTTACAGCTGGGACGGCGACACATTGGCGTGGACATCCACATTTGGCAACCCGCAGCGGTTTATAAAGATTGCAAGTAATGCCTCTGCGGTTTTTGGATGGTTTTTGGTGGCTCTTAGTTACCAAACACTGGTTTGCGTTTTTCCATAAATGCCATCAGGGCTTCGCGGGCGTCCGCGCCTTTGAGTAATTTACCAAAGGATAAAAGCTCTAAATCGAGCGCATCACGTAGGGCGTTGGCGTTGACGCCTTTGAGCAGCGCTTTGGTGGCACGCATGGCTTGCGGGCTTTTTTCACTCAGATGGTGGGCTTGGTGTTGGGCAAAACGCAGGACTTCTTGGTGCGGCAGGATGCGGCTGGCAATCCCCATTTCCAAGGCTTCTTGGGCGGTGAAAAATTCGCCAAACATGAGTTTTTCTGCGGCGCGTAGATACCCTGCGCGTTGCGTGAGCAGCAGGCTTGAACCTGCTTCTGGGCAAAGGGCGAGATTGATAAATGGCAGCTGTAGTTTGGTGTCTTCCGCCAAAACCACATAGTCGGCATGCAAAAGCATGGTGACGCCCACCCCAACGGCTACGCCATTTACTGCGATGACGAGCGGTTTTTGCAAATCACGTAGGGCAAATAGAAACTGCGCAGCGGGTGAATCGTTGCCTGTGGCGGGGTTTTGCAAAAAGTCATTTAAATCATTGCCTGCGCAAAACATTTCATTTAGGCCGTGGAGCAAAATGACGCGGACGTTGTCGTCGGCATCGTAGGTTTTGAGTGTGTCGGCCATGGTTTGGTACATGGCGCTGGTTAAGGCGTTTTTGCGCTCGGCGCGGTTGATTTGGATGTAACCAACGCGTTCATTGATGTGGGTGAGGATGTCCATTGTTGCCCTTTGTAAGTTAAATGTGACGAGACAGCTGCGGTTAAAATTAAACCTAAAATTAGTCGATGATTCAAGTGAAAAAACGCCGCAGTTGCTTGCGGCGTTTGATGTTGGCTCTCAATCATTGAATCGTGGAATCATTGAATCGTGGAATCATTGAATCGTTAAATCATTGAATTACAAACGTTCAATAATGCCTGCTGCACCCATGCCGGTACCCACGCACATGGTGACCATGCCGTAGCGCCCGCCCGTGCGTTTGAGGCCGTGCAAGACGGTGGCGGCACGAATCGCGCCGGTTGCGCCCAGCGGATGCCCCAAGGCGATGGCGCCGCCCAATGGGTTGATTTTGCTGGTGTCCATATCAAGGTCATGAATCACGGCCAAGGCTTGTGCGGCAAAGGCTTCGTTTAATTCAATCCAATCCATGTCTGACAACTGCAAACCCGCAACTTTTAAAGCGGCAGGAATGGCTACTTTCGGGCCAATCCCCATGATTTCTGGTGGCACGCCGCGCACGGAGAACGAGACAAAACGCCCAAGCGGCGTGAGGTTGTGTTCTTTTAAAATGCGTTCTGACACCAGAATCAACGCGCCTGCGCCGTCGGACATTTGGGATGAGTTGCCTGCGGTCACGCTGCCTTTGGCGGCAAATACCGGTTTGAGTTTGGCCAATGATTCCATACTTGTATCTGCACGCGGGCCTTCGTCTTGTGCGACGGTAAAACCGCGTGCTTTGAGTTCTTGGCCAACCAAGTCAACGCTCATGTCTGTGCCTGTGAATGGGCTGATTTCTGCGTCAAAATGACCTGCGGCTTGCGCTGCCAAGGCTTTCAGGTGCGATTGCTCTGCAAATGCGTCTTGGGCTTGGCGTGAAATATTCCATTGATTGGCGACGTTTTCAGCGGTTAAACCCATGCCATAAGCGATGCCGAGGTTTTCGTCTTTGGTAAAAATCGCTGGGTTCATGTCGGTGAGAATGGCGTTCATTGGCACCATGCTCATTGATTCCGCACCTGCAGCAATCATCACGTCGGCTTGGCCTGTGGCGATGCGATCGGCCGCCATGGCAAGCGCGGTCACGCCTGAGGCGCAATAACGATTAACCGTCACGCCGCCGATTGTGTTGGGTAAACCAGCAAACAACACGCCCATGCGCGCCATGTTTAGGCCTTGTGGGCCTTGTGGAATGGCACAACCCACAATGGCGTCTTCAATCAAGGCGGGGTCTAAGTTGGGCACTTGTGCCATTGCGCTTTTCATGACGTGCGCGAGCAAATCATCGGGGCGGGTGTTTTTAAATACGCCGCGCGGGGCTTTACCGACGGGCGAGCGGGTCGCGGCGACAATATAAGCGGTTTGTAATTGAGTCATTTGATGCTCTCCAAAAAGTGGTGCTTGCTTCCAAAATAAAAGGATGTTTTATTTTTAATTTGAAAAAATGATAAATGTGGGGCAGATTCACCCCAATCCATTAGTTACGAACAGGTTTGCCGGTGGACAACATGCCCATGATGCGTTCTTGGGTTTTGGGGTTGCCCAGTGCTTCGATGAAATGTTGGCGTTCTAGTTTGAGCAACCACGCTTCATCAAGCATCACGCCTGCTTCAACGCCGCCGCCAGTCAAAATATTGGCCACGCGGGTTGCGAGCTCGCCGTCGTAGTGGCTGATAAAGCCGCCGTCGCGCATGTTGACAATAATCGATTGCATGGTCGCTTGTACCGAACGGCCTGCCGCTGTAATGTCGGCGCCAGCCAGTGGCGGGCGATAGCCTGCTTGTGCCAAGGCCTGTGCCTGAGATTTGGCTACGTGCAACAGCTCATAGACGTTAAACACGATGGTGTCACTTGGCAGCAAGTAGCCCATTTCTTGGGCTTCAAGAGCTGATTTAGACACCTTGGCCATTGCCACGTTTTGAAACCACGGCTTGATAAATTCAGTCAAATTGGTGAAGCCATAAGCGCCGCCAGCCGCAGCTGCGCGCAATGCGGCTTCTTTTAGGCCGCCGCCTGCTGGCACCAATCCCACACCCAACTCCACCAAGCCAATATAGGTTTCGAGATGGGCAACACGGTGCGCACAATGAATCGCGGTTTCAACGCCGCCGCCCAAAGCCAAACCTGCCATTGCCGCAACCACTGGCACTTGCGCGTATTTCAAACGCATGGCGGTGTCTTGGAATTTTTTGACAAATGGTTCAACGGCTTTGGCGCCGCCTTGCATAAACAAAGGCATAGCGGCTTGTAAATCCGCGCCCGCTGAGAATGGCCCGCCAGTTAAAGAGGCTGGCTGCCAGATAACCAAACTGCTGTAGTCTTTTTCTGCCAAATCAACCGCTTTTTGCAAGCCGTCTAACACGTCTGGCCCGATGGTGTTCATCTTGGTTTTAAATGAGGCAATCAATACGCCGTCGTTTTGGTGCCACAAACGAATCGCATCGTTCTCTTCCACCGTCACACCCGCTGTTTTAGGGTCAACCGCATTTGCGCCAACCAATGGTGCTGGGAATGCTTGACGTGCATAGACCGGCAAACTTGAGCGCGGCGTAAAGCCGTTACTTGCAGGCGAGTAAGAGCCTTTTTCGCTGTGAACACCGTCAACTGTTGCAACCCATGCTGGCAAAGGCGCGCTTGACAAAGCCTTGCCTGCGGCGATGTCTTGAGAGACCCATTCAGAGATTTGCTTCCAGCCTGCGGCTTGCCACGTCTCGAAAGGGCCTTCGTTCCAACCAAAACCCCAGCGCACAGCAAAGTCAACGTCGCGGGCATTGTCAGCGATTGATTCTAGGTGCACTGAAATGTAGTGAAATACGTCGCGGAAGACTGCCCACAAAAACTGCGCTTGCGGGTGTTCTGATTCGCGTAATAATTTAAAGCGTTCTGCGGCTGGGCGTTTGAGAATCCGTGCCACAAGCTCGTCGGCTTTGCCGCCGCCTGTGACGTATTCACCCGTTGCAGGGTTGAGCACTTTGATTTCTTTGCCTTCTTTTTTGTAAAACCCTGCCCCTGATTTTTGACCCAAAGCGCCTTTTTCGACCAGCGCTTTTAAGACGGCTGGGGTTGGGTAGCATGCGACAAATGGATCGTCTTTGAGGTTCTCTTCCATGGTTTTAATCACGTGCGCCATGGTGTCAAGCCCAACAACGTCGGCCGTTCGGAACGTGGCTGATTTGGCGCGACCTAATTTAGAGCCCGTTAAATCGTCAACCACATCAAACGATAAGCCAAATTTTTCTGCTTCGGCAATGACGGCCAAAATCGAGAACACGCCAACACGATTGGCGATAAAGTTTGGCGTGTCTTTGGCACGAACCACGCCTTTGCCCAATACACTGGTTGCGAATGACTCAAGTTTGTCCAATGTGTCCGCGTGTGTGGTTGCGGTTGGGATGATTTCGACCAAATGCATATAGCGCGGCGGATTGAAAAAATGCACCCCGCAAAAACGTTGTTTTAATTCGTCCGAAAAGCCGTTGGACAATTCGGTAATCGATAAACCAGAGGTGTTGCTGGCAAAAATCGCGTGCGGGGCTAAATGCGGCGCGACTTTTGCGTACAGGTCATGTTTCCAGTCCATGCGTTCAGCAATCGCTTCAATCACCAAATCGCATTCAGCCAACTTGCTCAAATCGGTTTCATAATTGGCCGCTTCAATGTATGCAACGTGTTTTGCGTTACCAAGTGGCGCTGGGCTGAGCATTTTGAGCCCCGCCAATGCTTTGTCAACGATGGCGTTTTTAGAGCCTTCTTTTGCGGCCAAGTCAAATAACATGACGGGTACTTTTGCGTTGATTAAATGCGCTGCAATTTGCGCACCCATCACGCCTGCGCCCAATACGGCGACTTTACGGATTACTAAATTACTCACGGTTTTTCCTTTTCACATCCAGCATAAACACTCAGTTGCCTGATTGCCATTGCAATGTTTTAAAACACATTGCCACGTTTTGGGGTTGATTGCGGGGCTAAACAGTTAAACGACGAAACGATTAGACCGCATCAAACCTGATTTTATTACTCGCTTTGAGCTTAACTTTGCAGTCATACAGCCGCAAAAAACGACGGGCATTGATTAAATGCCCATCGTTTTTTGTGCTGATTACTGACGCTGCCATGTTTGGTTGCGCCCCAACATGCTCACGCCTTTGTAGCCACGAACCACCAGCGTGCTGCCGTTGTCGGTCAATGAAACGCTGTACGTGCTGCCGTTTTTGGGGTCAATGATTTGACCGCCGCCGTATTTGTTGCCACCTTCTGAGCTAACGCCCCAGAATACGGCCACGCCCGATAGGTCTTTGTTTTCGTATTTGCCTGTACACGTGGTGCAAATATTGCTTGGTGCGTTTAAGATTTGTTGCACACGCCCAACGTATTTGCCGCCTTCAACGCTGATTTTGACGATGGAACGAGGCTGCCCCGTTTTGTCGTCAATCGTGCGCCATGTGCCAGTCGGATCAGCCAAAGCGGTCATTGAGGCTGCTGCGCCAACCAATGCTAAAGCCAATTTCGATGCTAATTTCATGTCGTGCTCCTGTTCATTTATTTAAGCGATGGTTCGGGATAAAGCCGCGTCATTGAGGATGTGATGCCACATCGCCTCAACGACCCAACCAAAATTACCGTTGACCGCCTCTTTATGGATACCTGTTACATCCCAACCTTTTCTGATTGAACACTTGCCTTTGATGGCGCTCAAGTGCTCAAGCAGCCTTACTGCACAACGCCGATATTAAAACCAGTCGTCTTGCATTCCTTGTAGCGTGGCATTGCCCGCACGCGCTTGCAAAATATAACCCGCTGTTTCTGGCAATAATTTAGCAAAATAAAACCGTGCTGTGGCAAGTTTTGCTTTATAAAAATCATCGGTAGATTCTTTTTCAAGTGCTACTTTTGCCATGCGCGCCCAGAAATAAGAGAACACCATGTGGCCAACCACGCGCTGATACGGCACAGATGCGGCACCAACCTCATCGGGATTGCCCATGGCTTTCATGCCCAATTCCATGGTGAGTTTTTCTACGCGTTGCGCAATATCGCCCAATGGATTCACGAATTCTTGCATTTTGGCATCCACGCCATTTTCTTCAACAAAGGTGCGGATGATGTTGCCAAATTTTTTCATTTTGGCGCCCATGTCGCCCAAAATCTTACGCCCCAATAAATCCAGCGCTTGCACGCCGTTGGTGCCTTCATAAATTTGGGTGATGCGTGCGTCGCGCACGTATTGTTCCATGCCCCATTCTGCAATAAACCCGTGGCCACCATACACTTGCACGCCGTGATTGGTGCATTCAAACGCGTTGTCAGTAATGAATGCTTTAACAATCGGGGTTAAAAGCGCAACATTGTCAGCGGCATCTTTGCGCACGGTTTCATCGGGATGTGACAACTCTTTGTCAATTTCAAGCGCAATCCATGACGCAAACATCCGTGCGCCTTCGGCATACGCGCGTTGCGTGAGCAGCATGCGTCGTACATCAGGATGCACAATAATTGGGTCGGCCGCTTTCTCGGGAAATTTTGCGCCCGACAATGAACGCATTTGTAAACGGTCTTTTGCGTAGTTGCGTGCGTTTTGGTAAGAGATTTCAGTCAAACCCAAGCCTTGCATGCCCACGCCCAAACGCGCTGCGTTCATCATGACAAACATGGCTTGCAAGCCTTTGTTTGGTTCGCCAACCATCCAGCCAATAGCGCCATCGAGGTTCATGACGCAGGTTGAGTTACTGTGAATCCCCATTTTGTGCTCAAGTGAGCCGCAAGAAATCGGATTGCGCGCACCGATGTTGCCTGCAGCGTCTGGAATGAATTTGGGCACAATGAACAACGAAATGCCTTTGGTGCCTTCTGGTGCGCCAGGTAGACGCGCCAAAACCAAGTGCAAAATATTCTCGGCCATGTCATGCTCGCCGCTGGAAATAAAGATTTTTGTGCCTGAAATGGCATAACCGCCATCGGCTTGAGGCTCGGCCTTGGTGCGCAACAGCCCCAAATCCGTACCGCAATGTGGTTCAGTCAAACACATCGTGCCAGTCCATTCGCCTGAGGCGAGTTTGGGTAAATACGCCGCTTTGAGTGCATCTGTGCCGTGTGCGTGCACAGCTTCGTACGCACCATGCGACAATCCTGGGTACATCGTCCATGCCAAATTGGCGGAATTGAGCAGCTCGTACAGTGAGTTGTTCAGAGACAACGGCAAGCCTTGGCCGCCGTATTCAGGGTCGCACGACAAAGATGGCCAGCCCGCTGCGACGTATTGCGCATAGGCTTCTTTGTAGCCTTTTGGCGTGGTGACCACTGTGTCATGCCATTTACAGCCTTCTAAATCACCTGATTGATTTAAGGGGAACAATACTTCGGATGCAAACTTACCCGCTTCTTCAATCACCGCATTGATGGTGTCTGCGTCAATGTCTGCGTGCGCTGGCATGCTTTTGAATGTGCTTTGCACATCCAGAACTTCATGCAATACAAATTGCATGTCGCGAATTGGTGGTACGTATGAACCCATGATGTCTCCTTGATTAGAATAATAACGGCCGGCTTAAATACCTGCTGGCCTGCTTTGGTACTGATTTAAAATACGTTCAAACACTTGTCGAATCAAGACGGAACCGTTGTCGCGCTGCATCATTCGTGCGTTGTGATGAAACCCCAGCGCCAAACTGTACAATTCAAAAACAATCAATTCCACCGGCACTTCTTCGTTCATTTCGCCCGTTTCGACACACATTAAAATGGCACGCGCCAACGCTTTTTCCCAGTCTGTCAACATGCGTACGAGCTCGTCACGCACAGCGCCAGGTCGGTCGTCATATTCAATACCACCTGAAATGTACAAACACCCTTCTTGCGTTTCGTGACCAAGCCTTGTAAACCAATTGCCCAAAATTGCTTTCAAACGAAGCAAGCCGCGTGGCTCTAAAATAGCTGGGCGCAGAACAGCGTTTAAAAACCGTGCTTCGTACTCGAGCAACGTGGCAATGAGCAACTCTTCCCGCGAGCCAAAATGCGAGAAAACCCCGCTTTTACTCATGCCCAAACGATCGGCCAAAACGCCAATCGTCACGCCCTCCAAACCATCACGCGCCGCAACTGCCAACGCGGCTTCTAAAATCGCCATTTTGGTGAGTTCGCCTTTGCGAGCTGGCACACGGTCTTGCGCATCGCTGCGAAAATTATCCGCCATAAACACCCCCGATAAAATCGAACGTTCGTTCTATTCTCATTATTTTCCCCATTGATGTCAACTTAAAATTTTTTATTTCTTTTCTTGCCTATTTGAGCGTATTGGACTTTTTTGCAAAATTTTTTAACGCGCATCGGATCAATCACACAAATATTGTGTACAACACGCACCGCCTGCAAAGCTTTATGCGACACGCGCACCGAGAGGCGCGTCCAAATCAGGGGTTAACAAAACCGCGCGTTTTTCCGCACAAACCGCCGCCAAAACCAAGACCTGCGAGGAGATGCCTGCAACTTTTTTTGCAGGGAAATTCACAACGGCAATGATTTTTTTGCCAACCAAATCGTGTGGTTGATAGTTGTCGCACAATTGCGCCGAGCTTTGCAAAACACCCAGCGCGTCACCAAAGTCGATTTGCAATACATACGCAGGCACTCTGGCTTTTGGGTTGGGCGCAGCGCTCAAAATTTGACCCACGCGCAAATCGCATTTCAAGAAATCATCCATGTTTATCATATCGGCCTTAAAATTTGAACCATTAAAATGGCAAGGCGGTCACTGAAATTTTCTGACGTTGCGCCAGCCCTGCGTACACAATTTCGCCGCACAAATGCACATTACAGCCAAGCGCTTTGGCACATTCTCGACCAACTGTTTGCACAAAATACTCCATATCGCGCACGAGCGTGTGCCCAGAATACGCCGCAATATAAGCTTCCAGCGCAAACAGCTCTAAAATCCTTGCGCCCGCCGCATAGCCAATCGTGAGCGTGCTGCCCTGAGCGGGGTTTTGGCTGACTGGACACAAAACGGGCAGCAAAACCACGTGCTCAAGTGTCATTAACATTTCAGGACGCGCATTGGCGATGGTTTTTAACGGCGCATTGACGTGTTGAGATTCATGGGTTTGCCAGCTCATTGTTTGCCCATCCGTTTTGTTTTGTACATATTAATTAGCAACGCCAAACCGCCCGCTACCAGTGTTTTAAACAGCAAATCAGCCCAAATAATTTTCATGATGTCTGTCGTGGGCAGCGCGCCTTCGTGCAAAAACTCAAACGCACTGTTGACCCCATAAAATGCCATAAATGAAAAGAAAAACGAATCAAGCGGAATGCTGACGGCATTGCTTGTCACGGCGCGAGTCAGCCAGCTTTTGGCTTTAAATTGTTGATAGATGCCCGTGTCGGCAAGCTCACTAATCAATATGCCGGTAAATGAGGCGACAATAATCCGAATCGGGGTGTCATATTGGTACGCCATGACCACGTTCACGAGCAGCGCAAGCGCAATGGCAACAAACACGACGCGCAAACCATACGTGTGCAATTTATCGCGCAAGGTAAAAACGGCGCCAAAGTACAAAGTTCCAACACTTAACATACCAAACCAGCCCAAATCCATAAAATCATTCATCGTGCGGTTGGCCATATAAACGCTTGCTACATATAAAAACATCCAAAAAAATCTCATCATCTGCTCCCAATTTGCACACAAGCAAATCAAATTCACCCGCCGGAAACAGTCCGAAGGCGGGCGAATTTTATCACAGGCGCATGGACGGTTAAAATTTTATGCGTTAAACTTGCCCGGCTTTTGGGGCATTTTTACCCCACCCAACCCATTAAACGGAGTTCAAAATGCCACTCTATTTTTCCGCCAAAAAAGTACCGGAACTTGCCGGTCTTACAACACACGAGCAAGCTGTGCTTTGGAAAAAAGCCATGCAAGAAGCCAATTTAGCCCTGCGCCTAAAGGTCATGCCGTTTTTTGCCATTCCTGTGGTGGCGTTTGTATTGGGGATTGTATTCCTTGAGCACAACCTACCTGCTCGCTTGGCATTGGTCACTGGCGCATTTGGCGTCTCTTACGCGCTGGCCAATCCAATTTTAAGCGCACACGCCCGTGCCTCGTTGCGCGAACAAGGTTACCCAAAACCGCTATGAGCCAGCCGATTGTTCTCATTCACGGCTTGGGAAGAACTGGGCGTGACAGCCTGCCCAATCAACTGCCAACGTTGGAGCAGCATTGCGTTGGCCTGATTGCGGGCACGCGCAGCGTTGAGTTTTGGTTTTACCCGCTATTTCATCAAGTCAATGATGGCAAGGTGGGCGTCAACAATGTGACGCTGGGCGCGGCGCATCCTGCCATTCAGATTCATGCAACCCATACCTTTATCATGAACCATGCGGACACCCAAAAACAAACGCTGCATTTTTTGCAAAACGGTGATTTTTTATCCGTCACATCGAGTATTGACGCGCCGCACACAAAAACTGTCAAAATTTAAATAAAAAACTTGCAATTTAATTTGACCCTGCTATAATTTCGCTCTCAATAGAGGCGTCGCCAAGCTGGTTAAGGCACTGGATTTTGATTCCAGCATGCGAAGGTTCGAATCCTTCCGCCTCTGCCAAAACATAAAAATGCCCAAAGTTTACTTCGGGCATTTTTTAATGTGCATTTTAATCGCAAGCTCATTGCACCGATACATTCCGATTTTTGATTTTTCAACATTCAAGAAAGCCGATCATGGCCACCACCGATCTGATGATTTTCACTGGAAACGCTAACCCTAAATTAGCCAAAGATGTTGCGGATTACTTAAAATTACCTCTGGGTAAAGCCAATGTCAGCCGATTTTCTGATGGTGAAGTCATGGTTGAGATTCAAGAGAACGTTCGTGGCAAAGATGTGTTTATTTTGCAATCAACGTGCCAACCGACCAATGAGTCGCTGATGGAAGTCTTAATCATGGTGGATGCGCTCAAACGCGCATCGGCTGGGCGCATTACCGCCGCCATGCCCTATTTTGGCTACGCACGCCAAGACCGCCGCCCGCGCTCAGCGCGCGTGGCAATTACCGCAAAATTGGTGGCCAACATGTTGGGCGCGGCAGGCGTTGACCGCGTCATGACCATGGATCTACATGCGGAGCAAATTCAAGGCTTTTTTGATGTGCCGGTTGACAACATTTATTCATCGCCATTATTGTTGGGCGATTTATTTACCAAAAATATCCAAGACATGGTGGTTGTATCGCCAGACATCGGTGGCGTGGCGCGTGCGCGTGCATTTGCCAAAAAATTAGAATGCGATTTGGCCATTATTGATAAGCGCCGTCCAAAAGCCAATGTGTCCGAAGTGATGAACATCATTGGTGAAGTGGACGGACGCACATGTGTGTTGATGGATGACATGGTTGACACGGCTGGCACGCTGTGCAAAGCGGCTGCCGCACTCAAAGAACGTGGCGCCAAGCGTGTGCTTGCTTACACCACACATGCTGTGTTATCAGGCCCCGCAATTGAGCGCCTGAAAGAATCGGTGCTGGATGAGTTGGTTGTCACCGACACCATTCCACTCTCCGAAGCCGCATTAAAATGCGGTAAAATCCGCCAGCTCAGCTGTGCACAATTATTAGGCGAGACGATTATTCGCATCGCAAAAGAAGAATCTGTCAGCTCATTGTTCTCTGAAGAATGAGCCAGATATGCCCACTGGTCGCAAGTGTGCATTATTTTAACCAAAAGGAAATAAAATGAAAATTGTTGCAACTACCCGTTCACTACATGGCACTGGTGCGAGCCGCCGCATGCGTAATAACGGTCAAACCCCTGGTGTGGTTTATGGTTCAGGCGGCGCTGCCACCTCTATCGAACTCGAACACAACCCATTGTTCCACGCGTTGCGTAAAGACGGCGTGCGTTACTCTGTGTTGGATTTAGAATTAGATGGCACGGTTGAGCAAGTGATTTTGCGCGACGTGCAAGTGCACCCGTTCAAACCAATGGTTTTGCACGTTGATTTACAACGCGTGAATGACAAAGAAACCATCACCGTTAAAGTGCCTCTTAAATTTGTGGGCGGCGAAACGTCTCCAGCAGTTAAATTGTCTGGCCAACGCGTTAAAGCAGCTGTATTTAACGTCAAAATCTCTTGCTTGCCAAAAGATTTGCCAAACGCATTAATCGTTGACGCCTCTAAATTAGAAGCTGGCCAAGCGATTAAAGCGAGCGAATTGGTTTTGCCTGCTGGCGTGAACTTGGTTTTGGGCAAACAAAAAGACATTACCTTGGCTGTTGCAGGTAAGTAATTTTTGTTTGGTCAAAAAGCCCGCAAATGGAATATTTGCGGGCTTTTTTATTACAGCACTTCACAAAACACAAAACCCTTGCAACGCTCTGACGCCAACTCGGATTTTTGAGGCGTGCGATCATTGTTCCATCCTACTTTTACGTTTATCAAAACATCATGACCAAACTCATCGTCGGCCTGGGCAATCCCGGCAAAGAATACACACAAACCCGCCACAACGCGGGCTGGTGGCTGCTTGATTTACTCGCACATCAGTATGGCGTGCGCTTATCGCCTGACAGCAAATGCCAAGGCATGGTGGCCAAAAGCCGCATCAAGGGCGAGGATGTTTGGCTGCTTGCACCCATGACATTTATGAACCGCTCGGGGCAATCCATCGCAGCGCTGGCTAATTTTTACAAAATTTTGCCTGCAGATATTTTGGTCTTGCATGACGAATTGGATATTCCTGTTGGCACGGCCAAAATCAAGATTGGCGGCTCAACAGGCGGCCACAATGGCTTAAAAGACACCCAAGCCAAGCTGGGCACCGACCAATTTTGGCGCTTGCGGATTGGGATTGATCATCCGCGCAACAGCAGCACGCCGCTGCAACCTGTGGCGGATTACGTGCTCAAACCACCCAAACAAAGCGAGCGCACTGAGATTGACCGCATTCTTGAGCGCGCGCAAGACATCATTCCCGATTGGTTAAATGGTGATTTTGCCCAAGCGGTTCGGGTGCTGCACGCCAAAGGTTAAGCTGTAAGAGTTAAGCGTAAAAATTAAGCATTACAAACGACCGATTGCAAATGACAGATTACCGTCACCCATAAAAAACGCTGATTTCAAAATCAGCGTTTTTTATGGGCTTAGGCGAACGAGCGCCGCATGCAGTCATCTGGATTTTTATAACACCAGCGTTTTTAACACGTCCGCATAAATCGCCGCCAACGGCTCCATGCACGCCACTTCCACGCGCTCATCAATCTGATGGATGGTTTTGGATACGGGGCCAAATTCAACCACTTGCGGGCAAATTTTGGCAATAAACCGCCCGTCGGATGTGCCGCCGGTCGTGGATAATTCGGGCGTTTGCCCTGTGTGGTGCAGCACGGCCGCTGAAATCGCCTGCGACAACTCGCCCGCTTCGGTTAAAAACGGCTCGCCGCCCAAAGTCCACGCCAAATCGTAATTTAAGCCATGCCCGTCCAAAATATCCACCACCCGTTGCTTTAAGCCCTCATGCGTGCTGGCGGTTGAATAACGAAAATTAAAATCAACCACCAACTCACCGGGGATGATGTTGCTCGCGCCTGTGCCGCCATGAATGTTCGATACTTGCCATGAAGTGGGCGGAAAATAAGCGTTGCCATTGTCCCAAACGGTTGCCGCCAGTTCAGTGAGCGCGGGCGCAAACAGGTGGATGGGATTGATGGCGCGGTGCGGGTAAGCGATGTGACCTTGCTTGCCTTTAACGGTTAATTTGCCTGACAACGTGCCGCGACGGCCGTTTTTCATCATGTCGCCAAACACCTCATTGGACGTTGGCTCGCCCACGATGCAATAACTGAGCTGTTCGCCGCGCGCTTGCAAGGCTTGTACCACTTTGACCGTGCCGTCGTGCGCAGGGCCTTCTTCGTCGCTGGTAATCAGCAACGCAATGGAATGGGTTGGATTGGGATGGGCGGCCAAAAACGCTTCAATGCTGGTTACAAATGCCGCAATCGAGGTTTTCATATCCGCCGCACCGCGCCCGTACAAATAACCGTCTTTGATGGTGGGCGTGAATGGCGCGCTGCTCCATTGCTCAATCGGACCGGTTGGCACAACGTCGGTGTGACCTGCAAACACAAATAATTTGGCAGCCGCGCCCGCTGTGCCGCGTCGAACCGCCCATAGATTGGTCACGCTAAAATCCGCAGGCCCCAACACCATGGTTTCGCATTCAAACCCCAATGGTTCTAAACGCGCAATAAGCATGGCTTGGCAGGTTAAATCGTTGGGCGTGACAGAGGCGAGTTGTAATAAATCACAGGTTAAATCAAAGGTGGGGGTCTGGGTCATGGTTGGGCTAATAAGTGTGAGAGTTGGTTTTCATCGTGACCGACGAAAATGGATGAATGGCTAACCACAACGGGGCGTTTGATGAGCGACGGCTGCGCCACCATCAATTCAATCGCGCCAGCTGATTCAACCGCCAAGGCTTGCGCATCGGCAGACAAACCGCGCCACGTTGTGCCTTTTTTGTTCAGCAGTTTGTCCAGCGGTACGGTTTGGAGCCAACATTTGAGCATATTCGCATCCACGCCTTGTTTTTTAAAGTCGTGAAACGTGTAATCAACACCGCGCGCTGTCAGCCATGCGCGGGTTTTTTGGACGGAGGTGCAATTGGGGATGCCGTAAATGGTGAGCATGAGGGTTTCACTCGCAGTGGCTTGATTCATCAAACCACCAATGGATTAGACTAAAAAGGGTTTGATGAATCAAACCCCTACATTGTGCGTTGCGGGTTGTGCGCTACTTAAACCCCGCGCAACAATTCGTTAATACTGGTTTTTGAGCGGGTTTGCGCATCGACTTTTTTGACAATCACGGCGCAATACAAGCTGTGTGTGCCGTCTTTGGACGGCAAGTTGCCCGAGACCACCACAGAGCCAGCTGGGATGCGCCCGTAAGTAATCTCGCCTGTTTCGCGGTCTAAAATTTTGGTGGATTGGCCAATATAAACACCCATTGAAATCACGCAGTTGTCCTCAACAATCACGCCTTCAACCACTTCTGAGCGCGCGCCGATAAAGCAGTTGTCGCCAATGATGGTTGGGTTCGCTTGCATTGGCTCTAATACGCCGCCAATCCCCACGCCGCCTGACAAATGCACGTTTTTACCGATTTGGGCGCACGAGCCAACAGTTGCCCATGTGTCAATCATCGCGCCTTCATCAACATACGCGCCAATGTTGACATACGATGGCATCAGCACCACGTTTTTACCGATAAACGAGCCGCGTCGCGCGACCGCAGGTGGCACAACGCGAAAGCCGCAATTGGCAAAATCATCTGCCGTGTAATCAGCAAATTTTGACGGCACTTTGTCGTAGAACTGCGTAAAACCGCCCGCGCCCATGACCGCATTTTCTTCTAAACGAAACGACAGCAACACGGCTTTTTTGACCCATTGGTTGACATGCCATTCGCCCGTTGTGCCTTCAATTTTGTTGGCAACGCGCAAGCTGCCGTTATCAAGTTGGGCAATCACGTCGGCCACAGCGGCGCGCACATCGGCGGGGGCGTTTTTGGGTGTGAATTCGGCGCGTTGTTCCCACGCATCGTTGATGAATTGTTCGAGTTGGCTCATGGTTTTTCCTAAATGGTAAGTTTGACGGATAAAAAGCGCATTATAAACAGATGTGACGCATCTGGCTATGGCTTGGCGCCTAATCGCTGTGCTAAAATTCGGCCTAACTTTTTTGTAACCAGACATGTGCATGTCACTTTTTGAGCGAAACATCATGGAACTTAACAATTTGACCGTCATTGTTGTGACTTACAACAGTGGCCATTGCATTGAGCGTTTGAGTGCAGGGCTGAAAAACGCCTCAAACGTTATCATTGTGGACAATGGAAGTCATGACAATACGCTTGCACAGATAGCTCTTTTTTTGCCACAGGCGCGCATTGAGGCGTCTGCCAGCAACCTAGGGTTTGGCGCAGCCAACAATCGCGCGCTGGCGCTGGTCACAACACCTTTTGCACTCTTACTCAATCCAGATTGTGAAGTCAGCCATCAATCGCTTGAACTGCTGCTCACGCAAGCCGAGCAGCAGCCACAAGCCGCCATGCTCGTTCCGCAACTCATGGGCGCACGCGGGAAGCCAACCCTTAATTACGGTTGGGTCAAGCATTCATGGCGTTCTAAGGGCGGGGTTGCGGACGGGCTTTGCTGTGTCGGCTACGCATCCGGCGCTGCGATGCTATTAAACATGACGGTTACCAAGCCGCACGGTTACTTTGATGAAAGCTTTTTCTTGTATTACGAAGATGATGACCTGTGTTTAAAATATTTCAACGCTCGGCTTGCCATCATTGTTGTGCCTTGGGTTCAAGTATTTCATGCGTCTCGAGGCTCTGTCAAAAGCGGAAACCTCATTAAGCAAGAGTATTGGCGCGGCTTTCATCATGCCCAATCGAAGCTACGCATCACCCAAAAATACGAGGGTCTAAAACAAGCGAAACGCTTAAAGACAAAGAAAATGTTTTCCGCCTCAATGGCGATTGTCTTTAGGCTTTTAACACTCAACCCACGGTTGTGCGCAAGAATGGTCGGCCGCTTTATTGGCATGAGCCAGTTTTTGTGGGGAACAAAGTAAGCAGCAGGTGCTGCATTATGAGCGCTTACTTGGCTTGTTTAAATCATTAAAGTCATACTTCAACTCAACGTACCGAAAAAAGCACTCGAGCGCGACAAGCAAGGAAAACAAGAATCCCGCCGAGCCATGCAAAAATCCACGCCCAAAAAAATACAGGCGAATAAAACTCGCAAAACCTGAGAAAAACCCCCGAACAATACCGCCTTTTTTTCCAGAATTTTTGCGTTTCAACGCGCCAAGTTGCGCATATTGCGCCAGTTTCAACAAGCTGTCATGAACACTGTCGCGCGAGTAATGTTTTAATTTGTGCGTGAGCGTGTGTACGCTTAAATTGGCGGGTTCAGTCACCGCGCCTTCATGCACCACGCCTTCAAAAGACACAATGGTGCTTCTTTTAAATAGCCGCTCAACGCCGCCCGTGCTTTTCATGTGTGTGAGCGGAACACCAAAGGCCACCTGTTCCCAGCAGATTTTGCCAATGGCATTCCCGCCTTGCGCCACAATGGCCAATATTTCTTGTGCGAGCGCGGGCGAAATTTCTTCATCTGCATCTAAAAAGAAAATATAGTCGCCGCTGGCGTGCTGCAACAATCGATTGCGCTGCTCGGCAAAGCCTTGCCAATCGGGGTTACTGTAAACTTTTGCACCTGCTTGAGTCGCAATGGCAACCGTGTCGTCGCGGCTGCCTGAGTCAAACACAATGACTTCATTGGCAAATTGAGCACTGTTGATGCACGCTTGAATGCGTTTGGCTTCGTTGAGCGTAAGGATGCCGATGGTGAGAGTATTCATGGTTTTTTCTTAAGGATGGGGTTTTAATGGTTGACGTGCGTGGGTGTTTTTAGCTGTTCATTTGTTCATTTGCTCATTGGTTCGTACTTAAAAACGGGCGCCTCAATCGTGAGCGCCCGCTGGCAAGCCAACAAACACAAAGACTTACGTTTTATTGCCTCGGCTTGATTTGTTGATTGGAATATTGAGCTGCTTGAGTTTTCGGTACAAATGTGTGCGCTCCAAGCCGGTTTTTTCGGCGACATGCGTGATATTGGCGTGTTCTTGCTCTAAGTGGTAATTGAAGTAAATCCGCTCAAATGCGTCGCGTGCCTCGCGCAATGAGAGCGTCAAGTCTACTGCCGTTGGGGTGTAGAGTGCCGCCTTGAAGCTGGCGGGCGCAACATCGGTTTGGGCTTCAGGTGTGGCGGTGTCCTGTGGCACGTCTGGCGCAATGATTTTGGCTTCGGACTGATGGCTGGTAATGTCCCGAATATTTGGGGCTGCTGATTTGAGTAGGCCTTGTTTGACGGTGTGCAGGAGTTTTTGCAGGGTGATTGGCTTCTCTAAGAAATCAAGCGCACCGATTCTGGTGGCCTCGACGGCCGTTTCAATGCTGGCGTGACCGCTCATCATGACGACGGGCATGTTGAGCTGACCGCTTAACGCCCATTCTTTGAGCAATGTGATGCCGTCGGTGTCGGGCATCCAAATATCGAGCAAGACCAAGTCTGGGCGTGCCTTGTTACGTGCTTGCCGTGCCTGTTCGGCGTTTTCCGCGATCATGACCACATGACCTTCGTCATACAAAATCTCTGCGAGTAACTCGCGGATTCCCATTTCATCGTCTACGACTAATATATTTGCCATGAGCTTGCCTATTTGGTTAAATCAGTTGCCCGTTGTGTGCGGGAGCGCTTGATGGTGCCACATTTATAAAGAGTATATCAATTTGTGCGCCTAAAATCTTGGCCATGCCTGGATTGGTTGGTCCATTTTCGGTTTGATTTTTAACGCTGATTTTTGCATGATGCGCGTCAATGATTTTTTTAATCACAGGCAAACCCAAACCTGTGCCGTTGACTTTGTTGGTGTTGTACGGTTCAAACATCCGCGCCATGACTTTTGGCCCAAATCCGTGGCCATTGTCTCGAACACTGACATGGACGGCGCGTGAGTCGATTAAGCCTTCGGACTGCAGTGCAACTTGCTTGGTTTGAATTGAAATCTCGCACAACACATCGGCGGGCGATGCTTCAATCGCGTTTTTAATCAAGTTGTGAAACACTTGGCGCAATTGTAATGGGTCGGCGAGTAGGTAAGGCAGCTCTTCAAAGTCCGTGCTGATGTTGTATTGCGTGCCTTGCCCGCTTTCGTATAAGACCAAAATGTCTTGGATGAGCGCGTTTAGGTCAACCATTGAAAAGGCGATTTCTGGCTCACGCGCATAGTCGCGAAACGCATTGACCATATTGAGCAGGGATTGGACTTGGGTCACAATGGTGCCGGTGCTGCGCTCGAGCAAGGCTTTGTCTGCGGGTTCAAGTTTGTCTGCGAGCTTCATTTGCAAACGCTCAGCTGAAAGCTGAATTGGCGTGAGCGGATTTTTGATTTCGTGCGCCAAGCGCCGCGCCACTTCGCCCCAAGCGAGCGTGCGCTGCGCTGAGATAATCGCTGAAATGTCATTGAGCACCAAAACATGGCTGATGCGTTCATTGTTGGCCGAAAAACTGGTGCCTTGAATTGAGGCAATCAATTCGCCGGACTGCTCATTTGACAGCAATTCAACGCTTTGCTGCACACGCCAGTTGCTCATGTCGCCGCTGTGGCGCTCAATGGCTGTTTGCACTTCGGCTTCAAATGCGGCAAATGGCGCAATCTCGCCAATCTCACTGCCCAAATAGGCCGCCAAATTGGTTTGAAACATGCGGTTGGCATAGGCATTGAACGACTCCAGTCGCATGGCGCGGTCAAACACCAAAACGCCCGCAGATAGATTTTGCAAAATGGCTTCTGAGTAGGCTTTTGCAAACTCCAGTTGGCTTTTGTTGCTACTGAGCGAGGCTTGCGTGACGCTGAGCTGTTGCGCCATGTCGCCAAATGAGTCGACCAATTGTATCAACTCATCCGAGCCTTTTACACGTTGAGGGACTAAGGCGTAATGCCCTGCAGACACCAGCTGTGTGGCTTGAGCCAACCACAAAATGGGTTGAATCATGCGATTGGCGATCAAAAAAGCCGCCGCCAAGGCTGCCAGCGAGGTGACCAGCAAGGTAATGACCAGCGTAATGCGATAGAGTTTTTTAAGCCCTTCGCGGGTGGCTTCGGTGGCTTGATAGTCACGAAGCCCTGATTGAATGGCGCCGGTTTTCTCGGAAAAATCTGCGGCCATCACACGCGAAGCGTACACAAACCCTTGTTGGCCATTTTGGCCAAACGCTTGCAGGGCGTGGATTTTGGGCGAAACCGTTGGCGAGAGCGCGTTTTGTGGCGCACCTTGCTCGCCCTGCGCGTCTGGGGCATCAGACTCATCCTCAATCCCGTACCAGCCTGATGCGGCTGCGCCAAAATTGGCCGGCAAACCGTCGGGTAAACTTGAGGATGCGCCGTTTGCATGAACTTGCCATACCAATTGCCCAGATGCGTCTAGCACTGCGATTGTTTGCCACTGGTTTTGAGCCAACCAGTTTTTGGCTTGGGCGGCGGTGCTTTTGTCAAGCAGGTTTTTTTCGCGCTGCGCGAGTTGAAGCAACTGCTCTTTGGTTCGCTCGCCGGTATTTTCTAGACGTTCTCTGCCAAACGACATCGCGGCCTCCAACGCCGAGTCCAGTTTTAAATGAAACCATGAATCAATGGTGCGTGAGACGAATGTGGTGGACACGGCAAACAACAACATGCTGGGCACAATGCCGAGTAAGGCAAAAGACAGTGCAAACCGCGTCATCAAACGCGTGCCAAAAACGCGCTGGCGAAAGCGTTGAACCAGCCAAAATCCCAGCGCGACAATCAAGAGCAACATCACCACAATCACGCCAACATTCAGATAGAGCAAGGTGCTGTATTGATTTTCAAAGTCTTGACTGCTGCGCGTTGCCAGCGCCAGCCCGACAAGAAGCGCAGCACCAAACACCATCGTGCCAATCAGAAAGGCTTTTGCGTATTTATTCATGGAGTGGACAGCAGTTCATGGCAGGCTCGCGGCATTAGCGCGGGGTGAAATTAAAGCGATACCAGCCTGAGTTCAAGCCCCAGCCTTGTTGCGTTAACGAGTTGAGTTGATAGGCTTGTGGCAGTTTACTGGTGTTTAAGTATAAGCGGACGCTGGCATCATATTGCTCGCCTGTCACGTATTGATTGGCGCGAATCAGGCGCCATTGCGTGGCGCGTGATGCGTATAAAACGGCTTCATTGAGGGTATTAAATCGATATTGATCCGCCCCAATCACAACCCGATATTGTTGCGTCAGGCTGTTGTATGACACGCGAGATTCACGTCGAGCTGAGACAACGTCTTCATCACTCCAATACCATCTGGGGCGCGCCATGCTGTACTCCATCACAAAAAACAAAGGTGTGCCATGCATGACGGCATTTTGCAGCTGGCTGGGCAATATGATGCGGAAATCAGCATTGAGGGCGTAGGCGCTGTCGCTTTGCTTGGACAATGTTGCGTATTGAATTTTAATTTCGGCCTGTGCGCTGGTGCAAAAAAACAACACAACTGCCGCAAAAAAAACCGCCAGCCGTGTACGTGTTGCACGGAGGTCGGTTTTTAGATGAGATAGGCGCGTTGACGTCATGGGTATAAATGCATTAAAAGTGTCACTGGTTCATAGTGCTGCATCTGTTTTAATCAATGCTGCGTAATAAAAACCATCATGATTCAAGCCTTCTTGATTGGTGGGCAACAATTGATTTTGAGACAGACTCACAAGGCGTGCGTTGGGGGTATTTTTGAGAAACTGCGCAACGACTGCGTCGCCTTCTGCTTCAAAAATTGAGCAGGTGCAATATACCACGCGCCCGCCCACCGCCAGCACTTTCCACATTGTACGCAACAGTTGCATTTGTTGGCGCGCTAACGTTTCTAAATCTGCAGGTGTGCGGAGCCAGCGAATGTCCGGATGGCGTCGAACGATGCCGCTTGCCGAGCAGGGCGCGTCCAACAAAATTCGATCATAAGGCTTGGCGTCCCACCACACATGCGGGTTATTGGCATCGCACACCATCACGTCTGCATTGAGTTTGAGGCGTTTTAAATTTTCTTTGATGCGCTGAGCACGCTGCTCATCTTTTTCTAATGCGGTTAACGCCACATCGTATTGTTCCAAAATGTGGCAGGTTTTTCCACCCGGTGCTGCGCAGGCATCCAACACGCGCAAACCGTTGCATAAATCCAACAAATCGAGCGCGGCCTGCGCGCCAACGTCTTGAACAGACACGCCGCCTTCATGAAACAAAGGCAGTGCGCTAACATGGCAAGGCGTGTCCAGAATCAAACCTGTTTGACTCAGTGCGGGCTGCGGTTGCGCGCTCATGTTGAGTTCAGCCAACTTCGCCATATAATCAGGCACGCTGATTTGCCGCGAATTGACGCGCAAACTCATGGGCGGATGGCTGTTGCCGACTTCTAAAATGGCCTGCCACTTTTGCGGGTGTTCGGACTTGATTTTTTCAATCCACCACAGCGGGTAATTATAAAGCGCCTCCAAATCATCATGAATCAGCGCTTCCCACGCGGCACGTTCGCGCAGAAATTTACGCAATATCGCATTGACCATGCCTTTTGCATGCGGCTTAAAATTTTCTGCGCCTGCAACGGTTTGATCAACCAATGCAAATTCGCTGGTGTTGTTTAAACGCAACTGCGTTAATGCAACACTGAGCAGCGATTGAACCCAAATAGTCGGCGCATTGGGAATAAAGTGGGTAAGCCAAAAATGGGTGCAACCCCAATGACGCATGGTATCAAAACAAAGACGCTGCACATTGGCGCGCGCCACATCTTCCATTTCAATCGTCGCCAACGCATATTGCATGGAGTAACCTTGGCGCACCGCTGCCACAACGTGCGCGGCCATTGAGACTTGATAGGCCAGAGATGTGCCAAGCAGGTTGTAAACTTTGACCTCACGCAAATCGACGCGTTCGGTGACAGCTTTTGGCGCAGACTTTGGCGTAGGTTTGCTGGTGCGCGTTGGCTTGTGCGCATTTTTTGCTGGGCGAGAAGGTTTTTTGGTTTGCATGCGTTGGGGTTCAGTCATGGTTGGATTGGGGCTGCGGTTTTACAAAGGGCTAAGGATAGCAAATAAACGTGTCGCCAACCACACAAAATGCCGCTTGGTGGGTTTTACATGATCGGTTTACACGCGTGCGCTCACCCAACGACAATCGGCCGCACTGTCTGTGCGGCCGATTTAAATTGCGGCGGATTGCGGGTTACTTTGCGCGGTCGCGCTGCTCTTCAAGTGCGCGAACCACTGCTTCAAGCTGCTCAAGTCGCTCACGCGTGCGTGACAATATGGCTGCTTGCACGTCAAACTCCTCTCGCGTCACCACATCCAATTGGCGCAAGGCGCTAATCAAAAAGGTCTTTGCATTGCCTTTTAAATCCTTTAAAGGCCCTTGCTGGGTAATCGATTCAATTGTTGCCTCGATGGTTTGTTGCCACTGATTCATGGTGATTCCTTGCTGGATAATAAATCGACTGTAACGCTTTAAAAATCAAACCACCTTTTAGAGTGGTTTGAACACATTCAACACATTGAACACATGAAAAAATGTTCGCTAATGTTTGCCAAAATTCGCTAACGTTCGCGAGTGTTCACGTTCATTAGCGCCTATCGTTGACACTCAAGGTTGTGCGCATTTTTTTGAGTGCGGCCACTTCGATTTGACGGATGCGCTCAGCGGATACGCCAAAATGTGCGGCCAAATCATGCAACGTGGGTGACTTCTCGTCGTCATTGGCCAGCCAGCGCTGCTCTACAATATAGCGGCTGCGCTCATCCAATGTGTCGAGCGCGTCAGAAATGCCTTGCGTTTGCATGAGGTCGCGCTCGCGCCGCGCCAATACGTGCGTGGGTTCTTGCGTCTCATCGCTCAAGTAGGCAATGGGCGCCATGCTTTGCGCATCATCATCGGCGTCAATGCCGCCGTCCACTGCAATGTCACGCCCAGTTAAGCGCAGATTCATTTCAACAACCTCTTCTGGCTTGACTTTGAGCTCGGTGGCAATATCTTGAATCTCTTTTTGCGACATAAATTCGCCTGACTTCATGCTGCGCAGGTTAAAAAATAATTTGCGCTGCGCTTTGGTCGTGGCGATTTTGACCATGCGCCAATTGCGAATAATGTATTCGTGCATTTCAGCTTTAATCCAATGCATGGCAAAGGACACCAAGCGCACACCGTGATTGGGGTCAAATCGCTTAACGGCTTTCATCAAACCAATGGAGCCCTCTTGAACCAAGTCGGCTTGCGGCAAACCATAACCTGCGTATTTGCGTGCGATTGAGACGACGACGCGCAAATGCGAGATGACCAAGGCGTGCGCGGCTTTGAGGTTGTTTTGATCGTCACGGTATGCAACGGCCAAACTGTATTCTTGCTCAGGCGTGAGCATCGGTACGGCGTTGACGGCGCGCGCATACGCGTCAATGTCGCCAAAACTGGGGACAACCAAAAGCTGATTGTAAGACTGCGCATAAGGGGAAACCGCGTAAGCACTCATGTCTTGAACTCCTAATGGATGATTTGCATGTGAACGCACATGCAACGTGTATTTTAGCATCCAATGCTCAAATGCGCCAATACTCTAGAAACGAAACACAAATATAAACACCAATTGTGGAGAATCTGCGGACGGCAATTTTGTATAAAAAAACACGGGCAGCCCGTGTTTTTAAGTCCAAATATGTCGCACCCCAAACGGTTTTAACGCGTTTGATTGCGCTGCCAGCAGGCCTTGCCAAACGCTTCGAATATTTTAATCGACAACGGGTTGCGCAATGTTTCCCATTCTGGGTGCCACTGCACGCCCAAATTAAATTGACGGTACTCTGGGCAAGTCAGCGCTTCAACGACGCCGTCTGGCGCATGTGCAAGCGCTTGCAGGTTGGGCGCCAAGGTTTTGATTCCTTGGCCATGCAATGAATTAACCATAAACTCGTTTTGTCCCATCAATTCGCTAAACCATGTACCCTCGACCAGTTTCACGCTGTGGTTTGGGTCATATTGCAGAGGAACGGGCAATTCTGAGCCGTCTGCGGCGCGCAGTTCGCGGTGATCCATTAAGCCATCAACTTCATGCAGTTTTTGATGTAAATCGCCACCAAAGGCAACGTTCATTTCTTGAAAGCCGCGACACACGCCTAAAACAGGCACGCCCATTTCAAGCGCTTTGCGAATCAAAATCACGTCAACATTGTCACGACCATGGTCTTGGAGGGCGTCTGGCGTTTGCCAGTCTTGGCCATACAATTCGGGGTTGATGTTGCTCGATGCGCCCGAGCAAAAAACACCATCGACCATGCTGAGATATTGCTCAATCGCATCTGTGCCAAAGCAGGTTGGGTAAACCAGTGGCAAGCAGTTTGAGACTGAAAATACAGGGTCCATGTATTTTTTGCCGAGTACTTGATAAATGGTGTCCGAATAGGTGCGCGCACCTGAGGTCATTAAAACAAAGGGTTTGTTGCTGTTTTGTGTGGTTTTACTCATAATTCCTCCTGTTCGCACGATAATTTATCCAACCGTTTTTTGACAGTACCACTTGCGGGGCAAATCAGAAGACAGTCGGTGCTGCGCGCATCAATCAAGCACAACGCAGTCAACAAAATAGCGTAGTTTGCCGTCAATTTTCACTTTAATCATGCCGTGCACGTCTTGCTCAAAGCCAGGGAATTGGCCATTAAAGTCGAGCGCAAACCGTAAAAAGTCAATAATTCGGTGGTTGAATTTTTCACCGGGCACCAGCAGTGGAATACCAGGCGGATATGGCGTCACCAATGATGCGGTGACGTGTTCGGTGGTGAGTTCCATGACATCCACGCGGATGGTTTCGCGGTTAATCGCTTTTGCCCACGCATCAGCGGGGCGCATGGCGGGAATCACGGGTTCGATGTACATATCGTGCACAATATTGGCGATGTCGTGCTGTTTGTACGAGGCATGAATTGCTTGGCACAAATCTTTCATCCCCAGTTTGGCATAGCACGGATGCTCTTTGACAAAGTCTGGAAAAATCCGCGCCAACGGTTTGTTTTCATCAAAAATATCTTTGAATTGCTGCAGCTCGGTCACCAGCGTGTTCCATTTGCCTTTGGTAATCCCAATGCTAAAAATCAAAAATATCGAGTACAGACCAATTTTTTCAATAATGATGCCGTAATCGGCCAAATACCGCGCCACCATTGCCCCAGGGATGCCAAATTCGCCAAAATTACCTTCCATATCCAAACCCGGCATCAAAATGGTGGTTTTAATCGGGTCCAAGATATTCATGTCCGCTTCAATTTCACCAAAGCCATGCCACGCGTCGTTTGGCAAAATCGCCCAATCGCTTTGCGCGCCCACCCCAACGTCGGGGATGTCGTTTGGCCCCCAGACTTTAAACCACCAAGAGTCCTCGTATTCATCGTCCGCTTTGCGCATGGCATGACGGAAATCCATCGCCTCAATCAAGCTGTCGTTGGTGAGCGCCAAGCCGTTTGGCCCTTCCATCATGGCGGCTGCCACGTCGCACGAGGCAATAATCGAGTATTGCGGGCTGGTGGAGGCGTGCATCAAATACGCTTCATTAAAACGGTGGCGGTCAAGCGGCTGATTTTTGGCGTCTTGCGCCAAAATTTGCGAGGCTTGCGACAATGCTGCGAGCAATTTGTGGGTGGATTGGGTTGAAAACACCAAGGAGTCATTGGCGCGCCCAGCCTCGCCGTTAATTGCGTAATGGTTTTCATAAAACGGGTGAAAGTAGGCGTGCGGCTGCCAAGCCTCATCAAAATGCAAGGTGCTGATTTTGCCATCCAGCATTTTTTTGATGCGCTGCGCGTTGTACATCACGCCGTCATACGTGCATTGCGTGAGGGTTAGAATTTTTGGCTTTTTGGCTTTGTTGGTAATAAACGGGTGCGCGTCGATTTTGCGCTGGATGGTTTCCATCGAAAACTCTGAGCTTGGGATGGGCCCAATCAAACCCAATTTATTGCGGGTTGGGGTTAAGAAAATCGGAATGGCGCCAATCATAATAATCGCGTGCAAAATTGATTTGTGGCAGTTCCTGTCCACAATCACAATGTCGCCTGCGGCTGCCGTGGCGTGCCACACCATTTTGTTAGAAGTTGATGTGCCGTTGGTCACAAAAAAGCAATGGTCTGCCTTAAAAATCCGCGCGGCGTTTTGTTCTGACTCCAAGACTGGCCCCGTGTGCAACAAGGGCTGGCCGAGCTCTTCAACCGCATTGCACACATCGGCGCGCAGCATGTTTTCGCCAAAAAATTGATGGTACATTTGGCCAACGGGGCTTTTGAGAAACGCCACCCCGCCCGAGTGACCCGGTGCGTGCCATGAGTACGATGAGTTTTTAGAATAATTGACCAGCCCTTTAAAAAACGGGGTGAGCAAGCTGTCCAAATAGCTTTTGGCTTCGCGCAACACGTGGCGCGCCATAAACTCATTGGTGTCTTCAAACATGTGAATAAAACCGTGCATTTCACGCAAAATGTCGGTAGGCAAGTGGCGCGATGTGTGGGTACGGCCATACAAAAAAATCGGAATATCTGCGTTGCGGCGGCGAATTTCGGTGACCAAGGCGCGCAAATTATCAATCGCCAATTGCGCCGCATCCTCTTGCTGCATTGAGCCGTCTTCAGGCTCGTCCACCGACACAATAAACGCGGAGGCACGCGCCGCTTGCTGCGCCAGCCCAAGAAAATCATTGGCGTGCGTGACTGCCAACACATTGACGCCTTGCGCTTCAATCGCGCTGGCCAGCTCGCGCATGCCCGAGCCTGACAAATTATCGGTGCGAAAGTCTTTGTCGACAATAATAATGGGGAAGTTAAATTGCATGATGCGTCCTTTAAAAATGCTGACTCAGCGGGGATTCGTGGTTGTAAATATTGAATGTGAAATATTCTTGCGCGATTTTTTGATATGTGCCGTTGGCGCGAATCGCGTCAAAACCGCGATTAAGCTCACGCAATAATAGATGGTCATTTTTGCGTACTGCAATTGCAGTGCCTTGCCCCAAGGTTTCTCGGTCTGCGCTGCTTAGAACGGAATCGGTGATCTGGAATCGTTTGTCGCCAGGCGGAACAAAAGAAGGGGTTACTTGATCCATAAATGCAGCATCCGCGTGCCCTGTGCGCAACGCGTTGTACATGCCTTCAATGGTTTTATAGCTTTTAACTTTGGCGCTGGGGAAGTGTTTTTTTGCAAAGCTCTCTTGAACCGTCCCCATTTGCACCGCTAATTTTTTGCCCTTGAGTGCAGAATTATTGGCTTTAAGTGGCTGCGTTTTAAGGCTTACCAAAGCATTTGGCGCATCCCAAATCGCTTGCGTAAAGTCAACGTGCCGCGCCCGTTCTGGGGTAATACTTAACGACGACAAAATCGCATCATATTTTTTTGCATTCAAACCCGCAATAATGCCATCAAACTCTTGGCTCACAAACGTGCATCTGGCGTGAATTTCAGCGCAAATCGCCTTGCCCAAGTCAATATCAAAACCAATAATCTCGCCGTTTGAATTGGTCGATTCAAACGGCACATACGTTACATCCGTACCAAAAACAATTGTTAGCACGTCCTTGTTCTGGTATTGCGGTTCTGCAAAAAAACCAGCTTGAGCGGCGTTTGCGCAGAGAAAAAATGCACTTGTCGCAATGATTAAGAGTCGTTTCATGAGTATTTTTTACCGATTTTTAAATGCGGGTTGTTGATTCTTTCTGCCCCAAAAGTAGACGTGTTGCCGTGCCCTGGCACAAATTGCACATCGTCGCCCAGCGGCAATAACTTGTCCGTAATGCTGCTGATTAAATCGGCGTGATTGCCTTGCGGAAAATCTGTGCGGCCAATTGAGTTTTGAAAAATCACATCGCCCACCCAAGCGATTTGCTGGGATTTTGCATAAAAAACCACATGCCCAGGTGTGTGGCCAGGGCAATGAATGACCTCAAGTGAGTGAACGCCAACTGTAACCGCATCGCCTTCAGAAAGCCATTGGTTGGGCAAAAATGCCCGCGCGTGACCAAAGCCAAACCGCGCGGATTGCTCCGTGAGCGCATCGAGCCAAAATTTGTCGCCAAGGTGCGGCCCGATAATTGGAATATGCCCCAGCGCAGCCGCCAGTTCAGGCGCGCCCGCCACGTGATCCAAATGGCCGTGGGTCAATAAAATTTGCGTGACTTTTGCGCCCGCTTTGTGAATGGCGGCCAAAAGCTGCTCAATGTCACCGCCTGGGTCAACAATCGCGGCGTCATTGGTTTGTTTGCACACAATCAGCGAGCAGTTTTGCTGGAATGGGGTCACGGGGATGATGGTGATGTTCATGGGTGTTTTTTATAAAATATGGTGTCGTTTGGTTTATTGTAAAAACAAGCGATAAACAGGGTTGTTGGTTTCGTCCCAAAAGCGCAATCCCAGCTGAGGCAACAACTCTTCAAACTGTGTGCGTTCGCTCACTGGCACTTGAATGCCGACCAAAACACTGCCAAAGTCGCCGCCTTGATTGCGGTATTGGAATAAGGAAATGTTCCAATGCGGCGAAACGCTGGTTAAAAACCCCATCAAAACGCCGGCGCGCTCGGGGAAATCAAATCGGTAAATCAACTCGTCCACCGCGCCCTTGCTCGCGCCGCCTATCATGCTGCGCACATGTTGTTTGGCCAATTCGTTGTCGCTTAAGTCGATGGTTTCAAAGCCTTGTTTGCCAAATTTGGTGACGATTTTGCTTGATTCATCGTGGCTGGTGACGGCGATGCCGACCATTAAATGCGCTTTCTGCGCGTCGTTCATGCGGTAATTAAACTCGGTGACGCTGCGCTGCTCGCCCACCAAGGCGCACAGGCGCTGAAACGAGCCGCGTTCCTCCGGAATGGTGACTGCGAGCAAGGCTTCGCGTGCGTTGCCTGCTTCTGCGCGGTCTGCCACAAAACGCAATCGGTCAAAATTGGTATTGGCACCTGAAGCAATGGCGACCAAATGCTTGTTTTTTAATTGGTGCAGCTCAACATAGGCTTTGAGCCCCGCCAATGCCAATGCGCCTGACGGCTCTAAAATCGAGCGTGTGTCTTGAAACACGTCTTTGATTGCGTCGCAAATATCATTGGTGTCAACCAACACAAAGTCGTCCACGTATTGCTGCACCAATTGGAAGGTGTGTTTGCCCGGCTGCTTGACCGCTGTGCCATCGGCAAAAATCCCCACGTGCGCCAACGTCACCCGTTTGCCTGCTTTGATTGAGTCGTGCATGGCGGCTGAGTCATGCGTTTGCACGCCAATCACTTTAATTTCGGGGCGCACCGCTTTGATGTACGCGGCAATCCCTGCAATTGCACCGCCGCCGCCCACTGGTACAAATACAGCGTGCAGTGGCTGGCTGTGCTGACGCAAAATTTCCATGGCCATGGTGCCTTGGCCAGCAATCACGTCTTCGTCGTCAAACGGGTGGGCAAAATTGAGTTTGAGTTGTTTTTCTAAAATCAAGGCGTGGTCATACGCGTCGGTGTATGAGCCACCGTGCTGAACGATTTCGACATACTCGCCGCCAAAGCGCTGAATCGCTTCAATCTTAATCGCAGGCGTGGTGGTTGGCACGACAATCAAGGTTTTGCATTGCAACTTGGCGGCGGAGAATGCCACGCCTTGCGCATGGTTGCCGGCGGACGCAGTAATCACGCCTTGCTTGAGTTGGGCGGGCGTGAGTTGCGCCATTTTGTTGTATGCGCCACGAATTTTGTACGAAAAAACCGCGTGCGTGTCTTCGCGCTTGAGGAACACCTGATTATTTAATTTGCGAGAGAGTTGCGGCGCGAGCTCGAGCGGCGTTTCGGTGGTCACGTCATACACGCGTGAGGTGAGAATTTTTTGTAAATAGCGGGTTAATGGCATGACAGACTTTGATTGGGTGAATGGCATCGAACGCGCCCAAGAATCCGTGCGCGAAAGCGGCTAGATTAACAGGTTCAGCCCATATCGACAACCCCAAAGCCTATAAATCAAGGGACAAATGCGTGGTCTGTACTTGCAAAAATACCGGTTTTGCACTATTGTTGGCGGCTTGAATTGGCAGAGCCATTCAACATCTAACCTTAGGCTGGTAGTGACGCACTCGGCGGTTTTTAGGTGTAAGGCATCTCGGGTGCGCTCATTTTTGCGCTTTTTTGTATTATATTTGATTGGATTGCAATGCCCGAATGGCTCACAACGTTGCTGCACTACTTTTCTTTGCCCGAAATTGGCTTGACGGCGGTTTTTGTCGTCTCGTTTCTTTCCGCAACATTCTTGCCTTTGGCAACCGAACCGGTTTTGTTTGGCTACATCAAACTTAATTTTGACCAGTTTTGGTGGGCGATTGGGGTTGCGACATTGGGCAACACCATTGGCGGCATGCTCACTTATTGGATGGGCTACGGTGCGAAAAGCGCTTATATTCACAGACACGCAGACCACCAACCCAAACATTTTTTGTGGCTACAACGGATTGGCGCACCGATTTTGCTGCTGTCATGGCTGCCAGTTGTGGGCGATGCGCTTTGCGCGATGGCTGGCTGGGCAAAGCTGCCGTGGCGCGGGGTTTTGTTGTATATGGGGGTTGGAAAATTCATCCGATTTGTGGCGATGACCTTTGCGCTGCTTTGGATTCCTGCTGATTTTTGGCACAAAATCGCCTCATTTTTGCCATTTTAATGCGCCATTGGTGCGTGCATTTCAACAAAAAAGCCCTATTTGCATAGGGCTTTTTTGTTGCACAGCGAATTTCGGGTTGCTGTCGTTGCTGTCGTTGCTGTCGTTGCTGTCGTTGCTGTCGTAGCTTTCCTACGTTTCGCACAGCTTTCGTACATTATTTAGCATTACAACGACAACCGCGCACGCGCAGCTTGGTACTCAAATTCCAACGCGTCCACCAGCGCTGCGGTGGTTGGTGCGTTGTCGATTAAGCCTATCCCTTGACCGACGCCCCAAATGTCTTTCCACGCCTTGGCTGCCGAGTCACCGCCTGAGCCAAAGTTCATTTTGGTTTTGTCCGCTTCGGGCAAATCATCTGGGTTTAAACCCGCCGCCTCAATGCTTGAGCGCAAATAATTGCCGTGCACGCCCGTAAATAAATTGGTGTAAATGACGTCGTTTGCAGTTGCTTTAATAATGCCCTCTTTGTACGCGGCAGATGCATTGGCCTCAACCGTGGCAATAAAACGCGTGCCCATGTACGCCAAATCTGCGCCCATGGCTTGCGCGGCCAAAATCGCGTCGCCTTGGGTGATTGCGCCTGACAACACAATCAAGCCTTTGTAAAATTTGCGGATTTCACCGACCAGTGCAAAGGGACTCAAGCGCCCAGCATGGCCGCCCGCGCCTGCGGCCACAACGATTAAACCATCGACACCTGCTTCAATCGCTTTTTGGGCGTGGCGCACATTGATGACGTCGTGCAAAATAATCCCGCCGTACGCGTGCGCGCCATCCACCAATTCTTTTGGCGGCGCTTGTAAACTGGTGATAAAAATCGGCACTTCGTGTTGCAAACAGACGTTAATGTCCTCAGCCAAACGGGTGTTTGAGGCATGCACGATTTGATTGACGGCAAATGGGGCTGGATTGCCGCCCGCCGCTTTATCGGCTGCCAAATCGGCTTTGAGCGTGGTAAGCCATGCATCCAAAGCGCCGTCGCCGCGCGCATTTAAGGCGGGAAATGAGCCGACAATGCCTGATTTACATTGCGCTGCCACCAATGCTGGGGACGAGACGATGAACATCGGTGCGCAAATCACCGGTAAGCGTAAGTTTTGTAAAACTGTTGGAAGACTCATGTGAACTCCTTTTGTACTGCGTGGTTGTTTTATAAAAGCACGAACGTTCTGAAGCGCTGAATTAAACCATATTTAAAAGTGCTTCACAATCAAAATAAGCCTTATTTTACGCCCTGTGGTACGGGTGGTTGATGTTAATTGCATGGGCGCGATACACCTGCTCTGCCAGCAAAACACGCACCATCCCGTGCGGCAAGGTGAGGCTGGACAATCGAATCAGACCATCGCATTGCGCTTTAAATTCGGCGGTTAAGCCATCCGCGCCGCCAATAATCAAGGCAACATGGCTGTGCTGCGTTTGCCAAATGTGCAATTGTTTGGCCAATCCAACGCTGGTTAAATCCACGCCGCGCTCATCCAGCGCAATAGTATGTGCCGATTTTGGCAGTGCTGCGTTGATGCGCGCAGCTTCAAGCGCCATCGCGTGCGCAATGGTTTTGCCTTCACGCGGCTCGGGTTTAATCTCTTTGAACTCAAATTTCAACTCACGCGCAGGCAGGCGCTTGGCGTATTCTTGAAACGCATCATTGACCCAGCTGGGCTGTTTGTGGCTGACGGAAAACAAGGTAAGTGTGAGCATAATGCGTCTGTCGATAAGGTTCGCGCACAGATTTGTGCTGCGTTTTTGGATAAATTTGGCATGCCGTTTTGACGCGGCACACAAATTTTGCGTTTGAATAAGAAGAATGGCCTGTGTTAATTGCTCGTTTTTTGCAAATCAATTGGGCAAAAAAAAACCAACATGACGTTGGTTTTTTAATTTGGAGCGGGAAACGAGACTCGAACTCGCGACCTCAACCTTGGCAAGGTTGCGCTCTACCAGCTGAGCTATTCCCGCATTGGTCAAACTTTGGTGCCCGGGGCCGGAATCGAACCGGCACGCCCCTTATTCAGGTAAGCGGCGGATTTTAAGTCCGCTGTGTCTACCAGTTTCACCACCCGGGCAAATCTAAAAACATGGAGGCGAAGGCCGGAATCGAACCGGCGTAGACGGCTTTGCAGGCCGTTGCATGACCACTCTGCCACCCCGCCATCTAATTGATTCTTGGAGCGGGAAACGAGACTCGAACTCGCGACCTCAACCTTGGCAAGGTTGCGCTCTACCAGCTGAGCTATTCCCGCAATTAGATACAGACGATATTATAGGGGGCTTTTTTAAATTCGTCAACACAATTTTTAACATTTGTGCTGTTTCACTTCAAGCAAGCGCCCGCATTTACTTACTCAATCGCGCCGCATCATTCACCATGCGTACAAATTCGGCGCGATAGCCTTTGTCGTCATTGCCTTTACCCGCCTTTGCCCAAGCGGCAACGCTTGACCAAGTGGTATTTGATACGGCGGAATTGTTGCGCAGTTTTTGGCCACGGGAATTAGGTTTGCGCCTACTTCGTCGCCCAGCACTTTATCGGCCTCGCGTACCGAGTCAATGTAGCTGCTGTTGCGTTGCCACATCGGTGATTGACTCCATCAGCGCGTCGTTGTAGTTGCACCTGAGCCAAAGCCCAAAGTAGACAACGTGATGCCTTTTTCGCGCTCACGCTTGACAATGGCCTTAAGTTCTATCAAAAGCGAAATAACCCGCCATCATCACGTTAGGCCAATTGATTTGGCGGCATCAACACACTTTCTCAATCGCCTTTTACCGTGCCTTCGCGCCGCGCATCTGCGCCGCCCAAATAACCTTTTGGTGTGACCACAATCGCGGACAAGCCGCTGGTGGTTTCGCCCTCAACGGCGTCATGCCCCAGCGCTTTGAGTTCTGCTACCACCGCTTCTAAGCCGCGCCCTTTTTCGAGCTCGGTTTTGCCATTGTTGCGGCTGCCGTAATGCGGGGCGTTGACGGCGGCTTGCGGATCCATATTCCAATCAATCAAATTCACCAAGGTTTGCGCCACGTAATTGATGATGCGCGAACCGCCCGGTGAGCCAACCACCATTTCGAGTTTGCCGCTGGGATCAAATACCAACACGGGCGCCATGGCTGAGCGCGGGCGTTTGCCTGCTTGCACGCGGTTGGCCACGGCCGAGCCGTCTTTGTTGGTTGGGCTAAATGAAAAATCGGTGAGTTGGTTGTTGAGCAACATGCCTTTGACCATTTGACGGCTGCCGAATTGGTCTTCAATCGAGGTGGTCATTGAGACCGCGTGGCCTTGCGCATCAACAATTGCGATGTGCGAGGTGGAATTGCGCTCGGGCGAGCCCAAATCCAAGCGCGCAACTTTTTGCATGACCGCTGGCACGCCTGCGGCTGCTTTGCCTGCCACGGTTTTGTCCGTGCTGATGAGCGCTGAGCGCTGCGCGAGGTACGATTTGTCCAGCAGCGCTTGGGTTGGTACTTGTACAAAATCAGGATCGGCCAAATACATGCCGCGATCGGCAAAGGCGTAGCTGCCCGCTTCTGAATACAGGTGAATCGCTTGCGCGGAGGTCGGCTTGAGCGACTTTAAATCAAAGCGTTCCAGCATGCCCAAAATCTGCAGCACCGCCACACCGCCTGAGCTTGGTGCGGCTGCACCACAAATCGTATGGCCGCGATACGTGCCGCAAGTTGCTTCACGCGCTTTGGCGCGGTAGCTTGCCATGTCGCTCATGCTTAATTTGCCTGGTGAAGTTGGATGCTGGTTGACTTTGTCCACAATGGCGCGGGCAATATCGGTTTTATAAAAACCATCCGCGCCGCGTGCCGCCACGGTTTTAAGCACTTGCGCGTAGTCGGGGTTTTTGAGAATCGTGCCGATTGCCTTGGGCGTTTTGCCATCTTCTTGGTAAAAATACGCACGGGCGGCCGCGTCTTGATTGAGGTATTTTTCGCCTGTAAGCAAGGTATTTAGACGTGGTGAAAGCGCAAAGCCGTCTGTGGCCAAACGAATGGCTGGGGCAAATAAATCACGCCACGGCAACTTGCCCTCACGTTTGTGTGCAAGCGCCAACATCGCCACCACACCCGGCGTACCAACAGAACGCCCGCTCAACACGCCATCATAAAACGCCTGTTCCGCGCCCGTACTGGTTTGGAACAAATGCTCATCCACCGCTTTTGGCGCGGTTTCACGTCCGTCATAATTGGTGACTTTTTTGCCATCAAAACTGAGCATAAACGCGCCGCCCGCCAAACCTGATGATTGCGGCTCGGTTAATCCCAACACCGCTTGCGCTGCAATTGCGGCATCGACCGCTGAGCCGCCTTTTTTGAGGATTTCATAAGCGGCGTCGGTTGCGTGCGGGTTGGCGGTGGCCGCCATGAATTTGGTGCTGGCAACCGATGCGCTTGATTTTGCCAAACCGCTGGACAACTCTGGGTTGGCGTCTTGCGCCAACGCGTGCTGTGTGCCAAAAATCGCCGCGCTTAAGATGGCGGCTTTAAATAAAATGCGTGGGGTTTTCATGTGTGCTCCAGTTTTATAATCGGGTTAACAATTAAGCGCTTTGCTTAAGCCCGCAACATTAACAGAGATTGGCGCAAATAAAAAGCACCTTACTGGTGCTTTTTGTGGTTCATTTAACAACTCAAATGCTTTGCAAGAGTCGTTGCGTGTCGAATGCGTCGCATCTGCGCCAAACGACTGCCTGCGCGGGAATGACGGCGCGTTGATTTTTAAAATGCCGCTGATGTTCGTTTTGGCAATGACGCGCCCGATACAGCTGCGGCCAAATCACGCAGCAATGGAATGGTGGCGGGCAAAATCGGCTGCGTGTGCGGCGCAATTAAATTGTTCTGCGCATCAAAAACCAAGCGTTGCCAATGCAGCGCTTGGGCTTCACGGCCGTGCGGCGTGCCGTGCCATTCATGTACGAGTTGAAAATGCAGCTGCACGTGCGCGTGCGGATACACGTGTTCAACCGTGCGCCAAAAAACCGATGCGCCAATCTCAATCCCCAATTCTTCCTGCAGCTCACGCGCCAAGGCCTGATGCACGGATTCGCCCGCCTCGAGTTTACCGCCCGCAAACTCCCAAAACCCAGCCATGGGCTTGCCCGCTGGGCGCTGCGAAAACAACACTTCGCCCGCGCTGTTACACAACACGCCAACGGCGACGTGGGTGACGGGGGCGGTCACGCGACCACCACGATAAAAATAAAATTTTGGGTTTGACTTAAATACAGTGACTTCATGGTTGAGTGCAATCAAAAATGGGTTAAGGAGACCTCTAAAAATTCAAAGTGCGGTCATTCCGGCGTTTGGGGCAAAATGCGACAAAAATAAACAAATAAACAAATAAATAATTGTTTGGATTTCTAGAACCCCCATGAAGTCAGGTTGCGACCCAGACTGCGGCGATGCCAGACCCCATCAATCGAATCGAGCCGAGTTCAACTCCGATAATCCGCATTGATGCTCACGTATTCATGTGACAAGTCGCACGTCCAGACGGTGGCATTGGTGGTGCCGCGATGCAGCACCACGCGCACGGTGATTTCGGCTTGGTTCATGACGGTTTGGCCTTGGGCTTCGGTGTAGTCTGGGTGGCGCCCGCCCTGCGTGGCGACGTGTACGTTGTCTAAATACAGGTCAAGTGCGGCCACGTCTAGGCCCTGTACGCCTGCGTAGCCGATGGCTGCGAGGATGCGCCCTAGGTTTGGGTCGCTGGCGAAAAAGGCGGTTTTGACTAGGGGCGAGTGCGCGATGCTGTAGGCGATTTGTTTGGCTTCGGTTAAGTTTGCGGCTTGCTCAACCACGATGCTCATAAATTTGGTGGCGCCTTCGCCGTCGCGCACGATGAGCTGCGCCAATTCGGTGGCAATGCTTTGTAGGGCGGCGGCAAATTGCGCAAATTCAGGCGTGCCTTTTTGCACCTGCAAGCCGCTTTTGCCTGTGGCCATGATGATGAATGAGTCGTTGGTGGAGGTGTCGCCGTCGATGCTGATGCAGTTAAATGACTGGTCGGCGATGGTTTTGGTGAGTTCGGTTAAATCTGTTTGACTGATGCCAATGTCGGTGGCGATGTAGCCGAGCATAGTGGCCATATTGGGTTTTATCATGCCTGCGCCTTTTGAAATTCCTGTGAGCGTGATGGTTTGGCCGTGGATGTTGATTTGGCGCGAGGCGGCTTTTGGCAGAGTGTCGGTGGTCATAATCGCTTGCGCGGCGTTGTACCAGTTGTGTGCGGTTAAATTCTCAATGGCGGGCGCAAGGCCTGCCAATAATTTGTCCATGGGCAGGTGTTCTAAAATCACGCCCGTTGAAAATGGCAAAATTTGCGTGGCTTGCAGCCCCATTTGAGCGGCCAATGTGCGGCAGGTTAATTGGGCGTTTTCCATGCCCAATGCACCTGTGCCTGCGTTGGCGCAACCTGTGTTGACCACCAAGGCGCGAATGCCTTGATTGGCGGCCAGATGGTTTTGGCAAATGGTGACGGGCGCGGCGCAAAAGGCGTTGGTGGTAAATACGCCTGCCACAGTGCTGCCTTCGTCCAGCGCAATCACCAGCAGGTCTTTTTTGTCCGCGCGGCGAATCCCTGCTTGGGCAAAACCCAAGCGCACGCCTGCGACGGGGTGAAGTTGGTCTGCTGTGATTTGCGGGAAGTTGACTGCCATGAGGTACCTTATGAAATGGGGTTGAGTAAACGGGTGCGCCCTGCGCGAAAGACGCGCGCGTCATTGTAAAAGGTTTCATCCACATTGTCTGCGCAATAGTGCGGCACGCCCAATACGGGCAGCGGACAAAAGTCGCGCGGGTTGAGCTGTGCGTCTTTGAGCTGGGCGGACAAGCGCAGGTCAATATCGGCCAAGCGCTCAAACAACGTGCGCGCAAACCATTCGCTTGGGACGTGCAAAATCCATGTGTGCGCGCACATGGCTTTGCGCGGCGCGGTGAGTTTTTCGAGTAAGGCATGCCCAAACGGGTAGAGCGCGGCTTGCGCATGGGCGCTGGGTTGGTGCGGGTTGTCCCACTGCGCTCGCGGCGCGATGAGCGTGTTGTGCCAATCAAAATTGCGCAGCGCATCGGCGATACTTGGATTGCTTGTGACCAAAATGGCGGCATTTTCGTCAAACAGCGTCAAGGCATCCCGCGCCATGCCGCGTGCGTGCTGCACGCCTGCGGTTTGAATTTGTTGCGCTTGGCGTGCATTGAGTGTGGCTTTGGTTTTGGGGAACGTGAACCAAATGGCGGCATTAAAAAAATCATGCAAATTGAGCCGCGTTGGCACACCACCTGTATTAAAAATGTGCGATTCATAGGCGGTTTGCGCGGGCAAGCTGGCCTGTGCAATAAAATGCAAGGGCTTGCCGCTGCCGCTTGTGTGGGTGCTGACTTGCTGATTCAGGGCGCCAATTAAATCATCGGCGTGCGCAATGTTTGGCATGACGTGCGGCAAATGCGCGAGCCACGGCGCTTGCCAGTTAATAAGGAGCTGTTCGGATTGGGGCAAACAAGGCATGGTTGTCGTTTTTTATAGCGGTTTCATACGCAAAGCCACCGTTTTTCGCTTGAAAAATGATGGCTTCGGGCGCGGCTGGGTTGATGTGACTCAAATTTAAATCACGCCATCAAAGCGCCACGCAATGGTTTCGCCTGCGTTGAGTGGAATGAGTTTTTGTGTGCCGACAAATGCAAGCTCGGCGGGCATTTGCCATGATTCTTTGACCAAACGGATTTTTTGCGTATTGAGCGGCAAACCATAAAATTGCGCGCCAAATACGCTGGCAAAGCCTTCGAGTTTGTCCAGCGCGCCCGCTTGCTCAAACGCGGTGGCGTACAACTCGAGCGCGTGCGATGCGGTGTAACAGCCCGCGCAGCCGCAAGCGGCTTCTTTTGCGTCTTGCGCGTGCGGTGCACTGTCTGTGCCCAAGAAAAAACGTGGGCTGCCTGATGTGGCCGCTTGCAGCAACGCGGCGCGGTGGCTTTCGCGCTTTAAAATCGGCAAGCAATAATAATGCGGCCGAATCCCGCCCACCAACATGGCGCTGCGGTTGTAGAGCAAATGGTGCGCGGTAATGGTGGCCACAATCCCTTCGGGTGCGCTTTGCACGTAATCTGCCGCCGCTTTGGTGGTGATGTGTTCGAGCACGATTTTTAAGGCGGGATGGCGTGCGCGCAGCGGGATTAAGACGGTTTGAATAAACACGGCTTCACGGTCAAAAATATCCACGGCGGCATCGGTGACTTCGCCATGCACCAAAAGCGGCATGCCCAATTCGGCCATCATGCTCAAGGCGGGGTCACACAAATCCAAACGGGTCACGCCGTCATCCGAGTTGGTGGTTGCGCCTGCGGGGTAGAGTTTAAAGCCTTTAATCCCTGCATCAAAGGCGTTGCGCACGTCGCCCATCGAGGTTTTATTGGTCAAATACAGCGTCATGAGCGGCGTAAAAATTGACTCTGGCGGAATCGCGGCGCCAATCCGTTCGGCGTAACTCAGCGCAAGCGCCGCGCTGGTAACGGGCGGTTTGAGATTGGGCATAATCAGTGCGCGGCCAAACTGGCGCGCCACGTCTGGCACGGTAAATTGCAGCGCAGCGCCATCACGCAAGTGCACATGAAAGTCGTCTGGCATGATGAGTTCAATGGTTTGTGGCATGGGGCTTCCTATTTTGGGTGGCGCGTTACACGTGAAAATTTTTTTGCTTCGATTAAATCAAGGTGATTTTAAATGAGCCTGTCCACAACTCATCTGGCTGCAATACTTGCGGGGTCAAACAAATCGGCTCAACGCACAAAAACTGGCGCCAATCGTCGTGCGGGATATCGGTTAATTGGTGCGCGCCGCCCGCATTCCAAACCATCCAATGGTCAAACCCTGTTTGCTCTAGTTTGAGCTGCAACTTGGGTGAATGCAGCTCAAGCGCGCCTGTGGCGGGGTAATGGGTTTCAAAATCATGCTGCGCCAAGCCGTGTTCAGACAAATACAGCGGCGCATCCATCAAGCCGTTTACATGGGTTTTTGTCACGTCGCCCACCAAAAAATACGGATGCAAGCCGCCCGTCCACGTAAATGATTGCGCGCAGACATTGCGCACCTCAAAAAAAATCTCAAGGCGGTCATCCTCAATGTGCGCGTCCATATTGAGCTGGGCGCGATACGGCCAATCAGGCTGCTCGGTAAGCAGCAAACTGGTCGACACGCAGTCGGCCAACACAGAAAAAACCTGCCAATCGGCCGTGCGCACAAAACCATGTTTGGTGAGCGGGCCGGTGGCGGCGAACTGCGGAAACATGATGGGCACGCCTGCGCGCAGCGGCGTGGATGGCGCAACTGGCTGCGCGGGCTGATAAAACAGCTCGCAACCGAGCAGTTGTGTCTGGGTGATTTGACCGCCAAAGGCTTGGGCGAGAATGGTGTTCATGACAACTCCGTGGGTTAAATATGCGTCAAACACACGCGTGTTCAAGCGTTTCGATAAACAACTGCGCCACATCAAAACCCGTTTGGTCAAAAATCTCTTGGAAACCCGTCGGGCTGGTCACATTGATTTCGGTCACATAATCGCCAATCACATCCAAACCCGTGAGTAAAATCCCACGCGCCCACAAAATCGGCGCAAGGGTTTGCGCCAAAAACAAATCACGCGCAGACAACGGCTGCGCCACCGCTTTACCGCCCACGGCCATATTGCCGCGCACCTCGCCGTTTTGGGGAATCCGCGCCAAACCGTACGGCACAACTTGCCCGCCAATCAGCAAAATCCGCTTATCGCCCAAACTGATTTCGGGCAAAAATTTCTGCGCCATAATCGGGCGCGCGCCGTTGTCGGTCAACACCTCAATCACACCGCCCAGATTCATGCCGTCCGCCGTCACCCGAAAAATCCCCGAACCGCCCATGCCATCAAGCGGCTTTAAAATCACATCGTGGTATTGCGCATGAAACGCCTGCAAGCGTTTTTTGTCGGAGCTAATCAACGTGGGCGCGGTCAACTCTGGGAACTCGAGCAACGAGACTTTTTCAGAATGATTGCGAATCGCCGTAGGCGCATTAAACACCACCGCGCCTTGGCGCACCGCGGCATCAAGCAGCCACGTATCGGTCACATAATTGACATCAAACGGCGGGTCTTTGCGCATCACCACCGCGTCAAAATCCTTTAATGCTTTGTCTTGCGTGACAACCGATTCAAACCACACACCGTTTTGCGGCGCATCAAGCAAATTAATCTTCTGCGCAGATGTAAGCACCAGCTCACTTGAATACAAATCACGCGCTTGGCACGCCCAAACCGTGTGCCCGCGCTTTTGCGCCGCACGCATCATGGCGTAAGTGGTTTCTTTGTGGATTTTAAAATGGGCGAGCGGGTCAGCGATAAATAGAATGTTCATGATGGGCTTTGTAAAAGAAAGAGGGAAAGGCGTTGGACAACGGGAATCGGCAACTAAAACACATGCCCGCGCCAACTGGCTCAAAAAATCTCGCAAATTATAACCCAACTCGCGCCCGCCCAAATGTCACCAGTATTACTTTGCCAGCAAGGACTAACCGCCAAATGCCCTTATTTTTGCATTATTTTACATCAATCAAAAGGGCTTTTATGGATATAATATCCGAAATTAAGGAGAACACAGATGCTTATCCAATTTCGCGTTAAGAACTTTTTATCATTCAAAGAGGAGCAAGTTTTCTCAATGCGCTCTCAAGACAGCAAAAACCAGGCGCATGCATTCAACACAGAAGACGGACGCCTCTCTCTTTTACATGGCGCGGCAATTTTTGGCGCGAACGCTTCGGGAAAAAGCAATTTATTGGTTGCCATGTCGCGAATGAAAACCCTCGTTCTCGATTCCGCCGAACATAAGCTGGATAAAAAATTACCTTTAGACGCGTTTTTACTGTGTTCAAGTACGCGCGACGCACCTGTGGAACTTGAAATCGAATTCATGCACCAAAACGTGCGATACCGCTATGGTTTTGAAGCGACTCAAACGGGGTTCGTTAGCGAATGGCTATATCGCCACTCTGAGAAAAACAGGGAAGCTCGCCTGTTTGAAAGAGGCATTGCGCAACCCAACCAACCCATGCATGGAACTGAAACACACAGCGGCAATGAATTATTTCAACACAACCCGCTCGCCACACTTCAGCAATACTCATGGGGCAAACTGCTATTTGAAAAACAAGAACAAAAGGAAGGTTTTTATCGCGTCATTTCAATGCGCACAAACCCAAAACAACTGTTTTTAAGCAAGGCGACCGCCTTAGAAAACAGCGAAACACTCAAACCTGTTTACGACTGGTTTAAAAACGTGTTGGTTTTCGATGACGACGTCGAAGCGAGGCACACCTTTGAGGCCGTTTTAGCAGGTAAGCGGGCTGAAGTTATGGAATTTATGCACATTGCCGATGCGTCCATCCATGATTTAGAGATTGAACAGAGTGTTTTTGACGAGGGTAAGTTTAAAAAAGACAACCCTGACATTCCAGATGAGCTTTTTAATATAACGCGCGAGCGACTGAAAGATGAAAAACTTTATAAAGTCCGTAGCATTCACTTAGATAACAACAATCAACCCGTTCAATTTTCATTAGGCCTTGAATCATCGGGTACACATAAAATGCTGGAATATGCGGGCTTTGTGTTGGACGTATTAAGCCAAGGCAAAGTATTGGTGATTGATGAGCTTGAAGAGTCATTACACCCATTGCTGCTTGACTACATTGTTAAACTTTTCAACACAGCCCAGACAAGCGCTCAGTTGATTTTTACAAGTCACGCCACCCACCTTATGACACCCGAAAAGCTACAAAGAGACCAAATTTGGTTTGTGGATAAAAACACGCATCAAGAAAGCGAACTGTATTCCTTTATGGCATTTTCGCCCCGAACCACTGGGCGCGAAAGCTGGAGCAAACGTTACCTTCACGGCTTTTATGGCGCGATCCCTTACATTAAAGCATTAGAGATTGGCGAGGTAACTCATGGGGAGTGATGATTTACACCATAAAAGAAAACTGGCGCAAGCTAAGACCAAAAAACCAAATCGGCATGCCCAACGCTTTTTAATTGTCACTGAAGGCACAACCGAGCTGAATTATTTTGCAGACTTGAGGGATTGCCATCGAATAACCAACCTGATTATTGAGCAATCCAAAGGCAGCGATGCCGGAAGTATTTATGACAAAGCCTGCGAATTAGGGAAAAATGCATGGAGAGAGAAAGTTGCTTACACGCACATTTTCTGTGTGTTTGACTTAGATACGGCACAAACAACCCGTGCTTTTGATGTGATACAGAAAATGCATACAACAAAGCACCCATTTTGCCCCAACATGCATGCCATAAACACCTACCCTTGCTTTGAGGTATGGTATTTGCTGCATTTTCAATACATAGAAGCTCCTTACGCAGCAAAAGGCTCGCAAAGTGTGGGTGACTGTGTTGAAAAACAGCTAAACCCTATATGGCAAAAAGAATTCAATAGCCCGTACAGTAAAACGCTTAGTAAAACGTACACATCTTTAAAAAACAAACGAGAAGCTGGAGAAAAAAATGCCATCCAATTACTAAAATCTCAGCAAGGGACACAAAACATCAACCCAATCACGAATGTGCATGAATTGGTGTCATTTTTAGAGAATCTATCGACTAAAACGCAGTCAGCCATCACTTTTACGCGTTTTGAAAAAGCCACGTAACCAGCCCCACTTCTCATGTTTCCTGCTTAATTCTTTGGCGTGAATAGTTGAGATACACACATTCATCGGTGCGATTAACGCTGCGTCATTGTTACGTCCCACACATGACGTTAAAAGGCGGGCTTTCATGCCCGCTTTTTTATGGCTTTTCTCAGACAGGTTCAACCACCAAATACATAGCGCTAAATATCAAAGCGCCAACCTTTGTCCGTGTCCTGCGGTCTAGTTAGACGGGGTAAACACCGGTTCGTGCCATTTCTTCAAGCCGCGCAATCCGCTCTTCGGTGGCAGGATGGGTGGAAAACATTTTTGACAAACCACCTCCAAATAACGGATTGATGATCATCATTTGCGCCGTGGCGGGATGTGTTTGTGCGGCATTAAACGGGATACCTGCGGCATATTGTTGGATTTTGTTGAGCGCCGATGCAAGCGCCATTGGGTCGTTACAAAGGGTTGCGCCGCCTCGGTCTGCTTCAAACTCCCTTGAGCGCGAAATCGCCATTTGAATCATGGCCGCTGCCATGGGCGCCAAAATCATGACCGCCATATTGACAATCGGGTTGGTGCGATTGCCTTCTTCGTCGCGGCCACCAAAGAACATGGCGAAGTTGGCCAATGATGAAATCGCACCCGCCATCGTGGCTGAAATGGTCGAAATCAGAATGTCGCGGTGTTTGACGTGCGCCAATTCATGTGCCATCACGCCGCGCAGTTCTGCTGGGCTCAACGCACGTATAATGCCAGTGGTGGCGGCCACGGCTGCGTGTGCGGGGTTGCGCCCTGTGGCAAAGGCGTTGGGCGCGTCTTCGTTAATCAAATACACGCGTGGCATGGGCAAATCTGCTTTGGTGGCCAGTTCTTGCACCATGTTGTAAAACGCGGGCGCGCTGGTGGCGTCAACTTCCTGCGCGTTGTACATTTTTAAGACCATTTTGTCCGAAAACCAGTACGAGAAAAAGTTCATGCCCGCTGCCATAACCAGCGCAAAAATCATGCCTGATTGGCCGCCAATCGTGCCGCCGATGAACACAAACAGCGCGGTAATCGCTGCCATAAGCATGAAGGTTTTGGTGTAATTCCACATAACAAACTCCTGTTTAAATTTAAGTTGACGCGTAGATTATCACAATAGAACCACGCCCGCTTGCAGTGGCAAGCTTTCTAAGAATTGCGCGGCGGGCATGCGTTTGCCGCCTGCACGTTGCGCCTCTACGATGCGCAGCACGCCTTGGCCACAGGCGATGTCAAAGCCGTTTTTATCGGCTTGAATGATGGTGCCTGCGGGTAAATCGGTGGGCGCATCCGCCAATACGTGCGCGTCAAAAATCTTAAAACCACTGGCGTCATCAATGGCGGCAAACGTTGCGGGCGATGGGTTAAATGCGCGGATTTTGCGCGCCAAGGTTGCGGCGCTTTGCGACCAATCCAAGCGTGCCTCTTCTTTGCGAATTTTTTCTGCATACGTAACACCCGCGCCTGGCTGAGGCGTTGCAGGTACATTAGTGCCCGCTTGCAGTTTTTGCAAATACCCCACAATCATTTGTGCGCCCATTGCGGCAAGCGCATCGTGCAGGCTGGCTTGATTGTGTTGCGCAATTGGGATTGACTCAACCGCGAGCATGGCGCCTGTGTCCAAGCCTTCGTCCATTTGCATGAGCGTGATGCCCGTGGCCGCGTCACCCGCTTCAATCGCACGGTGAATCGGCGCTGCACCACGCCAGCGCGGCAGCAATGAGGCGTGAATATTCACGCAGCCCTGCGCGGGCAGCGCCAACACATCTGCGGGCAAAATCAACCCGTACGCGGCCACCACCATCACATCGGCTTGTGCGGCGATGATTGCGGCGTGACCTGCGGCGGCCTCATCGGGGTATTTGCCATTTAATTTGAGCGATGTGGGTTGCGCCACCGCAATATCGTGCGCCAATGCCACTTGCTTGACAGCGCTTGGCGTGAGTTTTAAGCCGCGCCCGCTCGGCCTATCGGGCTGAGTGAGCACCAATGGCACGGTAAAACCTGCTTGGACAATGGCCTCTAGCGCGGCGGCGGCAAAAACGGGCGTACCCGCAAAAATCACCCTCATGATTGCGCCTGCTGTTTTTTGAGCTTGGTTTTAATCCGATTTTGCTTAAGGCTGGACAAATGCTGCACAAACACCTTGCCATTTAAATGGTCAATTTCGTGCTGCAAACACACCGCGAGCAATTCGTCGCAGTCCAGTTCAAACGCTTCGCCATGTTCATTGAGCGCCCGCACGCGAATACGATCAGGGCGCGCAACGATGTCGTAGACTTCTGGCACGGACAAACAGCCTTCTTCCCACTCTTTTTTCTCCATGCTTTGCGCAATGATTTCGGGGTTAATAAATACCTGATACGATGTGCGCGCTTCCGAGGCATCGACCACCACAATCCGCTCATGAATATCAACTTGCGTGGCGGCAAGCCCAACGCCATTGGCCTCATACATGGTTTGCGCCATGTCGCGCACAATCGTGCGCACGCGTTCATCCACCACCGCAACAGGCTTAGCGACCGTGTGCAGACGCGGGTCTGGGAATTTTAAAATGGACAAAATCGTCATAATTTTTACCTCGTTGTACTATGATGTGAAGGTTTTCATTTAGGGGAAATCGGGATGAACCAGCCGAGAAAAACGCATTTTATCACAGCCGCCGCGCTTGCCTTGGTCAGCATGGTGGTTTTTCAGGGCGCAGCGCACGCACAAACGCCGCTCAATGACGTATGTGCCGCCGCGCTTGCGCCCAGCACGCCCAATGGTTTGTTAACCGCCGACACATGGTTTGTGGCGCAAGACCATCAAGCGGCCAAAACCAGCTTAAAAAGCCCCCTTTTTAACATCATGCCTGCCGATGCGTCAACCTTGTGGAGCAGCGGCTCGCGGGTTTTAAGCAATTTGCCCGCGCCAATTGATACGACGCAGAGCGATGATCAAACCTATTTTATCGTGCGCGCCAAACCCGTTCACGCGCCATCACACTCAAAACCATTGGGACAAACCCTCAAAATTATAGGCACAGCGTATTTGGATGAACGCGTCAAACCCGCCATGAGCAACGCCGAATCCACCAGTCAAGTGAGAGCGCTCACTATCGCCCAAAGCACCGCAGAAGTCACATCCAGCGACAGACTTTTGCCAAAAAATTGTTGGCGCGTTGACGAGCGCCCAACCGAACCCGTCACCAATTTGTTGCCCAGCGCACCCGCCAAAATCATCGCCACATTGGACGATACTGCCATCACCAGCCAAGCCGCTTTTGTCCTGATTGACCAAGGCGGCAAAAACGGCGTGGCACGTTTGCAAAATTGGCAACTCATTGACCAGCTGCCCAATCAACCCGCCAGCGCAAAAGCATTTGGCACGGCACAAATTGTGCAGGTGTTTGACGACTTTAGCATTGCCAGAATCAGCCACGCCACCCACGAGGCGCGCATCAACACCACTTTGGTATTTGCACCATGAACGGCGCACCGTATTTATCGGACGATGAACTCGCCGCTTGGCTGCGCCTGACGACGTGCAAAGGCGTGGGCAATATTACCGCTCAATTATTGCTCAGTGAGTTTGGCTTACCGCAACATATTTTTGCCAGCTCGCACGCCAATTTGAGCCGCGTGGTTTCAAGCACCGTTGCGCTGGCGCTATTGGCCGCGCCTGATGCCGCGCAGCAAAATTTGTTAGACGCCACGATCAATTGGCGCACGCAAACCGACAACCACGTGATTACATTAAGCTGCCCAGATTACCCACGCGCCCTGCTCGAAATCCCCGACCCGCCGACCATGATTTATGCCAAAGGCCGACTGGACCTACTTCACAGCCATGCCAATCTAGCGATTGTGGGCAGCCGCAACGCCAGCACGCAAGGGATTAGCAACGCAGAAGTGTTTGCAAAAGAACTCGCCGCAGGCGGCATGACGATTGTTTCGGGCTTGGCGCTGGGGATTGACGCGGCGGCGCATCGCGGCGCGCTCAATGCCAAACACGGCTACGCATCCACCATTGCGGTGATTGGCACAGGTTGCGATATTGTGTATCCCGCCCGCAACCGTGATTTGGCGCACCGCATCGCCGCCGAAGGCTTGATTGTGAGCGAATTGTCTTTGGGCACAACCGCGCTGCCGCATCATTTTCCACGGCGCAATCGGATCATTTCGGGTTTGGCGCAAGGCGTTTTGGTGGTAGAGGCCGCGCTACAATCAGGCTCATTGATTACGGCGCGCCAAGCGCTGGAACAAAACCGCGAAGTCTTTGCTATCCCCGGTTCGATTCACTCGCCCATGGCGCGTGGCTGCCATTCATTGATACGCCAAGGTGCCAAACTGGTCGAATCAGCGCAAGACATTTTGGAAGAGCTGCACTTGCCAGTTGCGCCGCCTAACATTCATGATGAGATTCAGACATCAACCGCGCCAAAAATCAATGCAACCGCGCAACTGATTTTGCAACAACTGGGTTTTGACCCATGCAGCCTCGATGATTTGGCTGCGCGCACGGATTTGTCAATCGCCGATTTGTCGGGCGAATTGATGCTGATGGAGCTCGATGGTTTGGTGGAAAAACACTCAGGCAACGTGTATTCGCGCTGCGTTGTGATTTGAACTGGAAATTGAAAAGTTGAATGCGGTAAGTGCAGAGCAACTGAGCGCTGTAACGAAAATGTACCGAAAAATAATGCTTTTTCAGGTGCCAATGCCTGACTCAAGCCACGATACTTCTATCGAAAAAACAAATTAAATCGTCGCGCCAATGCCAAACTATTATAGAAAATGCTTCAACCCATCGTTGGCGCTTCGGCCGCCAGTGCTGGTTTTGCACAACACGCAGCACGCCGCAAAATATATAATGCCAGGCAAATACTGTGACAGTTGAGCATTTAGCGATGGCCGCCCGCTGCTGGTTTTATTCAAAACTGACCCGATTTTTTGTACAACGATTAACGCATGCGACTCTTTTTAAAACCATCCAAAGATTGACCGACAAACGGGTGCGGTGAATCAATCGGAAATACAAAAACATATTGGAGCGGATTGAAATCTCATGAAAGCCAAAAAACAATAGTTCAATTACAACTAAAAGTTTATTTGGTTTGAAATTTTGGGTTGCGCAAAGCCTCTTGAATGGGGGAAATCGCCGCTTTAAAGGCTTCTTCTGTAATCTGGTGCAACATGGGAATTTGCTCTCTAAAGCCACCCTCAAGGTTTTTACTGATGGATTTGGCTTGTTGATTTGCGTCTTTGAGCGATGTTGGCTGACCATTTTGTGTAAAACTGTCTGAAATGGCATTACCCACGGAGCCAACCACCGATCCTACCGCGTCGGCTGCGTCGTACTTGTACACCATAGCCCGTAATTTCTCATTGTCTTTCGCATTGCCTCGAACCAAGTCAGCAGTCAAGTTAACGCCGACGTAAACAAAAATCAAGCCAAACATCACCCGAAGTATCCGCGAAAACACGCGACCAGAGACGCCATAACGCGTCGGGCGTAAAAAATCAAAGATTGAGAACATGTTATTTCCTTTGTAAAGACAAGCGTGGTTAAAACGTTGTTGTCGCATATGTCCAGAGTGTACTATGCCTGCGACCAAACGTGTTTATTAATCCAATCAGTTTGATTTTGTCACATTGAACCGGGTGCGGTATGCCTTCGAATAGGAATACTTCACGGTCAGGGCCCATGGCTTTGAGCTCTTGTGGGCGCATGAGCGTGCGGTGCTCCTCGACTTCTGAGCGTGATATTTCTCTTTGACCCATGAACCCCGCCTATTGTTAATTTGGGATTTATGTGAATTGCTACTATATAAGTAGATTTGATTGCTTCAGGGCATAAAGACTTTATCCAAAGAAGCGTTAAAAATTATAGGGCTTGGTAAAATCGTTATCGCTATTATTAGGCTGCTTAGCCATTTATTTTTGGCTAATTTCCAAAATTTAATAGCAGTTAATATCACTATTGCGAAGTAGCCAAGAAGTGCGGGCATTATTCCAAAAAACAACGCCAAACTAACAACCATCATAATATCCGTATTAATAAACGATAACAAAATTAGAAAGTATCGGATAAATAAAAATGCAATTATTGGGGAAAAAGCAGTAGTTAAAATAAAAACCATCAATGCTCGAAATGAAGCGTCAAGCTGTCGCCAAAAATTTAATAACATATATATTCTCCTAACTTTAATCGAATAATATTTGTTTCATGGTGTAAATTAAACATAGTTTATTCAACCTTTTCAGTGGTTAATGTGAGGCTAAATAAATTGTTTCGATGTTTTTCTGTATATTCATTCACTGATTTTAAACCGCTATCGCTTGATGACGTGTTGTGAAATTGACTTCTTGGATACTCGCTCTTGGGATAAAACCGCGTCTGCGTCTTAGAATGTTTCGAGTCAAACTCATCATCTGTGCCACGTACAACGTGTTTGCCTGTAAAGAACTCATAGTTGTCACTAAATCCAGTGATAAATTGAGTTTCATCTTCAGCACCCGTTGCGCGGAAGCTCACGCCAATGTAAGTGAATACCCAATGACAAACCCCTTTGCCATAAAAGTCCCCATCCTTGCCCCAATCGGTATAAAACACGCCTTCATATTCTGTTTCTGACAGCTTGATCAAAGGAAAGAGTATGTCTCTTTCAACCCCAGGAACCGTTCCTTGGTAAGTTCCACCTAGGTAATAGCCGCACTCTTTGATGTTGCCAATATCAAAGCTGGCAACAGCTCTAAAGTCCTTAAATCCCCCCGCAGGCGCATCCTTAATCTTAACTTTGAGCTTATAAGCTTTTTGTGGGTTGGGGTTTTGGGTGATGTCAAACGCCTCGCCCGTGACCACCTTTTCTCCTGCGCTGTTGTGGGTTGGCTGTAGGAGGCTTTCGGGGCTACAAGCACCCGTAGCGACTGCACCCATAAGCGTGGCGGCTGCAGCCAATTGTTTCAAATTCATATCATCATCTCCTAGAGTGTGTTGATTGGGGTCTATTGCTGCGCTTGCTTGATCCGATTGTGTTGCGGTTTGCTCTGTTTGTGGTGCTGGCTGTGCTTGCTTGGTCGGTGTAACTGCTTTAGGGGGCTGCTTGATTGACAAATCCAGCACAGGCACATTGGTTTTACCAATCAGGCGTTTGGTGAACAGTTTGTCTTGATAATATTTGATTTTATCGCACTGAACCGGGTGCGGTATGCCTTCGAATAGAAACACCTCACGGTCAGGGCCCATGGCTTTGAGTTCTTGTGGGCGCATGAGCGCGCGGCGCTCCTCAACTTCTGAGCGTGATATTTCTCTTTGACTCATTGAACCCAGCCTATTGTTAATATTGATTTGATTACAAATCAATTACGCCGACATGCTTCGGGCATGGCTCTGCTCAGGCGTTCTCACTTCTCGTTGTGCTTGAGCTTGGGTCTCATTGTTTTGCATGGTCGCGGCCAATGTGCTTACGTCAGCGGTTTGACCTTGCGTAAATACCTCTTGGGTGTTGATGCTGGCAAACGTTGGGATATTCAACGCGTCCTTGCTATAAAAAGCGATGTGCAGGTTTTGTCCGTCGTGGCTGATGAAGTCAATTGAGGGCATGTTGTGCTTGGCCGCTAAGGTGGCAGCGGCTTTGGCATAGGCTTCACCACTTTGACTGTTGAAGTCAAAGCCTTGATTGAGGTACAGTTCCTGAACTTTCTCTGTGGCACTCGCTTGCAGGGCATGTGCGGCGGGCAGGTATTTTGAGGCGTCGGAACTTTTCCAGCCACTGCGACTTGGCGTTTCTGGAGCGACACTGGGCAGATTGTTGAAGAAGTTCTTGATGCTTTGTCCCGCTGAGTTGAGCGTGTCATTAACAGCCGTTCCTGCTTCAGACACTTTGTTTTCAACGGTTGTGACCGCTTGCTTTGCGGTGTCTTTGAGTTGCTGGGTTGTGTGTTCAGCGACTGCGGCGACGTGTTGTGCAGTATGCTTGGCTGCCCCTAGCGCTTGCTGGGCTTTGTGTTCAACAACCGTTGTGGCATGTTGTGTCGCGTGTGTCACCGCTGTGGTGGCTTGTTGGGTTTTGTGCTCAACGGTTGTTGTCACTTTCTGTGCCGTGCTTTGTAACTGCTGCATGGCTTGTTGCGCTTTGTGTGAACCTGTTTGCAGACCTTCAATGGCTGCTTGAACGATGGCGCGGTCGTCGTGCACATCTTTGCGGTACTCATTAATTGCGGTGGCGTGATTTTGGCTGCGCTGTTGTGCTTGCGGGTCGTTGAGTATGGAGTCTTTGCCCGTAAAGAAACTGGAGGAGTGCGACATGCCGGCGGAGGCAACGGCAAGGGTTTTGGGGCGCTCTTCGATCAGATTGAGTGGATTGTTCTTGCCATAGCCCGCCATGCTGAGCATTGCGATGTCTTGTGGGCGGGCGTAGATTTTGACATCCCCAAAGTGGTCGCCACCCGCGCTGACCGCATCGGTGGCAATGACGTGGGTGGTGACTTGACCGTGCCCTGAGTTTTTGGGCATGCCATCGAGGTTGGCTGCGCCGTAGCCGTTGAACGTCTCGCCTTTGAGGTTGTATTTGTAAGCGGAAACCTCGGTTAGTGCGCCGCCAAGTGAGTGACCTGTGAGGCTGACTGTGGGGTTGAGTCCTGTTCTGTCATGTTGTTCTTTTGCTTTGTTAATTGCCCACGCAGTCAAAGCCAACGCATCAGGAATTTGCATGTTGGTTCGGCTCGAAACCATCTGCCCGTCTGCTTGCAAGTCTTTGGCACTTGTTAGTTCCGTGCCACGATGGGCAACGATGATTTCACCATTTGGCGCTTGATACACCGTGCCTTGGTAGTCGTTTATAGGGTTACTGGCGTGATTGAGGACTTTGTAGTCGATGCCACCAACCTTTAGAGTATTACTTTCGCCAATAGGATTTTCTCCAACGCGCAATTTGTTATATGAATCTTCCGCCAAATCGGCGTGTTGTTGAGTGTTGGGCATTATTTCATCTCCTCTGTGGTTAAGGTGATGCTAAATAAATTGTTTCGATATTTTTCTGTATATTCATTCACTGACGTTAAACCGCTATCGCTTGATGACGTGTTGTGAAATTGACTTCTTGGATACTCGCTCTTGGGATAAAACCGCGTCTTCGACTTCGGCTGTTTGGGGTCGAACTCATTGTCTGTACCTCTGGACGCATGATCGCCTGTGTTTTCAAATGAATTAGAAAATGCAATATCAAATGTCGTTTCGTCATTTGCGCCTGTGGCGCGGAATCTTGCGCTCACAGCTCCGAATTGCCAATGACATAAACCTTTGCCAAAGAAATCACCATCTTTGCCCCAATCGGTATAAAACATCCCTTCATACTCTGAGTCCGACAACTGGGTGAGTGGAAAATCAATGTTTTCATAAACCCCCGGCACCGTACCTTGATAAGTTCCACCGAGGTAGTAGCCGCACTCTTTGATGTTGGCAATACCAAAATGAACCACCCCCCAAAAGTCCTTAAATCCCCCCGCAGGCGCATCCTTAATTTTCACTTTGAGTTTATAAGCTTTTTGTGGGTTGGGGTTTTGGGTGATTTCAAACGCCTCGCCCGTAACCACCTTTTCTCCTGCGCTGTTGTGGGTTGGCTGCATGAGGCTTTCTGGGCTACAAGCACCCGTAGCGACCGCACCCATAAGCGTGGCGGCTGCAGCCAATTGTTTCAAATTCATATCATCATCTCCTAGAGTGTGTTCATTGGGTTCTATTGCTGCGCTTGCTTGATCCGACTGTATTGCGGTTTGCTCTGTTTGTAGCGTTGGCTGTGGCGTTGCAGTTGCTTGCTTGGTCGGTGTAGCTGCTTTAGGGGGCTGCTTGATTGACAAATCCAGCACAGGCACATTGGTTTTGCCAATCAGGCGTTTGGTGAACAGTTTGTCTTGGTAGTATTTGATTTTGTCACACTGAACCGGGTGCGGTATGCCTTCGAATAGGAATACCTCACGGTCAGGGCCCATGGCTTTGAGTTCTTGTGGGAGCATGAGCGCGCGGCGCTCCTCAACTTCTGAGCGTGATATTTCTCGACTGCGGGTGATGTTTTCGCGGCGCACGGTGGTGTAGCCGAGCATGTCGGAGTAGTCGTTGGCGTCTTGTTGTTCACGCGGTGCGTAGATGATTTGCATGGCGTGGTTGGTGATGAGGGTTCGGGCTTGCTCTTTGCCATAAACAGCATCTAACTGCGCCATGGATTGGATGATGGGCAGTAGGCGAATGTTGTAACCCGCCATGTAGCTGACGGCGGTGGCGATGATGTCGACTTTGCCAATGCTGGTGAACTCGTCCATCAGCAGCAAGCACTGGTGCTTGAGGACGTCGGGGTTGCTTTGGGGCAGTTCTTTGGTATTTAGATTGATTAACTGGCTGAACAGCAGATTGACGATCAGGCGTGATTCGGCGAGTTTGTTTGGCAAGATACCGATGTAAACCGTCATTTTCTTTTTGCGCACGTCGGTCAACAAGAAATCATCCGCAGACGTTGCCGCGTCAACAATGGGGTTAATCCACGGATTGAGAGGTTCTTTGAACGTACCCATGATTGAGCTGAACGTCTCTTCTGCTTGGCTGAGCAGCCCTGCAAAAGCGGTTTTGCACGCCTCACTCAAATGCGGTGTTTGGCTCAGCGCCTGAAAGTAAGGTTTGAGTTCCATTCCGTTGCCTGACGACAGGCGGAATATTTGACCGAGCGTGCATTTGGTGCGGCTTTCAGGGGGAAGTTTGAATACCGTGCGCTCCATGTCTCTCGTGTCAAACAAGAATAACGCAAACGCCAAAAACGCATTACGCGCTTGCGCCACCCAAAACTTCTGATCCGCGCCTGCATCCGGGTAAAGCATCGCGGCAATACTGGACAGATCACTCACACGGTGATGGGGGTTGTCTGACACGTAAGACAAAGGGTTCCAGCGGTGTGTGCGGCCATCCTCGGCAAAGGGGTTGAACAAAAACACTTCTTGCCCCAATTCTTTGTGACGATAACCGCTGGTCAAATCAAAGTTCTCTTGCTTAATATCCAACACCACCATTGAGCCTTGATAGCTCAATAAATTGGGAATCACAATCCCAACACCTTTGCCTGAGCGGGTGGGGGCAGCGAGAATCACAAACTGCTGGCCTGAGAAGTGCAGCAATTTGCCATCTTTTTTACCCACCACAACCGAGGTTTCGGTGGGTTTATAAAAACCGACTTTAGACAAATCGCCATTGTTGGCAAATCGTGCGTCACCGTGGATGGACGGGGTGCGACTGCGCCCTGCGAGGAAACCTGCCACAAGCAGTACAACCAAAGGCAAACCAAACCCCATCAGCCCCGCAGTTTTGATTTTTGATGCGAATGGCGCCACGCGCGCGGTATCCATTTGGCCAAAATACTTGAACCACGTATGCCACTCCAGCACCACTTGCGGCGGTTTGAGCATGGCCAGCAGAATGTAGCCAGATAGATAACAGCCCGCGATTGAAAGGATGGCCAGTGCTGCAATCCAGATAATGGTTTTGGTTTGGTTCATTGGGTCGTCCTCCATGGGGCAATTATAAAAAATGGACTGGTTGATTCTTACATTTAAGACAAGAGCGTTGCGCCTTATCTGCCCAAAATTAAGGAACGTAGAAAGCAGGTTTTTAGTTTTTCTACATTGGCCTTAAAAATGTCGATTGGCATGTATGTGATGCTTTTTATAGCTTATCAAGCCATCGCCAATCGTCGTTCTGGATCAAAATCAATCCCTGTAATGTGGCGTTTACCTGCGTGTGCTTTGATGTGCACCACCACATCAATTGTGAGCATCAATAAGCGCTTGATCACATCAAACTCTAAGCCCGAGCCTTCTGGAGACGCTTTCACCATCAAAGCCAGCTGATCCCATGTCTGAGCGGTACTGCCTGAGTGGCAGCTGGTAATTGAGCCTGGGTGGCCTGAGGCGCAATTTCGAATGAAGTAAAAAGACTCATCACCACGCAACTCCGCCAAAATAATACGGTCTGGCTTCATCCGCAAACATGCTTCCATGCAACTTTTTGCAGTCACGTTGGCGGTCCCTTGCCCACCTTTGGAATACAGCAAATGCACCACATTGGGTTGCTCAATGAACAGCTCGCGCGCATCCTCAATGGTCACCAAACGCTCGTAATCAGGAATATGTCCCACCAAAGACTTCATGAATGTCGTTTTACCGCTGCCTGTCGCACCAGCCACCACGACATTTTTTTTATACATCACGCATTTCTTAAAAAATTCCGAGTAATTCCGGGTTCGTTTAAGATGAAGTAACTCCTGATCATGGTCTGAGATGGTGTCGTGATGTTCGATAATGTTGGAAAAAAAACCATCATCTTCATATTGTTGTAGCGTTTTCGTGTGTTTGGACGGCAAGCGAATCGTAATAGACAGCTTGCCTGCATCGCAAGCAGGCGGGATAACGAACTGAGCACGCTGGCCAGTGGGGAAAGTCAGTGATACAACTGGGTCTTTATCCGTAATGCGTTGCCCCGTGTTACTTTCATTCACAACCGCTGTGCAAAACTGACGGGCTCGGTCAAAAGTTAGGCCAGCGACTGGGACGCATTGCCACCCACTTGATGTCTCCAAGTAAACCTCGCCTGGTTTGTTGATGCAAATCTCGGTTACATCAGGGTCTTGTAAGTAAGAGGATATGCCCAGTACTTCGTATTGATAATTCAAAAAGTCGGTTGATATATCTGCAACCATATCGTCTACCATGCTTTGTCCTTAATGCTGAAACCATCAGCTTTTGTGCGGTTCATCTGATTGAAAAACCGCCAATCTCAGACTGACGGTTTTTAACAAATATTCTAAAAAATTAATTTTGAATCACCGAACTAAAATCAATATCTCTCGCCGTGTAAATATTAATGACAGTCCCTTGATTGATTGTCACGGTTGAAGGGCGGGCCGCATATCGTCCCACTTGGTCTTTTGCTATGTCCTGTATGGTTTTAGCGGTTGTGCTGTCATAAGGATTGGTTTGCGTTGTACCATTGCCACTGGTAATGGTGCTTGAGGAGTCGCCGTACTGTTGACCAGCATATTTAAATGCATCTGAAATCATACTAATAAGAACGGCTGAACCCATCCGGCTCAACCAGTGGCTTCTAAAGTCACCTTCATGCCCAGCACCGCCCAGTGCATCAACCCCTGGGCTGCGTAAACGAACGTCATAGCCAGTCGGGGTTAAAATCCGATCCCAAATAACGCCAATGCGTGGCCCTGTTGGGGAGGCAGCGCTGTATTTGCCTGATATTTTTGAACCGTTTGGTAACAACAGCCGTTTACCATTGATTGAGTAAACGGGCTCTGTTGTGACGCAAGAGGTGAATCCTTGAACATCGGTGATGATTCTGGTCTCTAAAACGCACCGTATGTAAGTTCCCCTGACGAGCATAAAATCACGATTTTTCAGGACGCTAACAGAACCTGTTTCAACATCGCCACCTGCTGTTGCAGGCGCTGAGTTTGAGTCCATGCCGTCAACCAGCCCGCCAGCTGCACGTCGGCGTTCTAGGGTAGGGTCTACTGGTATTGGTGGCGGGTTTTGTACCACGGTCGTGTTTTGTTGCACGGGTTGATTGTTTGCGGGGACAACCTCAATGGGCTTGGCATTTGGGTCAACTTGAACTGTGTTTGGCTTGACCATAGGCATGGGTGCTGCTGCCGCACGTGTTTCAACGGGCGCATCTGGAATGGAGACTTGCTCATCCACTGGTTTTTCTGTTTTAGTACCGCCAAAAAAAGAGTTGATGGCAAAAGCAGTAAGTGCTGCCAATAACACGCCACCAATTGCCATAAACGTTATGGCCTTTTTGTTAACGCCACGAGACCGTGGATCCGCCAATGCTGGCGCGGCCGAGTCCAGTGCATCTTCGTTTTGCCGTTGTTGATGGCTTTGAACATACGTGTTTGACTCAATGGCCGGATTATCATGTGCCAATGGTGTATTTTCGTGGGTTGAAGCAGGGTTTACTTTGCCTGTAAACGGGTCTTTTAAATCGGGCATTTTGTCATTTGTATTCATGTTAGTTCCTACGCAAGCCAATTACATTGTCGCCGTGACGCAACACCAAAAAAGAATACACGCCATGGACTACGATTATATTGCCCTCAACCGTTGTATTGAGCACAAACTCTTCACCTGACCGCTCTTTCCGACCATAGATTGTTGGAAAATTGCCGGTTGGGATGTCTTCATTTTGTTTCATATGAACGTAGGTAAATTTTCCGTCATCGTACACCCGCAGCGGAATCAGCCAATCCTCTGCGCGTGAAGCGGCCACATCATAGCTGGTGCGGTACTTTCGAGTAGAGTCATAATTGATGCTAAAGCCCGATTCACTGTTGTCTTGGGCTGCAAACTCTGTGCCCTCTGGATAGGTAAAGCTGACTTTGTAGTTGGCACCAATGCTTTTCACCTGATTTAAGGTTTTCCAATTGCCGCCAATGACTTTCAGCTCGAAAATATAATTATGTGCAGCGGTTCGAACAATGAAGTTGGTGTCCACACCTGTGTCTTTAGGCTTAACATAAAACACATTGTCGCGTCGAACCAGCTCCCATCCATTACTTAAGCCACTACTGAAGTCTTTTACTTGTTCGCGTGGGCTGATTTCAATCTGAGTGACAACACCTAGTGCGGTTTGAACTTGATAGGTGCCGTTTTCGGTAAATCGATAGGTTTGAATCGGGTCGGCATTAGCAACTGCGCTCGTGAGCAGCAACATACCTAAGACAGAACGAAGCGTGCGCATTATTATTTCCCCCCATTGGCAGAGATGCTGGCTGGTTGAGCAGCTGGAGCGGGTATTGGTGCGGCTGGCTCTGATGCTGGTTGAGATTGAGCGGGTGAAATAGCGGACTGCCCCGTTTCTGTTGCGGACTCACCTGTTGCGGGCAAGCCGCTACTTGTTGCTGTTGGGATCACGTCGCCTGGAGCGGGCGCAGTCGAGACGTCGGTATCAACTCTATAGGACGAAACTTGAAAGCCCAAAGGGTTTTCGATTCTGTAGCGCTCCTCCATCTTCAAATTGGACTTGTAATCAAATGCGAGTGTGGCGATTCGATTGTCCAAATAGGTTGTGCCGCCAGATTGTTTGTCGTAAAGAAAACGTTGGAAACGAACAGTGGCACCAGTTGGCGTAATATTTTGACTGGGGTCTCCGCCGTTGAGGACAATGCTCAACACCTTAACGCGCAATGAGCGCTGATTGCCATACAAAGCAACGGGACTGCTCGGATTCATTCTATCCAGTAATGCCCGATACTCATTGGAGACCGCGGGCGTAGACATCGAAAACACTGTATTCCAATCGCGCAACCCCAATAAAGCCGAGTCAAAAGACTCTCGCGACACCACGAAGTGAGCGACATTGCTTTTATTGATGGCCTCACTCGCGGTCAAAGGCGTGTTTTTCCAGTCGCCCGTCAAGCGAGCCACACTGGCTTGACCAGAATAAGAGTCCGCCATGACCAGATAAGGAACTTTCTCTTTTAACGGCAGCATATAGAACAAGCCACCAAGCGTACAAAGCGTTGTAAAAATGGCGACACCTGCAACCCACCATGCGCGCTTTTCGCTCCTTCTACGCGCGTCCGCAAGCGTTATTTCGAAGTTTTGAGCTTTTTTAATGCTTGTTTCTACATTTTTTGTTTCTTTTTTCATTGCTATTCCTATGAAAAGTACATTGCTGCAGCCTCATGTACCGGGTTGTGTTTGTGCCTGTGTCGTATTCACGTAAGCCTTGCAAAAGCTGAGGGCTATCGGTTTTATTGTTGTTTACTTGAGCTTTGCGCGGGCTCAGATGTGCTCTCTAATGCTGCAGGTGCGCTCAAATTCAGCGTTGGAAAAGGCGGTAAAGGCCTCAAGGCTGGCGGGTCATAAGTTGAGGCGGTCTTATTCGTGGCGGAAGGCTCTACTGCAACAGTAGAGCGCACATATAAAACACCTCCCAGCAACTCTGCGCGTACATTGTGCTCGGCAAAGACAGCATTGACCTCCTCTAGTGCTGCCCCCAAGTCTGGCTGCTGTATGTTGGCAACAGGTGCGTGAATAACAAAATCTGAAGGGTGGTCGTACCGAAAAACAACGCCAGCCTCCTTAGCCCACCTTCCAAGCATGCTTTTAAGCCTTACATCAATGGTCATGGCTCGATAAATGTGCTGTGTTACCAAAGGAATCTCTTTTGTCTCTGTTGGAAAAGCGTTTAATCGCTGCCACACACCAGAGAAGTCTCGGGCGGGCGGGGTTGTATTACAAGCCGTTAGACAGAAAACACCAAACATTAATAATTTATATCTTGCAGACATGTAGCACCTAATCGTCATAAAAACACAAAACCAATGTTAAGTTTTATATCATTTTAAGCGCCGATCCTTTACAGACCAACACAAAAAACACAAAAACCAACATAAGGCAACAAACTTTAAGCATAATCTTATTTAAATAAGCTCAAAGCACCATTTGAAAATAAAAACACCAAATAATAACACAATCATCTGGTAAAAAAGTAGAATTGAATAGACTGTTTTAATAATGTGTAGCAAAAGTGTTTTATTTTCAATATAATGGATTTTTTATTCTAACAAATAGGGAGTTAAGCCTTGAATAATGTTTCAAACAAACGATTGACCTTAAAAGTGATTGCGTCTTTGGTTGTATTTTTACTCGCTCCCGTGGCTGCACAGGCTCACCCTGATAATTATGAAGATTTTTATAACACCACTCAGGGTAAAGGGATGAGCTCGGATAGTGGTTGTCGCATCGTGATGTGCATGCTCAACCCGAAAGGCCCCATGGCAGACAAAAAGTGTCAGCCAGACATCAAAACGATGTTTTATGAAATAGCCAAAGCGCCTTTTGGCCACGGTTTTATTCCCATGTGCCAGGGGTTTTCTGGCGTGTCCATGGAAGAGGCGACCAACGCCAAAGGTGAAAATAATGGCGCGTTTTATCACCTTGAAAATTTGACCGTTTGGCGTTCGGATTATGAAGGGCATTGGCGGCAAATCTACGCTTCTACGCGCTCCCCAGGCTATATGCCCATCAATGGCACAACCAATACTGACCATCCAACAGTGATGTGGAATGGCAGAGAGGGTGATGGACGCATTACGGATGGCGCGGCCTCATACCCATCAACAGAGGCGACTTTAGGGAAGGTCAATCAACAGAGCCAAGCATCTGAAGCGGCGTTTGCCGAGAATCTAAATATTGATGATTTGAATTTACTACACCAAAAAAAGGTCAATGTGTTTACAGATAAAAACACCAATGGCTTGACTGATTCGCAGTACGATTTGGCCGTTATCAGCTCGATGGATCCAAAAGCTGGGACACAAAGTCAGATAGTTGAAACCGCTGAACCTGCGGGGGCTTATTTCAAAAAAGGCGATAAAGTGGTGATTCGCCGCTTTAATCCCAATCGTGGCGATATGGCTGCGTATAAAAAAGCATCAAGCAAATACGGCACCATCATCGCAGCACCAGGCTCAAATAACGTGGCGGGCGCTGTGAGATACACGGACAAAAATGGCGAAACAAAAACGGTGGCTTTACCGTCTGCAGTCAATACCCACCAAGCGCAAGGCACCAGCACTTACACGGACTCGTCGGGCAATACAAAAACCATCGTACCCACTCAGTTTAATGCGCAGGGTCAAGCCACGTACACGGATGCTTTTGGCGACACCCATACGCTTACAGGCACATCTTTGGATAACGTCAATGTTAATGGGAAAGCCTTTTACGAAACATCTGGTGCGGCGCCAGGCAATGCCAATGGTCGCAGCAGTGAGTACATGATTAATGTTCCAAGTGTAGAGGGAAGTGACAAAGTCAACGTTCTGGATGCTGTATTGCCGCCCGAATAATGCCCAAAAAGCATTTCATTTAACTGAAAAATATCGATTTAATTATGTTTGATTGCCCCAATCTCGCCGTACCCGCCACAGTGATGCAGCACGTCATCAACGTAGAGTCCTCCCGCAACCCTTTTGCTATAGGTGTTGTGGGCGGCCGTTTGGCGCGTCAGCCGACCAATATATCAGAGGCGGTGGCGACAGCGCAGATGTTGGAGCAGCAAGGCTACAACTTCTCACTCGGTGTATCGCAAGTGAATCGTTACAACTTGGCCAAATATGGCTTGTCTTCGTATCAGGCCGCGTTTGATGTGTGTTCGAATATCCGAGCGGGTTCGCAGATTTTACGCGAGTGTTACGGCCGTGCTCAGGACTGGGGCAAGGCTTTCAGTTGCTATTACTCAGGTACTTTCGTGACGGGCTACAAGCACGGCTACGTCCAAAAGGTGTTTGCCTCGATGCGCCAGCAACAGGCCGGTACTCAAAATGGCTTTAGCAGCGCCAGCATTCCCGTTTATGGCAAGAGCACTCGCCGCACGGTCGCCGTCTCACGCTATCCAGCCTACAGCAATGCCCCTGTATCAGACGTTCGGGGTGTGTCGCGTGCGGTGCTTCAACCCAATTCTAACGCGCCCACAGTCGATGCGCGTTACTTGCAAGACCCCGAACCCGCGACCCCACTCACCGCGAGTATTGCGACGCAAGACGAGAGTCCCGTTGCTGTACAAAAGGTGGTGCAGCCGCAGGCGCAGGACCCCGCGTTTGTTTATTAAACGCAGCAGCACGGTCATTTGACCACTTTTTTCAACCCGCGTTTCATTGAAAGGAACACGCTCATGTCTCAACTCCAACAACCCGCTTTGGCTCGTCAAGGCGTTTCAACCTCACAATTCATGATGGCTTTCGCTGCCATGGCTTTTGCTTTTTTTACTCCCGATGTATTGGCTGCTGCCAATGACATTACCGGAGCTACCGAGAAAGTTTGCGGCTTTTTTGGCAGTGTTAAGTCGCTGTTATCAATGGCCTCTGTTGCGGTTGTGACCATTGCTGTGATTTTTGCGGGCTATCAAATCGCCTTTGCGCACAAACGTATCTCTGATGTGGCGCCAATTTTGGTGGGTGGTTTATTGATTGGTGCGGCCAGCCAAATCGCTACGATGCTGTTGCCTGACAACAAGGCTTGCACCGCTGACGCCTCTCAGTACTTGATTCAAACCATCGGCGCGTTGGTCTAAGCCATGCAAAAAAACATCATGTTTCGCGGCTGTACACGCCCCCCCATGTTTATGGGTGTGCCGTACATACCGTTTTTCATCGGTGCAGGTGGTGGTTTGCTGATGGCGATGTACTTTAACTTTTGGTGGTTACTGTCTATTCCCATCAGTATTGGCCTCATGCGCCAGCTGGCCAAGCGTGACGAAATGATTTTTCGTCTGCTTGGGCTGCGTTTGCAGTTCAAGTTTAAGGCGCGCACGCGTGAAGAGTTCCCTGGGATGTGGTGTTTCAGTCCGACACACTATCGCAAGGACCCTGCACGCAAACCTTAACCACCCCTTGACCCATTGGGAAACCCCCGACTGGGTCAAGTCATAGGTGACTTCACGCAAGTTCACTATGACTTGACCTATAGTTATTTCGTTAAATCAGCCGCTGTGCGCGGCATGACCCATTATTTAATGGAATGGCGATACAGCAATGACCAGTTTTAAAGCAGTTTAATGAACACAGTAGCTTAATAAACTTAACGAACGGAAATACGCCCCCATGTTTACCCCCGACAGCTCAATCAGCGAATTCATCTCCCTGTCCACTCACGTCTCACCAACCATCATTAAAACCCGTGGTGGCGACTTCATCACCGTATGGCATCTGAGTGGTTTGCCGTTCGTTGGTCGTGAGGAGTGGGAGTTAGAGCACAAACACAACACTTTCAATCGCTTACTGCAAAGCTTGCGTGCGCCCGACTTTGTAAATGTGGCGTTTTGGGTACATGATGTGCGCCGTCGTCGCACCACCGAGTTTAAGTCTAAATTCGCTGAGCGCTTCAATCAGCGTTTGTCTGACGAATACTACGACGCTCTTTCCACCCAAAAGCTCATGCAAAACGAGCTGTACCTCACCATGATTTACCGCCCTGTGGTCGATGGCAAGCGCTTTGCGAGCAAATCCTCAGACATTGAGCAGCTCAAAGCCGAGCAAGACCAGGCCATATCCAAGCTCAACGAGCTGGCCACCAACGCTGAAGCCGTCCTCAAAGAATACGGCCCGTATCGCTTGGGCATGTATGAGGGACAGGGCGGGATGGTGTTCTCCGAAGCACTCGAGTTCTACGGCTACCTCGTCAACCGTCTGGACGAGCCAGTCCCCGTGTTGACTGCGGCCGTGTATGACTACTTGGCGGTGTCGCGCCACATGTTTTCTAACAAGACGGGGGACTACGTCATCCGCACCGCCAATGGCGCGAACCACTACGGCGCCATGCTCAGCATCAAAGAGTATCCTGAGGGCACATTCCCTGGTGTACTCAACGGTCTCAAGTTCCTCGATTTCGAATACGTCGTGACCCACAGTTTCTCGCCCGTCAGTCGCCATGACGCGATTAAGACGCTTGAGCGCACACGCGGCATGATGATCTCAAGTGGTGACAAGTCCTACACGCAGATTAACGAGTTAGAGGTCGCGATGGATCAGCTCGCCTCGGGCAACTTCGTGCTCGGCTCGTACCACTTCAGCCTCGCCATCTACGCCAGCTCACAAGAAGAGCTCGGTCAGCAGCTCGCCATGACCCGCGCCGAGTTGTCCAATGCGGGCTTTGTGTCGGTCAAAGAAGACCTTGCGGTCGCTTCCGCGTTCTACGCCCAGCTCCCTGCCAACTGGCAATACCGCACGCGTTTAGCGAACGTCTCATCGCTCAACTTCTTGGGTTTAAGCCCACTGCACAACTTCGCCAGTGGTAAAAAGGCCAACAACCCGTGGGGCGACTGCGTCACCGTGTTGCAAACCACCAACGGCCAGCCGTACTACTTCAACTTCCACGCCACACTCGCTGGTGAGAACTCATTCGGCGAAAAAGCCATTGCCAACACCATGGTCATCGGTAAATCAGGCACAGGTAAAACCGCGCTGATCAACTTCCTCTTGAGCCAAGTACAAAAGTTCGACCCCAAACCCACCATCTTCTTCTTTGACAAAGACCGTGGTGCAGAGATCTTTGTGCGCGCCTGTGGTGGCAACTACATGGCGCTGGACAACGGCGCGCCGACCGGCTTTAACCCGCTTCAGTGCGATGCCAACGAAGAGAACGTGCAATTCCTCTCCAACCTCATCAAACTGCTCGGTGCCAAACCCACCTACAGCGCCAGTGAGGAAGAAGACATCCTGCGCGCCGTGCGCGCCATCCTTGATACGCCCATGGCACTGCGCTCGATGAGCAACTTCCAAAAGTCCTTGCCTAACCTCGGTGACGACTCACTATACGCCCGCATTCGCAAATGGACGCAAGCGGGTAGTTTGGGCTGGGTGTTTGACAACCCCACCGACACCATCGACTTCTCACGCGCCAACATCATCGGGTTTGACTACACCGACGTCATCGACAACGCCGAAGTGCGCACACCGGTGATCAACTACCTGATTCACCGCATGGAGTCCCTCATTGACGGGCGTCGCTTCATCTACGTCATGGACGAGTTTTGGAAGATTCTCGATGGTGAAGGTGGCCTCAAAGACTTCGCCAAAAACAAACAAAAGACCATTCGTAAACAAAACGGTCTGGGCATCTTCGCCACCCAGTCGCCAGAGGATGCGCTCAAATCGAGCATTGCCGCCGCCCTCATCGAGCAGACCGCCACCATGATACTGCTGCCCAACCCAAGCGCCGACCGCGAAGACTACATCAACGGCCTCAAACTCACCGAAGCCGAATACCAAGTCATCGTCAGCCTTGACGAGCGCAGCCGTTGCTTCCTCGTCAAGCAAGGTCACGCCGCCGCTGTCTGTCAGCTCAATTTGCGTGGCATGGATGACGGCCTCGCCGTCATCTCCGCCAGTACCGACAACATCGACATCATGAAACACGTCATCAATCAAGCCTGCGCGCAGACCGGCATCAGCATTGACCAAATCAGCCCAGACGCTTGGTTAGAAGCGTTCTACGACCAGCGCAAAGGCTCAGGCAAAACCGCCAAAAACGAAGACGCAAACAACCGTGGCTTGTCGCAAAAAGCCTCTTGAGGCAGCCCAGCCCATCAAACAATGAAATCAGTCAAACCACCACAAGGAGGCAGCATGACACCCCGCCACACAATCAAACGCAGCGCCGCAGCCCTCGCCCTCATTGGCCTGCTCATGCAGCCCGCGCAAGCGCAGGTCACCACCGTTGATCCAGCGCATATTTCGTTGCAACTGCAAAGCTGGGCGAGCAACTTGGCTGAGTGGGTGAAGAACTTCGAGCAGTGGCAGAACGATGCCAAACGTTGGGTATCGAATATCAAGTCGGAAGTATCTAACGCCTTTGACATCAACTTGCTCACCTCGACAGACATCAGCTCAGGGCAACAAGACAAATTAGACGAGCTGGTAAAGAAACTTAAGCAGGCCGACCCTTGTAAAAAGATTACGGACGACACAGCCAAAGGCCTGTGCACCACGGAACAAACCTTTAAAACCGATCGCGCTCAGTTATTGGTTAACGCACTTAAGGCCACACAGCCACACCTCGACAAAATTCAAGCCTTGAGTAAAGAGCTCAAAAGCGCCGTGGCTGCGGGTGAATCATCTGCCAGCGGCGCAACAGGGCAGGGTGACAGCGTCAACAGCAACAAAGCCAAAATCGCTGCACTTCAAGCCGAAATCGTGGTGCAACAAAACAAAATCACCGAGAAAATGATGCTCGCCAAAAACGACATTGAACTGGCTGACTCAAAAATCAAAATCGTCAATTCTGTCCGTGTCGATTACGCCAAAACCCAGCTCGAGGGTAAAGAGCCAGGGGTATTTGACAAACTGCTCTCGACCGCGGCGGTCGCTGGCACCTTGACTGTTGCTGAGCAAGACTACAAAAGCAAAATCGAGGCCAAAAAGAAACTCACCTCTGGTTACTAATTAACACAACCAGCAATTGCATATTGACCCCTTTTAGAAAGAGCTCCCCATGGCAGGCGTAAGCGAAATGATTAACGGCGCATCGGATATTGCACTATTTGAAACCATCCGATCGTACATTTCTACCCGAATTGACTACTTCCTTGAGTCCACACTCTCAGGCTTCTTCACGATTGCGGGGGTGACAGGCTTGATCCTCCTAACCATTTGGATTATGATTCAAGGGTATTTAATAGTGACAGGTCGAACGCAAAATGGCATCAAAGGGTTTATATTTAGCGCCCTACGTGCCTACATCATCGTTGCGATTGCCACGGGCGTTGCCAGCACCAGCGGCGGCTTGGTTCGTGGTCTGACCAACGACTTGAACGACTCGATTTCAACCATGCTCACAGGCGACG
>JAFEII010000018.1 GCA_017495165.1 Hydromonas sp. | reverse complement strand
GCTTCATCGGACACTCCTGAGCTACTCGCTCGGTTGTGTCAACCTATTATAGGACGGGACAAAACCCCATTAAAAAACCTGCCTTTCAGCAGGTTTTTTAATGGGGTTTTAATGTGTTTTTAATGCGCTGATTACCGATTACATTAACATCAAGCACGCGCCAGCCAAAAGCCTCGCGCAGCAAACAACAGCCATCAAACGTCAAGCATTTGCAACAAGTTAATCAACTCAACAGCGCCTTTAACTTCCATTTTTTTAAACAAACTGGCACGATGCACCTCAACCGTACGCACCGACATCTCTAATTTTTCTGAGGCCTCACGATTCGACAAGCCATTTAAAATTGACTCCATCACCGAGATTTCTCGATCACTCAGCAACGCAATTTTTTCTTGAATCACATCCGACTGTTTCTTACAGTTTAAGCGCGCCTTGCTTTGCGCCAAAGCTTCAAACACGCGATCAACCAGCTGATTGTCCGCAAAAGGTTTCTCTAAAAAATCAAACGCGCCCTGCTTCACCGCACTCACCGCCAAAGAAATATCACCATGACCCGACAAGAAAATAACTGGCCAGTTCTCGCGGATGTCTGGGATTTTATTAAACAACTCAATCCCCGACATGTGTGGCTCCATGCGAATGTCCAAAATAATGCAGCTTGGCTCATTACTTGGCAGCGACGGGTACGCTTCTAAAAAAGCCTCGCCTGATGGAAATGTTCGGCAAGGTAAGTCTCTAGACTCAAGCAGCCAGCCTAAAGAGTCCCTTAAAACCTGTTCACCATCAATCAAATAAATATGCATATTCAAATTTTCCTTATTTAGACGAATCATATCCATCTTTAAATACAAAAACTGGAACGGTAAAGTAAAATTCACCACCTTCAGGACTTGAAACCGCCCACAATCTTCCACCGTTCGATTCTATAATTGTACGACAAATATTAAGACCTATGCCAACACCTTGCGCCTTCGTCGTGTAAAACGGCAAGAAAATTTTATCCAGTTGGTCAGGAGCAACGCCCGGCCCATTGTCTTTCACGCAAATAATATGATGGTCTGCCGTGTATGGTTCTGCGTACACGTGAATTGCCCGATGCACCACTTGTGCATCTACCAGAGCATCAATTGCGTTTCGCATTAAGTTAATCAAAATCTGTTGAATCATGGTTGGATCAACCAAAGCAGGCGTCATCAGCATGCCCGCCGTGTGGTTGGTCAGCACACACCGTTTTTGCCGCAACTCAAGCTCCATAAAACCGAGCACTTCCTCAACAAACAATGGCAAATCCACCGATTTTGCTTCAATGGTTTTTTGCTTTGAAAACATCTGAACCCGCCGCGTCACGTTGGCCGCACGCTCGGCTTGGCGTCGAATTTTTTCAGTCACCTCCACCAATCGCTCGCGCGACAAAAGCCGATCATCGCGTTGAATATAATTGGCCAACCCAGTCGCGTAACCCGAAATTGCAGAGAGCGGTTGATTTAACTCATGCGCAATCGACGATGCCATCTCACCCAAGCCAAGCAAATGGTTAATCGTCTCCAGCCGCTTTTGCTCATTGGCCTGAAACGCCTCTAACCGCTTGCGCTCGGTCACATCCTCAATGGTACTAATCCAACCAATGAGATTGCCCTCATCATCATACATCGGCCCGCCGCGCATAATGGTGTCAAGAATCTCACCCGTTTTTTTGCGCAACTTCAGATCCAAATACAGCTTGGTTGAAGGATTTGCTCGGACATCCCGAATCATTTTCAGCAGCTTTTGCCCCTCTTCTTTAGGCACATAATGCAGCGGCGGCGGTAAATGAAGCACCTCGTCCGCCTCAAAGCCAATCATATTCAAAAAGCAATCATTCGCATAAAACATCGTGCCGTCAATGGCATGCGCCCGTATGCCAACGTCTACCGAGTTCTCAATGGTCAAACGCAGTCGATTTTGCGCACGCAATTCTTTTTCAACCGCACGGCGCTGGCGGCGGTCAATAACCAAGGCAAGCAAGCTGCCAATACACACCAGCAGCAAAAACAGCAAGCCAATAAAAAACTGGCGCAACCGCCACTCTTGTTGGCTCGGATACATTTGAGCCGACATATCAAACGACGTGCCCGCAATCCTAAGGTTTCGCTGAACCACGGGAAGCGTCGAATCAAAGTGAGTCGATTCACCGTAAGTGTCACTAAATATCACAGTATCGGCTTGAGTGACCTGCGAATGATATTTACCAGAGAACCACTGCGGCAACACGCGAGCAAACAAGCTGCGCAACGAATAACTGCTTTGCACAAAGCCTTCCAATTGACTATCTTGATTAAAAAATGGTTGAATCAGCGTAAGCTCATAATCGCCATCAGACATCAAAAACGAACTCACCGCCACAGACACAGCATTAAAACGGGCACGATTGACACCTTCTTGCTCCTGAGTCGCACGCATCAACGGCTCTTGAGTCACACGCGGCGTCCGCGCTTTGGAATCGGCAAAAACCGTCCCATTCGGGCGCAACCACGAAATATGAACCACGGTCGGATTGTTTCCCAAAATTTCACTGCCGCGTGACTGAAACGACTCAATCGATTTTGGGTGGGTCGCCCCATCGTGTATGATATCCATCAACTTGGCTTGGGTTTGACCAATATCATTACGCAAAGTCTGTTCAAACCAATATAAATCAGCCTGAGTTTGACTCACATTTTTTTGTTGCTCGCTTGCGCTGACCTTTTGGTACGCCCATTGGGCGAACACACAAAAGCCAATCACCAAGAAAAAAATCAAAATAAGCGTTTTTGGGTATTTTTTAAGTCGTGACAGATCAAACATCATTCCCCCTCAAAAGTGTGGCCAACTGCGCAACATCGTGGGCAAAACAGCTCGGATTTGACGCCATCAACGTGGCGGCATCATGCGCGCCATAAGCGAGCGCAATTGAGCGCACACCTGCGTTGTGCGCCATTTCAACATCATAAGTCGTGTCGCCAACCATCACGGTGTGCGCAGCAGGCACATCACACGCCGCCATCAACTCATGCAGCATTTGTGGGTGCGGCTTGGACTGGGTTTGATCGGCCGTTCGGGTCTGGTCAAATAAGCCTGCAAAATCAGGGTTGTGCTGCAAAATTCGGTCAAGCCCTGCCCGCGACTTGCCCGTGGCAATACACAACGTTTTCCCCAGCGCACGCAACTGCACCAGCAACGGCTCAATCCCATCATACAAACGCACCAAATGCTCGCTGCCCAAATACGTGCGCCGATACGCCAGCAGAAAAGCCTCGCGCTGCGCCGCATTGACATCGCCCACCAATTGCGCCACCACTTCATCCAAGCCCAACCCAATCACAAATTTTGCCTGCGCCGTACTGGGCACACGAACATTGACCGCCAAGCAAGCTTGCTGCAAGCTGTGCGCAATCACGCCCGTTGAGTCAAATAACGTGCCATCCCAATCAAACACAATCAGCCGCGCATCTTGAGCATTTTTGATAACGTCTAAAGCGTTTTTTATAGTCATTCCACACCCTTAAAATCAATCGTGAATCAAAGCACCCATCGCAACCAAGCATCGCAAACTGCCCCCCATCAAAACCTACTTACGATACAAACATGCTTAAAACAAAAATCGCGCATCTCTGCGCGATTGTTCAACCCCGATTCAGCAACTCACGAATCGCACGCAGCTCTTCAATCAACCCAGCCGCCCGCCCATCAAAATTCGCCTGGATTGGCGCGGTCAACAGCGGATTGTCCGCCGCATCCACACCCAGCAAGTCATCCACTGCCGCCTCATCGCCCACCGCATCTTCAAGCTCAACCTCATTTTCGTTGTCATGCAGCAGCTCAAACGCATCGTCACTTGGCGCACCACCTTTAAGCGCCAACTGCTGACGCGCACCTTGAATCGTATAGCCTTGCTCATACAGCAATTCACGAATCGTGCGCACCAGCAACACCTCGTGGTGTTGATAATAGCGACGATTGCCGCGCCGCTTCATCGGGCTCAATTGCGGGAATTCTTGTTCCCAATAGCGCAAGACGTACGAGCGCACGCCGCACAACTCGCTCACTTCACCAATCGTGAAATAGCGTTTGACCGGGATTTTCGCCAAGTCTTGCGTCAAAATATAACCAACAGGTTGCGTCATCTATAATCCTTAAGCGCTGCGCGTATGAGGTTTGGGCTTGGTCGCCACCTCCTCGCCCAACGCCACCATTTCTTTAAGTTTTTGGCTCGCATGAAAATTCACCACGCGCCGCGCCGCAATTGGTACCAGCTCTCCTGTTTTGGGATTGCGTCCCGGCCGCGACGCTTTGTCACGCACCGAAAAATTACCAAAACCAGACAACTTGGCCAGTTCGCCTTGCTCCAACGCCGCGCAAATTTCTTCAAAAAATGCCTCGACCATTTCCTTGGCCTCGCGCTTATTCAAGCCAACTTGCGCAAACAAGACCTCGGACAGCTCCGCCTTGGTCAGCGTAAATCCGCCCTCACTTCTCGCCATCAAGTCATCTAAAATTTCAGAGACAAAGTCACTTTCATCACGGTTCATCATCATATTTATCGCAAACGTGCGCCAACATCGGCTTGTAATTGGGTTAATAAACGGCTCATCACGGCATCGACTTGCGCATCTTGCAGCGTCTCATTCATGTCTTGCAATGAAATCCGATACGCCATGCTCTTATCATTGCCCAAACGCTCGCCCTGATACACATCAAATAATTGTACCCCACGAATCAGGTTAGACGCACCTTCAAGCGCGATAAATTGTGCAAACGAATCAGACACTTGCGCCGAATCAACCTGTTTTGCCACAATCAACGCCAAATCACGCGTCACCATTTGTTGCTTAGACACCGCCGCAGCCACTGGCAAACTGCGCGCCAAAACCGCTTGCGCATCGAGTTCAAACAACATCGGCGCTTTGGCCAGCCCATGTTTTTGTTGCAAACGCGGGTGCAATTGCCCCAGCCAACCAATGGCTTGTCCCGCCAAAACCACCTGCGCGCAGCGCCCAGGATGCGCCGCCACATGCGCAAACGGCACAAAACTCAGCACCGCAGGCGCCAACAGGCGCTCCAACTCATTTTTCATATCATAAAAATCAACGTCCGTACTCGGCGCATTCCATTGCTCAGGCAACGCCGCGCCATAAGTCAAACCCGCTAATTTTAAGGGCTGCGCAATATTGGGCACCGTCGCTTCAGACGCCAACACCGACGCATCGCGATAAAACACCTTGGCCATTTCAAACACCCGCACGCGTGATTGCGAACGCGCCAAATTGGTTTTGAGGTTGTGTACCAACGAGCCGACCAATTGCGTGCGCATCACCGACAATGACGCGGCAATTGGGTTCACCAGCGCAATCGGGTTGCTGTCTGCACCGCCAAAATCGGCCTCAAGCGCATCGTCAATAAAACTAAAATTAATCACTTCCTGATAATCCATCACCACCAACGCGTCCCGCACCGCATCGGCCGCGCGCTCCGACTCGCTCACCTCAAGCATCGTCATGGTCGCCACAGGGTTGCGCACGGGAATATTGTCGTAGCCAAACAACCGCGCGACTTCCTCAATCAAGTCTTCTTCAATTGCCATATCAAACCGATACGACGGCGCACGCACGGTCAGCGTTGCGCCATGTGCGGCATCGTTGCCGCGCGTCACATCCAGTTGCAATTGGCTCAAATAAGTCGCCATATCATCCGCAGGAATCTCAACCCCAATCACCTTTTGCGCCCGCGCCACGCGCAGGGTTAAATCGCTGCGCGTGGGCAACTCCCCAATGATTTCAGACACAGGCCCAACCTGCCCGCCACAAATATCCAACGTCAAACGCGTCGCGTATTCCAACGCCTCGCGCTGCCCCATAAAATCAACCCCGCGCTCAAAACGATGCGCCGCATCGGTGGAAAACCGATAGCGTCGCCCTTTGCCCTGAATCGTATCGGGTGCAAAAAACGCCGCTTCTAAGAAAATATCCGTGGTGTCCAACTCAGCTTTCGACGATTGTCCGCCCATAATCCCAGCCAAGCCCAGCACGCCAGCATCATCGGCAATCACCAGCACATCGTCTTGCAATTCATGCGTTTGCTCATTGAGCAACGTCACCGATTCGCCATTTCTTGCCATGCGTGCGTGCAATGTGCCTTTGATTTTGTTCAAATCATACACATGCATCGGTTGCCCCAATTCGAGCATCACATACGCCGTAATATCCACCAAGGCAGAAATCGAGCGCACGCCCGCGCGCTGCAACCGTTGCTGCATCCAAAGCGGCGACGGCGCGCTGGCATTCACATTTTTTAACACGCGCCCCGTCAATCGACCGCAAGCGACTTTATCGTCCACACGCAAACGCAACTCATCCGCAATCGTCGCTGCGACGGGTTCAACCGCAAACCCTTGCAACGGCGCGCCCGTCATCGCCGCCACGTCACGCGCCACCCCGCGAATACTCAAACAATCCGCACGGTTCGGCGTGAGTTTAATCGTCAACACATGGTCATCCAAATTCAAATAATCGCGAATATCCGCGCCCACAGGCGCATCAGCGGGCAGCAACATCAAGCCTTGCGCCTCATCCGAAATCCCCAACTCACGCGCCGAACACAACATGCCAGCAGATGCCACGCCGCGCAATTTTGCCGCCTTGATTGTAAAATCATTCGGTAACTCAGCCCCAATCATCGCGCACGGGATTTTTACCCCAACCGCCACATTCGGCGCACCGCACACAATTTGTAAGCACTCGCTCGCACCCACATTCACTTGGCACACATTGAGCTTGTCCGCATCAGGGTGTTTTTCCAGCGCCACCACTTCACCCACCACCACATGCGTAAACGCAGGCGCGGCTGGGTCGCACTCTTCCACCTCAAGCCCGCCCATCGTCAGCGTATCGGCCAATTGTGCCGTTGTTAAATCTGGGTTCACCCAAGTGCGTAACCATTGTTCTGAAAATTGCATGTTCTTCCAAACCTCATAGGGTGGACACTGTCCACCGTTTTTATCAATGGTGGACAATGTCCACCCTACCAAAACGCTTATGATTTTATACGTCTAACTTCTATACTTCTATATCTTCAAACCAACATTCCCGCACAGCAACTGCAACGCAAAAATGTAGGGCGGGCATTTATGCCCGCCATTTAGCAAGCAAATCAGAGCCTTGTTCGCATGGCGGGCATAAATGCCCGCCCTACAAATTTCAATACATGGTTACCAAGTCGATACACCGTCATGCCCGCGCACGCACCAACCGCGCCATTTCAACCTGCTCATTCGCCTCAAGTCCCGCAACCACGCCAGCGCGGTTGCGCTCAGACTGGTTTTGACTCACCTTCCACTTGCCCTCAAGCCGCTCAATCACAACTTCAATCCCAATCAACGCACGCGCAATCATTGGATCAATATAGTCACTCGGCGCATCCGCCACCGCCCACGGCTGGGCAAACCCCGCCTCTTGTTGCGCCGTCAACGCGTCAATTTGCGCCAGAATCCACGCCGCATCATCCACCACCCGCAACACACCATGCACATGCACCGCACCATAATTCCACGTCGGCACCACTTTATGGTCATCCGCCTTGCTCGCATACCAAGACGGCGAAATATACGCATCCACATCCTGAAACACCACCAAAACCCGCTCACCCGCCACAAAATCAGTCCAAATCGGATTACTCCGCGCCACATGCGCCTGTAAAATCCCTTTATCGCCATTGTCCCGCAAATAAAACGGAATGTGATTCGCGGTCAAACCATCCGCCGTGCGTGTAATCACGGTGGCCAACGGTTGTGCGCGCATCAAATCATGCATGGCCGACAGGTTGGATTCGTTAAATTGTTTGGGGATGTACATAGCCACCTTTAATTGTTTAAGCCACACAATCACAACGTTTAAAAATGCAGCTCAAACCCATAGCGTAGGGTCGATTCGCGCAGCAATCCGCCGCATGTCTCACCACGGCTTACGGATTTAACACTTGCGCCGCATCACACAACCCTGCCATAGGTGCGATTAGCGCAGCGTAATCGCACGCATGTCTGCGCAATTGCCAATGCGTACGATTACGCTGCGCTAATCATACCTACGGGCTTAGTCATTTTAATACTTCAATTTTATCTATCACTTCAACCATGCCTGAATTTCCACAACCATAATTAAAAAATTTGTAAGTTTCGCCTTTTTTAACCATTCTTAGAAAATATGACTTAAACCAATTCAAACTGGTATTGTCAAAATTATCAGAATTAACGTCTTCAATAGAAAAATAAGAAGGGATCACCTCTTTTGTCTCTAAAACATAAACACCCAATGGAGTTTCTGGAAAGGCTTCGCCTTGAGAATACTTAAAACGATAAACTTTACCGACAACACTTCTGCTTGGGCATGAGCTAACAGCCTCCGATGTCGCCATATTCATGATTTTAACTGCTCTACCATTCTTAATTTTCACTTCAATATAACGATTACTCTCTTTTGCTTGTACTGTGCCACTAATTAAGAAATTGATTAAAATTAGTGAGGTGAAAAATTTTTTCATAATACGCATTCAATAAACGTTTATTTAAATTGCCCCAAAAACCTCAAATCATTCTCAAAAAACAACCTTAAATCATTCACGCCATAGCGCAACATCGCCAACCGCTCCAACCCCGAACCAAACGCAAACCCCATATATTCCTCAGGGTCTAAGCCAAAATTACGAATCACGGTCGGGTGCACTTGCCCTGCGCCTGAAATCTCCAGCCATTTGCCTGCATTCGGGCCCGAGCCAAACGCCATGTCGATTTCAACCGATGGTTCGGTGAATGGGAAGTACGAGGGGCGAAAGCGCAGTTTTAAGTCGTCGGTTTCAAAAAACCGTTGTAAAAACGTGGTGTACACCGATTTTAAATCAGCAAAGCTCACAGCCTTGTCAATCCACAAGCCTTCCACCTGATGAAACATCGGCGAATGGGTGGCGTCTGAATCCACGCGGTACGTGCGACCGGGCGCAATCACTTTAATCGGTGGGTTTTGGGTTTTGACATGCGTGCGCGCATAACGCACTTGCATGGGGCTGGTGTGCGTGCGCAACACCAGCGGATGGCCGCGCTCGTCTTTGTCCGCCACATAAAACGTGTCTTGCATGGAGCGCGCGGGGTGATTTTCTGGGCTGTTGAGTGACGAAAAATTAAACCAATCGTTTTCAATTTCTGGGCCATCCGCCACATCAAACCCCATGGAGCGGAAAATCGCGGTGACACGGCGCGTGACGCGGGTCACGGGATGAATCCCGCCCGTTGATGTGCCGCGCCCTGGTAAGGTCACGTCCAACTGCTCGGTGGCAAGTTTTTGGTTTAATTCCGCTTCAGCGAGCGCGTTACGTGCCTCATTGAGCAAGGCTTCAACCTGCTGACGCACTGCATTCACTTGTGCGCCACGGGATTTTTTTTCTTCAATCGGCAATGCACCGAGGGCTTTTAGTTCGCGTGTCAATATGCTGTCTTTGCCGAGAAACTTGGCTTTTTCGTTTTCAAGGTCTGCAGGGCGTGTGGCGGATGCGAATGCGGTGCGGGCATCGGCGATGATGTGGGTGAGGTCGGTCATGGTTTATGTTTTATATAAAATTAATAGTCACAATTAGGGTGTGTTTTGTAAAGTTGGGTTGGGGTTATTAAGGGTAATCCGCCCCACCATTGGGCGGGCTACAGCGTCTCAATCTGGATAGAGTCAACCCCCAACCTTTTAAAAAACCATATTTACGTAATGCAAGAATTGCGTACTCTGAGCACGAAGGCTCAAAACGACACGATTGCCGCACCCGCTGAGGAGCAATCACTCTATATAGCCGAATCATTAAAGTTGAGAATACAACCACGCCTTATTGAGGCTTTCTAAATGACACTACATAGTATGCAGAAGTTTTTTCTTGTTCCTCCATAATCGAAGCAAGAAACCCAACAATCGCAGCAAGAAACCCAGACTTTAGGCTTACTCCAATTTCATCAATTCGATAAAACTCCCAGCCATCTCGTGCATGCTCATTTACGATGCTTTCAAGATATACAGCGGCTTCATTCCCTTCATGGTTTTTTGCTCGGACTTGGACTTTAGCTGGGACTTGAACCATTTTATATTGATACATTTTTTATCTCCTGCAATTAAAATCAAGTGCGTTTTGTTGTTACGGTAATTGATTTTTTATACAAATTAAAAACGAGGCAAAGTCCAAACGAACTTGCCTCGCATTTTGTACGGCTAAACGGCTTACGCCAAAGCTGCTTTCGCTTTAGCAACAATCGCAGCAAACGCTGGTTTGTCGAATACAGCTAAGTCTGCCAAGACTTTACGGTCGATTTCAATCATGGCTTTTTTCAAACCATTCATGAACGCGCTGTAAGTCATGTCATTCATGCGTGAAGCCGCATTGATACGGGCAATCCACAAAGCGCGGAACACACGTTTTTTGTTGCGGCGATCACGGTAGGCGTATTGCCCAGCTTTCATGACGGCTTGTTTGGCAACGCGGTAGACGTTTTTACGACGACCACGGTAACCCTTTGCGAGGGCGATGACTTTTTTATGACGGGCTCTTGCGGTGACCCCACGTTTGACTCTAGGCATGGTAAAACTCCTTTAGTTATAAGTTAGGGTTACGCGTATGGCATCATACCGCGGACAGCTTTCATGTCTGCAGCAGACACGTCAGTTGAACCACGCAATTGGCGTTTGGTTTTAGTGGTTTTCTTGGTCAAAATATGACGTTTGAATGCTTGACCGCGTTTAACAGTCCCACCTGGACGAACCACAAAGCGCTTTGAGGCAGCTTTTTTGGTTTTCATTTTAGGCATAACAACTCCAATATTCATGAATCTAGGTGACTTCAACACGAAGCTCTTTGGAACCCGACCCATTTATGTTCGAATCCTTTGCATGGACTGGCCTGACGCAAGGGATTCGATTTTATCAAGCCCTAAGACTTAATAACTGGTGCGCATCATCGTTTAAATCTAAAAATTAAAGACCAAACGACAACACAAATCTTATTTTTTACGTGGCGGCGCCAACATCATAATCATTTGGCGGCCTTCTAACTTTGGCATTGACTCAACTTGCGCCGCTTCTGCCAATTCATCACGCACCCGTTCCAACAAGCGCATACCAATATCTTGATGCGCCATTTCGCGTCCGCGATAGCGCAAGGTGATTTTGACTTTATCGCCATCTTCGAGAAAACGCTTGATGTTGCGCATTTTCACGTTGTAATCATTCTCGTCCGTAGCTGGGCGGAATTTAATTTCTTTGATTTGAATGACATGCTGTTTGGACTTGGCTTCAGCAGCTTTTTTCTGTTCTTGATACTTAAATTTACCGTAATCCATCAAGCGGCAAACAGGCGGCACAGCGTTGGGAGATATTTCCACCAAATCTGTATCGAGTTCTTCCGCCATTTGCAAGGCTTCACGCGCAGACATGATGCCTGCGATTTCACCATCCATACCGATTAAACGAATTTCGCGCGCTTGGATTTCGCCATTAAGACGATGCTGCATTTTTGCTGACGTAACGATAATAAACCTCTTTGTAGTAATCAAGCCGCCATAAAAGCTAAGCTAAAAATATGAGCGTTCTGCTCGTGAAAGTAAAAACAAAGCCATCTCGCAAACTGCAGATGGCCTGCTTTGGGTTATGAGCGGTCTTTAACCTCGGTTAAAATACGTTCGATAAACGCATCCAACCCCATCACCCCTAAATCTTGATTGCCGCGTGCACGAACCGCTACTGATTTCGAATCACGCTCTTTGTCGCCCATTACCAATATGTAGGGCGGCTTTTGCAAACTGTGCTCGCGAATTTTATACGTAATTTTCTCATTGCGCAAATCTAATTGCACTCTAAGCCCTTGTTTTTGCAATTCTTGTGCCACTTGTGCGACATATTCATCTTGCGCCTGTGAAATATTGCACAACACCACTTGAACGGGCGCAAGCCACGTCGGCATTGCACCTGCGTGATTTTCAATCAAAATACCAATAAAACGCTCAAGCGAGCCAACGATTGCACGGTGCAACATAATCGGCGTTTTGCGCTGATCATGTTCATCCACATACGTCGCACCCAAACGTTCAGGCATAAATGCATCAACCTGCATCGTGCCGCATTGCCAAGAGCGCCCGATAGAATCCTTGAGATGGTATTCGATTTTCGGCCCGTAAAACGCGCCTTCACCGGGCAACTCTTCCCATTCAACGCCCGCTGAGCGAATCGCTTCGCGCATGGCGTTTTCGGTTTTGTCCCACGCCTCATCAGAACCAATGCGGTTTTCAGGGCGCAACGCCAATTTAATCGCCACGTCCGTAAAGCCAAAATCATCATACACTTTGCGAGTCAGCGCATGAAATTGCGCGACTTCCGCTTGAATTTGATCTTCGGTGCAAAAAATATGGCCATCGTCTTGCGTAAAGCCGCGCACGCGCATAATGCCGTGCAACGCACCCGAAGTTTCATTGCGATGACACTGCCCAAACTCACCAAAGCGCAACGGCAAATCACGGTAGCTGTGCAAACCCATGTTGTAAATTTGAATGTGACCAGGGCAATTCATTGGCTTGAGCGCGTAGCTGCGATTCTCAGACTCAGTGGTAAACATATTGTCTTTGTAGTTTTCCCAATGACCGGTTTTTTCCCACAACGTGCGATCCAAAATCTGCGGCGCTTTGACTTCTTGATAACCGTTGTCGCGATACACGCGGCGCATGTATTGTTCAACTTCTTGCCAAATCGTCCAGCCTTTGGCGTGCCAAAACACCAAACCCGGCGCTTCGTCTTGCATGTGGAACAAATCCAACGCCTTGCCCAGTTTGCGATGGTCGCGTTTTTCGGCCTCCTCAAGCATGTGCAAATACGCCGCTTGGTCTTCTTTTTTCGTCCAAGCCGTGCCATAAATCCGTTGCAGCATTTCATTATTCGAGTCGCCGCGCCAGTAAGCGCCCGCCAACTTCATCAATTTAAACACCTTCAAGCGTCCCGTTGACGGCACATGCGGCCCGCGACATAAGTCAATAAAGTCACCTTGGCGATACAAACTGATTTGCTCGCCCGCAGGAATTGAGCCAATCAACTCAGCTTTGTAATCCTCGCCCATGTCTTTAAAAAACACAATCGCCGCGTCGCGGTCGAGCACTTCGCACGTGACAACCTCATCTTTTTTGGCCAACTCAGCCATTTTTGCTTCAATCGCCACCAAATCATCAGGCGTAAACGGGCGTTTGTACGCAAAGTCATAGTAAAAGCCATTTTCAATCACAGGGCCAATCGTCACCTGCGCATCTGGATACAATGATTTCACCGCATACGCGAGCAAATGCGCGGTTGAATGGCGAATCACCTCCAAACCATCGGCGTCTTTGTCCGTCACAATTCCCAGCGACGCGTCTTGCGTGATCAAAAACGAGGTGTCCACCAACGCACCGTTGACGCGCCCCGCAAGCGCGGCTTTTGCCAAACCAGCGCCAATACTCAGCGCCACATCCGCCACAGTGACAGGCGCATCAAAAGTTCGAATTGAGCCATCTGGCAACGTAATATGAATCATAAATACCTTTTGTATAATCGCGTTAGGGCTTCAATTAAGCCATAAAAAAACGACCCACATTAAGTGAGCCGTTTTTACCTTCAATGACTGCTCACCTCACAGATTTTGTGGGGTTGTGAACGTCGTGGCGTTGAATGAAAACATCAGATTCACAGTCATTGAAAAAATTTGGTAGGCAGTACTGGATTCGAACCAGCGACCTCTTCGATGTCAACGAAGCGCTCTAACCAACTGAGCTAACCGCCTAAAGAGGTGCGATTGTAGCACAACTTAAAGCCATGTCAAACCAAAAGCCCGTTTCTGTACGACATTTTTCCACCGCAGCCTCACAAACCGTGTCATTTATTCATCTTGTTGTTGCGCTGCCCACATGGCCGCATACGCGCCATTTTTGGCCAACAAATCCAAATGCGTACCGCGCTCAACAATCCGCCCATCGTCCATCACCAAAATCTGCTCGGCATGCACAATGGTTGACAAACGGTGCGCAACAATCAGCGTGGTGCGGTTTTGCGCCGCTTCATCAAAGGCCGATTGAATCGCTTTTTCGGCCTGCGTATCCAATGCCGAAGTCGCTTCATCAAAAATCAAAATTGGCGTATTTTTAAGCAACGTGCGCGCAATCGCCACGCGCTGTTTTTCGCCACCCGATATTTTCAAACCGCGTTCGCCCACAGGCGTATGCAAGCCTTCAGGCAAACGGCTCAAAAAACCACCCAAATGCGCCGCCTGCGCCGCCGCCATCACCTGCGCCTCACTCGCATCAGGCTTGCCATAGCGAATGTTATAGCCCAGCGTGTCATTAAACAGCACCGTGTCTTGCGGCACAATCCCAATCGCGCGGCGCAAACTGGTTTGCGTCACCGCTTTAATCGACTGGCCATCAATCAAAATATCACCCGATTGAATGTCATAAAAGCGAAACAACAAACGCGACAACGTGGACTTACCCGCGCCACTTTTGCCCACCACCGCCGTGGTGGTGTTCGGTTCAATCGCAAACGACACATCATGCAAAATCGGCCGATTCTCGTTATACGCAAAATACACATTCTCAAACTCAATCCGCCCCGAACCCACCACCAACGGCAGCGCGCCGCTTGCATCCGCCACCTCAGGCGGCGCATCAAGCAGGGTAAACATTTTGTCCACATCAATCAACGACTGCTTGATTTCGCGGTACATCATGCCCAGAAAATTGAGCGGCACATACAACTGCAGCATCAACGTGTTAATCAACACAAAATCACCCAAACTCAGCGTTCCAGCCACCACCCCTTGCGTGGCGTACAACAAAATCCCAATCAGCGCGACCGAAATAATCATCTGCTGACCCAAATTAAGCATCGACAACGAGGTTTGCGACGCAATCGCGGCCTTTCTAAACCGTCCCAAGCCTTCATCGTAGCGTTTAGACTCAAACCCCTCATTATTAAAATACTTGACCGTTTCAAAATTAAGCAACGAATCAATCGCGCGCTGATTCGCATGCGAATCCATCTCATTCATCTTGATCCGATGTTTGGTACGCCACTCAGTAATCCCAACCGTATAAATAATGTACGCCACCAACGCCACAGCCGTAATCGTCACAAACACCCAATCGTATTTGACCCACAAAAACACCAGCACCATACACATCTCAATCATCGTGGGCACAATCGACATAAACGAATAACCGATTAACGTCCGAATCCCGCGATTGCCGCGCTCAATATCGCGCGTCAAACCACCCGTTTGGCGGCTCAAATGAAAACGCAACGACAACAAATGCAACTGGTCAAACACCTTGAGCGACAAAATCCGCGCCGCGTTTTCACTCACCCGAAAAAATATAATCTCGCGCAACTCATTAAACAACGTCTGCGCAATCCGCAACAACCCATACGCCACCAACAAAAACACCGGCACAAGCAACGCGCCCTGCACCGTCGCACTGGGCGAAATTTTATCAATAATCTGCTTTAAAATCGTCGGAATCCCAAGCCCCGCCGCCTTTGCCGCAATCAATGACGCCATCGCCACCATCACACGGTACTTACTCGCCCAAACATACGGCCAAAGGCTTTTAATCGTTGCCCAATCCGAGCGGGATTTTTGGGGGGGGAGTGCGGGTAGTGGTGCGTGGTATTGGGTCATGATGAAAAATTAAATTGATTAGTACAAAACATAAGGGTGGACATTTACGTCCACCCTTACAGATTTTTGGTAAGACAGACTACCCTTTCGAGCTCCATAAAGACTTTACCAAGTCAACCAAGTTTTTAATACTGCCATTTACATCACTTGGCATTAAAGTTACTTTATCGTCAGCCTTGGGGAAAACGGCTTTCATTGTGATAAAAAACACCAACACCATTGAAAACAGAAGCTCTGCAAGTATTAATAAAAAGTGCCAGTCTGGGGGATGATTTGAGCCTAGGCCTTCTTCTTTAGCAACCATTTGTGAATCAACGGCTCTTAAGCCTTGAACTTCATCCTTGGGGTTCTTAACACTTGACTGCGCAACTGGAACCGAGACATTTTGCGGCTGCGAATAACGCTTAGTCTCTTCAATATAAGAACAAAAACCATAGCCAAAAAGAGCCAATATTGCAGCAATCAAGACCAGTGATGCAATAAAAAGCCACCATTTGCGCTTGTTTTCAGACTGAAACATTATAATTTCAGCATTCTCGCTCACAAAATCACTCCCACGAACCTGTTTAACAGGTTCAGCAAGTTCACCCACACGAGCATCCTCAACTGAACTGACATTTCTATTTGAAGTCATTTGTTACCCCTTTATCCAACCCAGCTTTTTAAGTCTATAAACCATTGCGGTTGTCGATACTTTGAGTTTCTCAGACAATGACTCAACGGTTGCAATGTTTCTATCTTTAATCAGCCAATCAACGACTTTTGTCGGCATTAGCAGTTCAGCGGCAAACTGATTGGCTTGCATTTCTTGAAAATCCTGCCCAAGTTGAAAGTTATTGCTTGTATCTCGAAACTGCTTGCCGTTTTCCAAATGCCCTAAGGCATAGTGTCCTATTTCGTGTGCAATAGTAAATCTCTGCCTGGTTATTGGTTCGAGTGAGTTGTAATGGCAAAATGGTATACCATCTTTTAACTCTATATGACCGCTAATTGCTTGGTCTTCAACGGTATTTATTAAATTAAATCCCATTTTTTCAGCTATTCCCAACACATCTACTGGCAAAAAACCGTCCCAATAGACATCGAGGACTTTTTGAGCATTCATATTCATGACACTCTCCTTTTTAAACGTAAAGAAAAACAGATTGTTAGTTTTACGGTGAAGGTAAAATTGAACAGTTCTGTTTTTAATGTCGCCATTGTAGCCCAATAAAATGTAGCAGACTAAAAAATCAAACAAACGTAATCGTCTGCCCATGCGTGTTGTAATCGGTTTTAAAGCTGTCCGTCGCGCACGGTTCTTCATCAAACGCAATATCGCCCTCACTCACTTCGGTTTCAACCGTCAAGCTTCTAAAATCAAACAAATCGCCATCCATCAAATGCGACGGCACAATATTGCCCATGGCAGAAAACATGCTTTCCACCCAGCCTTTTTTGGTTTTGTCCCATTCGTTAATCATCGCTTTCATGGCTTGGCGCTGCAAATTGTCTTGCGAGCCGCACAGATTGCACGGGATGATTGGATACTGTTGCACCACGGCGTAGCGCTCCAAATCGGTTTCCAGCACATAGGCGAGCGGGCGAATCACCACGTGTTTTTTGTCGTCTGACACGAGTTTGGGCGGCATGGCCTTGAGTTTGCCGCCATAAAATAAATTGAGCAAAAAGGTTTCTAAAATATCATCCCGATGATGCCCCAGCGCGATTTTGGTTGCGCCCAATTCATCGGCCACGCGGTACAAAATCCCACGGCGCAGGCGCGAACACAGCCCGCACGTGGTTTTGCCCTCTTCAATCACGCGTTTGACAATGCTGTACGTGTCTTGGGTTTCGATGTGAAAATCCACGCCAAGGCGGGTCAAATATTCGGGCAGCACCGTGTCTGGAAAGCCGGGTTGTTTTTGATCCAAATTGACCGCCACAATGTCAAAATGAATCGGCGCGCGTGCTTTGAGCTTGAGCAAAATATCGAGCATGGCAAAGCTGTCTTTGCCGCCCGACAAACACACCATGACTTTATCGCCGTCTTCAATCATATTAAAATCGCCAATCGCCTCGCCCACTTGGCGGCACAGGCGTTTGTCGAGTTTGTTATTTTCAAATTGAATTTTTTGATCGGCTTTGCTGGGGAATGTGTTTTGTGTGGTCATAATTTTTTGGTTCGTTATATTAGGGGAATCAATGGCAAATTAGGCGTTTGCGGCGGGTTTAAAATACCAAGCGCCCACGCCAATCGCGTCCACGTCAGGGTAAATATCGGTTTTTTCGCTGCTGATGTAGGCCGCGACAATCGCGCCTTTTTGCAACAACGTCGCGCCAATTCGGTCGCACAGCGTTTCTTGCAATTGCACATGCGCGCCCAGCGCGTGCGCTTTGATGGTATTGCGCACAAAGTCATAATCGACCACTTCATCCAAGCCATCATGCTGCGGGCTGGCGTTGGCGCGGCTCACGTATGCGGTCACATTAAAAATCATGGTTTGCGGCGCGAGTTTTTCGTGCGCATACACGCCAATCGCCACTTGTAATTGATAGTTGCGCACAAAAATACTGCGGCAATCCATCAAGGTTTGGGCGATGTGGTTGGAAACAGGATGGGGAATCATAAGGTTCTTTATTTTTTAATTAGTAAATAAGTGCAATCAGCGCAACCGCTCAATCCGAGGCGCGATGCGCAAACATCACATCACGCGCACTGGGGCTCAAGTGCTGGCCGCCGTCCACCAGCAGCGTTGTGCCCGTCACGCTTTTGGCATGAATCGCATACAGCATGGCGTGCGCAATGTCTGCGGGTTCAGAAGCATGTTGCAAAATGGTTTGGCCATGCGCCGCCTGAAAATCGGCCGCCGTTTGGTCGCCCGACGGCAAGCTGATGCCCGGCGCAATCCCAATCACGCGCACACGTGGCGCCAGCGCCATGGCCGCCAAAACCGTGGCGTGCTCCAGCGCAGCTTTGCTCAAGGTGTAACTCATAAAATCAGGGTTGGGATTGTGTAATTTTTGATCAAGTAAATTAATCACCACGCCATTTTGTGCATCGGTTAACTGTTGCGCCAGCAATTGCATGAGCTGCAAAGGCGCAAAGGTGTTGATGTGCGCATGTTTGGCAAACAGGTTCAAATCCAGCGGCGCGGCTTGCGTGAGCGCATCGTATTCAAACACCGATGCGTTATTGACCAACACACCAACCGAACCAAGCGCCGCATGGGTTTGTGCAAATAAATCGCGCACCTGCGCGGCCACACTTAAATCCGCCTGCACCGCAACCGCCCGCACACCCAGCGCCTGCAACTCGCCCACCAACAATCCCGCCTCGTGCGCGGATTGACCATAATGCACCGCCACATCAAAGCCCGCGTGTGCCAACGCCAAACACAGCACGCGGCCAATCCGTTTGGCGCCGCCTGTGACCAGCGCGGTTTTGGGGATGTTTGGGTTCATTTGCATGACAAGACCTTTGCGTAACAACGTAAAAACCGACTTTGCTGGTATTAGACGTAAGAACGCATCGCATGATCGCAACGCGCAAAGCGGGCATTATAAATCAAACCACTGGTGCGCGGCTTTTTTGCACCTGCTTGACGCGCGTTGAGCTTAAGGCGGGCTCTAAAAACTCAAGTAATTGACTATTTTCGCAATATCTCATCAACAAACGCGCCATCGAAGCGCACTTCAATCACCCGCCTCGTCGTACTGGGCACAGGCGACCCAGCATTTGAAGCCGCACTATACGCCACTCCGCATTGCAATACGCGCAACTGTATCGGCAGCTATTGGCTCAATAAATCAAAAAACACTTCCCCGTAGGGTGGGCACCGCCCACCATTCCCGCCCTCAATCTTGCTCCAACAAAAACACCGCCTCGTTTATGAAATTTTGTGAATTTGTGATTTGCATAGAAAAAGGTGGGCAATGCCCACCCTACTTTTTACACATGAACGCACCGCACGGCAATCTGCCCAAGCCACGCCGCCACGGTTATCGATTCAAAAACCGCAGTCCAAAATGCAAATTGGCCTCTAAAAACCCAACCTTATTTCCGCAGTCAAAGCGCTTGCCTGACAACGGCACACCAATCATTTTTTCAGTTTGTAACAACTGCGAAATCCCATCCGTGAGCTGAATCTCACCGCCCGTACCGCGCTGCACGTCTTTTAAAATATCCATGATTTTACCGCTCAGCACATACCGCCCCACCACAGACCAGTTGCTCGGCGCATCGGCGCGCGCTGGTTTTTCAACAATGCTTTCAATCTGAATTGGCATCAAATCAGAATTAGCAGGTTTAATCACACCATATTTATGCACATCTTCCCAAGCCACCTGTTCAAGCGCCAACACGCTGCAACGCTCGCGCTCATGCGCCTGAATCAGCTGTTTGAGCGCGCCCACAGGATAGCCATCAATCAAATCATCTGGCAGCATCACCGCAAAATGCTCATCTGGCGTAATCAACGGCGCGGCACAATGCACCGCATGCCCAAGCCCCAACGCTTCTGATTGGCGCACATAAATACACTGCACATGCGACGGAATGATGTTGCGCACAATCTCCAGCGCCTCGGCTTTTTGTTTGGCTTCCAGCTCATTTTCAAGGTCTGGATTGCGGTCAAAATAATCCGCAATCGCGTTTTTTGTCCGCCCCGTTACAAAAATCAACGTCTCGCAGCCCGCCTCCACCGCTTCGCGCACCGCATAATCAATAATTGGGCGATCCACCACCGTCAACATTTCTTTAGGAATCGCCTTGGTCGCAGGTAAAAACCGCGTTCCCATCCCCGCAACAGGGAAAACTGCTTTTTGAATCGACATATTTTTGTCCTTTATGAAATCTTTCTAACTCTGCAAAAACCAGCAGCTTAATAAAGCTTAAACCGCAGCGCCCTCTTTACGTGCAGCCCGCACCAGCGCCAACGCCACACCCGCCATCAGCCCCAAAAATAAACCAAGTACCAAGAAAATGCTTTTCTTTGGAAACACAGGACGCTTAGACACCTGAATCTTATTCACCAGCGTAGTCGTTTGCTCATTTAAAGTCGCCAACACCGACGTCAGCTCAATTTCTTTGTTCTTGAGCGCTTTCACCTCAGCGGTTTTACTGTCCAGCAAACCAAACGCCACAATGCTGGGTGCAAACTCAGAGCCAGCTTTATACGTACCAGAAGCCAATAACTGCGCGTTTAACTGCTTGAGCGCCTCTTCTGATGCTGCAAGTTTCAGATCTGTCTCCGCCATATCTGCTGCCAAGCGCTGTCTCATTGGCTCAGCAATTGACACGTGCTTTGCCACCAATTGACTCGCCGTTGCATCAAGCGACTGCGTGGCTTCTTGGGTAGAAAAACCGTGCGTACTCAAGGTAATAAAATCAGTTCCTTTGACCGCCACACCTTTAACGGATTTAAAGTAAATTTCCGAGCGGTCGTCCTCATCCTCATCCAGCGGCAAACCCAAGGACGTCAACACATTTTCTTTAAACTCACGCAGTTTAAGCCGCTCCACGACCTGCTGCGGGTCTTCGATGGTTTTCCATTCGCCATTGATTTGATTCATCCGCCCTACTTGCAAAGTGGCGCTCGCCGCCCACTCTTTTGGCAACATCAGCGCCACCACCAAAGCGATCGCCGCGCCACCAAAGGCCAGCCCCGCAATCAGCCGCCAAGACTGGCGAATGGTGTGCCAGAGTTTGGATAAGTCAATGAGGTATTCATCATCAGAGGTGTTCAAATGGTTGGGTTGGGTTGGGTTTGACATACATTTTCTTCCAAAAATAAAAGCGTTCAATAATACACGTTAAAAATAAAATCTAAATTCCAAGCAAGCGCTGATTTTAGCCATCATGCCGAGCCGCTTGGCGCAAAATAAAATCTTCTAAGCCGCCTTGCGGCGCATAACCCGCCACCGCACGCAAGAGCGCAGCGCGAATGGCCTCATGGTCAAATCGCTCGCATGCAGCCATCAACTCATCAATCAAGCACTGCAATTGCGGCCATTCAATATAAACTTCCTGCGCCCGCATAATCAATGGGTGACTCGTGCCTTCGGCGTTGTCCCCAATCAGCAGTTCTTCAAATAATTTTTCGCCTGGCCGCAATCCCACTTGCTCAATCGCAATTGTGCCGTCAGGCGTTTCGGGTGACTTCAGCTCCAAACCACTCAAGTGAATCATGCGTTTGGCCAAGTCAATAATTTTGACAGGCTCACCCATATCCAAGACAAATACATCACCACCAGTCCCCATCGCGCCCGCCTGCAACACCAGCTGCGCCGCTTCAGGAATGGTCATAAAATACCGCGTGATTTCCGCGTGCGTAATTGTAATGGGCCCGCCCGCTAAAATTTGCTTACGAAACAACGGCACAACCGAACCTGACGAACCCAGTACATTACCAAACCGCACCATAGAAAATTTGGTGCAGTCTGCGCCTTCATGTGCGTGCGACAACGCCTGTAATACCAGCTCCGAAAACCGCTTGGTCGCGCCCATCACATTGGTTGGGCGCACGGCTTTATCCGTTGAAATCAGCACAAAATCCACCACACCAGACTTGAGAGCAGCCTGCGCCATGCGCAACGTGCCCAAAATGTTATTTTGGATTCCCTCAATCGGATTGTGCTCCACCAGCGGCACATGCTTATAAGCCGCCGCATGATAAACCGTATCCACATGATAGGTTTGCAAAATCCGCAAACATTTTGCCTCATCCAACACACTGCCCAAAAACGGTACAATCGCCACACCAGTCACGCCCGCTGATTTTTGGATGGTTTGCAATTCTTGTTCAATTTGGTACAACGCAAACTCAGTCATTTCTAACAAAATCAACCGCTTGGGCTTTTGTAACAATATTTGGCGACACAACTCAGACCCAATTGAGCCGCCCGCGCCAGTCACCATCACGGTTTTATTCACAATGCATTTGGCAAGCAACGACTCATCAGGCGCCACAGAGTCACGCCCCAACAAATCATCAATCCCAATCTCGCGCACGTCTTCTACATGCACCGCGCCATCCGACATCACCATTTCCCGAATCGACGGCGTGATTTTGATTTTGACCCGCAACGGCTCCAACCGCTCCAAAATCGCTTTTTGGTGCGCACGGCTCATCGATGGCATCGCCAACATCACCACTTTAATTTGCTTGCGCTCAATCAAAGACTTGAGTTGCTCTGGCGCATACACACGCGTGCCAGCAATTTGCGTGCCATGCAGCTCTTGATTGTCATCAATAAAGGCCACCGTTTTGTATTCCATCGTATGCGAAAAAGCACTTGCCAGCTGTGCGCCCGCATGACCCGCGCCATAAATCGCCACCCGCACGCCACCCATAGCACCACTGGCATGGCTCAAATACGCCCGCGCCAAAAAGCGGCTGCTCAGCACATACAAAATCGCGCTAAGCCAATAAATCCCAAAAACCCCACGCGCCAAACCAGACATTTTGTCATTAAACACCGCCGCCGCCACCAAAATTAGCACAGACAAAGACACGCCCGCCACCACCACATACACAATTTTGTGATCAATAAACCGAATCACCGCACGATACAGGCCCAGTTTAATAAAAATCGGAATCGCCACCAGCGGCGCGGCCACCATCAACCACTGATAATGATTAAACAACGACAAAAAAGTTGCGCCATCAAAGCGCAACAAAATCGCCATACAAAACACCAGCGGCAAACACAGCAAATCCACCACCACCGCAATTACCTGCTTATACCAACGCGACGCATTTAAAATTTTATTCACAAGCCAACTCTCCAAAAATTCACAGATTGCATTTAACCACAACCCAATAACCTGCCTTATCCGATCCAACCCGTTCAACCACACCAGCCGCACGCAGCTGCTTGAGCACTCGATTCACCGTACTGCGTGATTTTTGCAAATGAGCCGCTATTTCATCGATGGTTGTTTTTGGGTTCGATTGAATATGGCGTAGAACATCATTTACAGTGTCATTTACAGTGTCATTTACAGTATCACTTACTTCAAGCGCTACACCCTGCCGCTTCTTTAGCACCATTAAAATCTCACCCAACATAAATTCAATAAAAACTTGGCTGTCCGTTGCCGTGGTGGCATCACCAATCGCATCGTAATAGCGCTGCTGGTTCTGGAACACCATATTTTCAACAGGCAAATACGCAAATATGGGGTGCAACTCTTTTAAAATCAACGACTGCCATAACCGCCCCAACCGACCATTGCCATCACTAAACGGATGAATAAATTCAAACTCATAATGAAACACACAACTTTTTATCAGCAAATGGTCTTTTGATTGCGTCAGCCACTCAAACAAATCAGCCATTAAAAATGGCACTCGGCTTGTGGGCGGGGCAATATGCACCGCTTGCGTACCCGCAAAGACACCCACGCCACCTTGCCTAAAATGCCCTGCATCCTCAACCAGTGCATGCATCATGATTGCGTGTGCTGGATGGCACAAAACCACATGACATAAAAACCTGACAGAGCCAAAAACCTTTTACATTAAAACAAAACCGTGTGCTTTTGTATTCAATGGGATACAATGCATTCATGTACACACTCATTCAAACATCCGTTTTTTCAAAATGGTTAAGCCACCTAAAAGACCGTCAAGCCAAAGCAAGAATTGTTGCAAGACTACTCGCCTTACAAAAAGGCCATTTTGGTGACGCCAAAAATCTTGGACACGGCCTTAATGAATTACGCATTTTTATGGGCGCGGGCTATCGAGTTTACTACAGCATACAAGGTGAAATGATTGTTCTACTACTGTGCGGCGGCGATAAAAGCAGCCAAGAAACCGACATAAACAAAGCACTCAACTTAATCAAAACCAAAGGAGCATAAAATGCCACATTCAACGACCCCATTTGACGCATCAGACTACCTTGAAACAGAACAAGAGATTGAAACCTTTCTGCAAGAATCACTTGATACATCAATCGAACTAAATGATATGTCTATCTTTTTAACTGCAATCGGTCACGCCGCAAAAGCACGTGGCATGGCAAAAATCGCCAAAGATACTGGGCTAGGGCGAGAGAGCCTTTATAAAGCACTTTCACCCACAGCCAAGCCCCGTTTTGACACTATTGCTAAAGTTGTTACCAGTCTGGGATTAAAATTCAAAATGGTACATTTTTAAGCCATCAGTTGACCTCTTAAAAATTAGCATTTAACATCACCCAAGGCATCTGTTTTTAATTATGGCAAATTCGCCACAATTAAAAATCAACGTAAAAGCAATGCATTACGCAGGGCGGGCTTCTATGCCCGCCATTCTAACGCGCAAGGAAATCCAGCCCTAAAAACTTTAATCGACAGCACCGAGTTTATAGCCACACCTTAGTCTTTCCACTCAATGAGTGACCCCATCACGCCGCACCACTTTTAAAAAAGTTAACACCAAAATTTTGCAGTCCAACCAGAACGAACGGCGGTTTAAATAAACCACATCCAGCGCCACTTTATCTGGAATCGGCAACTCATCGCGCCCATTCACCTGCGCCCAACCAGTTAACCCAGGCAAAATTTTATCCACCCCATGTTCAGTGCGCAGCGCGATTAAATCAGATTGATTATACAAAGCAGGGCGCGGCCCAACAAAGCTCATTTTACCCGTCAAAATACTCCACAACTGCGGCAACTCATCCAAACTCGATTTACGCAAAAACGAACCAATCGGGGTTAAATATTGCGCAGGATTATCCAACAAATGCGTCGCCACCGCAGGTGTATTTACCCGCATGGTACGAAACTTGGGCATTTTAAAAACCGCATTGTGTCGCCCGACTCGGTCTGACCAATACACCGCAGAGCCTTTTGAGGTTAATTTCACCGCCAAAGCCACTAAAGCAATCGGCACAATCAAAACCAACAACGCCAGCACTGCCAATACAAAATCAAATATTTTCTTCATACCAATCTCATGTTAAGTGTTGCCATTTTGATGAAGACAGCAATGTACATCGTACTCATAGCAAAAACCCGCCCTTACTCATTTTTCTTGCGCAAAAAGATGCGCAACCGTTTTATTTAGCGCACCTTCAATTGAAACAACTGGTCGCCAGTTTAAAGTGTTTTTTGTATGCTCAATATCCACCTGCAACGAGCCAAACAACCGTTCAGCCACGGATGACTTACCTAAAATTTTGGCACACAAAGACATTAATTTTATTGGTGCAGGAATCAACCAAAGATTTTTCCCTCCCGCTGCTGCCATTAACTTCATCAGCTCAGACAAGCCAACATCATGATCATCCGAGACAAGAAACACTTGATTAGCAGCATCTGGATGCTCCACACACGCAATCAATACATCAACCAAGTTATCTAAAGCAATCATACTGCGACGGTTTTTAATCCCACCCAAAAGCAAGGGCAACCCCAAAGTAGACAATTTCATCAACCTTAAAAAATTCGCCCGTACATTTTCGCCGTACACCAGCGGCGGGCGAACAATCACCACTTCAAGGCCTGTCTCTATCGCCAAAGCACGCAGAGCTGTTTCAGCCTCCAATTTCGACTGCCCATAAAAATCTTGCGGCGCAGGCACATCAAAAGCACTAAACGGGACATCCGTTGTTGACTCACCATTAACCTTGACGCTGCTTACAAAAACAAAACGACGCACTCCAGACGACACAGCCTGTCGAGCCAAGTTTAAAGTCGCCCCAACATTCACCTCGCGAAATTCAGCCATTAGATCTGCAGCAACCTCATTCATCACATGCACTCGTGCGGCAGTATGAATCACCGTTGAAACACCTTGCAACGCCACGCGCCAATCGGTGTTTGAATCAATATTCCCCACCGCAATTTGAGAATTATCCGCAGATTGGCGAACCGCAGAAACAACCGCACAACCGCGTTGGTGCAACTCCGCCACCAAGCGGCTGCCGACAAAACCATTGGCGCCAGTAACCAAAATACGAGTTGGGTTCATTTGCCCTTACCTTTAATCATAAAAACCAAACACAATACAAAAAAGACTGCTTTTTCACTCATTCGCCGACGACACTTATAAAAATTCACCGCTAAAAAACCAAAACCCGTCCGATTGCCAGCCTGCCACGGGCGAACAAAAGAATGTGCACTCAAGCCAACAAAATCAGCAATCAGTGTGGACTGATGAAACAGCCAGCCGCTTAATAACTTAGACAGCCGCTGTTTTTTGGCTTGCCAGCCTTGATTAACCCCCACTTGGTTTTTCTCATGTTGACGGTAGCGCATATTGGCGCAATCATCAATCATCCATTTAAACTTATTGGCACGGGCAAACGCATAAAGCAACCAATCATGCAGCTCAATAGATTGAGCCAGCGACCAACGCTCATTCAATTTGGCTTTAAAGCTGATAGCCAAGGCGCGTGTAAACACATAGGTACAACCCGGCCCCGCCGCTTCAAACAAAAAATCCCATTTGACCTGCGGCTGAGACTTAGTAATCAAAGACTCGCGCCCATCTACCCAAAACGCCATGACATTACTCGAATAAGCATCTGCATGGGTTTTAGATAAAACTTCGCACGCACGGCTGAGTTTATTGGGCAACCAAGCATCATCTTGATCAGCAAAAGCAATGTAATCGTAAGTTGAAAAATCAACCTCGCGAATGAGGTGAAAGAAGTTTTTAGCAGCGCCGCCGAAACGTTCTGATGACTCGACAATTTTTACTCGCTCATCTTTCATTGCAAAATCATTACACCATTGCAGGGTGTTATCTGTTGATTGGTCAACACTTATAAACACGGTAATATCCACGCCGCGCTGCGATAATATTGAGAGCAGCTGCCCCTCAAGCCAGCGCATGCCATTGTATGCAGCAAGAAGAGTCGCAACCTTTTTTTGATTTTGTAAAGCAAACATTGCAATCCTAACAGAATTCAAGTGTTAGATAAAAACCCACCATACTTATACGCTTTAAACACAAAAACCATCATAAGACAATGTAGTCGCCCATAATTTTAAGGCTTGACGTAAAAAAAACAAAACCTAGTAAGAAAAATGCCAGCGTATAAGCGGTTAGCATTGGCTTTTTTAAGAAAGAGAAGGGAATTAAAAAAAACAAAACATCAAAAACAGAAAACACCTCTGAGAACCTTAAAGCAAATACATCATTATGAATTAAAAGAACTTGAGCGCAAATGCCTGCGGTTGTAATGTAAACCAGTTGACGATTAAATAAGTCTAGCCTGTCCCAAAAAGCAAAGAGAATATAGATTAGCAACACCAGCCTCACTATAAGATAGCTGGAAAAAATGCTGATACTGCTTAACTCGTAGGCCTGATTCAGATAAGGGGACAAACGCTCGAACTCATCAAGTTTCAGTACCAGCATTAGATTTGACACCAATGGCGCACCAATAAAGGACAAAAATAGCCCAAGAATTAGAATTCCTTTAGATTTAAACTGATAATTAAAAAGAACCAACACCGCAAAGGGGGCAAAAAGAATCACAGACAAATGAAAAGACAAGGCAGCAAAAAACAACAAAGCGGCCTTTGCGTTCTCTTTCCTGTAAAAACACACGCTCGCTAAAGACGCCAACGCAATTCCAGCGCCAGCTCGAATTTGAGTCATTTCATGAACAAAATAGAAACGGCAAAAATATAAATAAAAAAATAGGCCAATCAATGCAATTTCTTTGGTTCGCAACAACAGTTTCATTTTAAAAAAAACCATAATAAGTGCGTAACCAACAAACAACCAAGTAATACTTAAGCCTGCGTATTGAAGAAAAGAGCCTATCAAGAAAAAACCTGGGTCTTTTAAAGAGTCCGCAGAGAAACCTGTATCTGGTATGGAATCAAACCAAGCCGAATAGTTAACAGCATCGTTATCTACTTCAAGGCCTTTTAAGCCAGCAAACAGAACCAAAACAGTCGAAAGCATTAAAAGATTAAAACGTTTCGCTTGGAGCGTAACCAACTTGCTGCTATTCAACCCCATAAAAGCAATTAAAGTCACATAAGCATATAAAAGCCAATACCAAACCATTAAAAGGCCTTTCCTAATCGACCGGTAAAACCATCGACACAAGCTCTTAGCAACACTTTAAATGCAGAAAACCTCTGCTTTGAGGTAAACGTATAAAACACAACGTAAAAAGGGATTTTCCAAAAGATATTGAGCCGCCATCTGTAATCAACATCGGAACTTAATAACAAATAACATGCATTTCTAACTATGTAGTAGTTCCTAATATCGCTGTGTAAATTGATTTTTTTCTTACCGACCTCAATAAACTCATCACCTATGCTATGCCTCATAATTGCACGCGGGATAATGAAATGCTCAAATTTTAATTTACTTGCACGCAAACCCCATTCAATATCAACCCAATCGATAAATAAATCCTCTCTCATTAACCCGATTTCTTTAAGTGCAGAAATTTTAATTAACGAACCAGACGCTATCAAATAATCTGCTTTAACAGGCAAATCATCCATTGGTATGACCGCAATTTTTTTAACTAAAAAGAAGCCGTGCTTTATCGCCTTTGAGTACTCATTGGTTTTCTCATCCAAAAATAAAGGGCCAACAGAACCCACGCGAATATTTTTTTGATTTAGCTCACGCTCTGCATCTAACAGCACATTAACCATGCCGGTTGGAATAGCACTGTCTTGGTCAAATAAAATAACGTGACTGAAACCTTCCTGCATAGCCAAATCAATGCCAATATTTTGTGCTTTCGCAATCCCAACATTGTCCCCCAAAGGAGCATAGGTCACCAAATGTCCTTTTGATTCAAACCAACTCGCAGAAAAATCGCCCAACTCTTTTGTAGGCGTATTATCGATCACAAAAACTTTGTCAACCTCACCATCTAAACTACCAAGCAAACGGTCAAGCAAATCAAAATTAGGCATATACAAAACAACAATCGCCGCAACCTTTTTTGTGTACATCGAGTTTAAACTCATGTGATCCCCATCATATTGTCAAGTTAGGCAACGCCCCTTGATTTACCCATTAAAAGCCATAGACAACCTCGCTTCGCTATCAGATGAGCATCTGACTTCTTGAAGCAGCTTCGCATTAACGCTTGATTTTTTTCTTTGCAAACCGCTCAAATCATCAGAACAGCTAATGTATTCATAACCGAGTGCCTTGTAATCACCAATCCACTCATACTTTACAATTGGGGTCATCCCAAAATAAAGATATTCGACAATTTTTGTGGGGTTGGCCACCCGATTCAGCACATGCACATCCCGCAAAAGAAAGCCATAGTGTGCCAAAGCGTAGTACGGCGCTAATTCGTCGGGCAAAACGCTGTTTAAAATCACTCTTGGGCAGTCATTTAGTCCGTACTCGTTGAGTTTGCTCTTGAATGCCGGCAAATCACCCGTTAAGAGCACAAATTTAAAATGCTCAACATGCGCATGTTTTTTTATGAGCGCCATCATTAAGTCAATATTTTGCCATTGCTGTGCATTGCCTGAATACAAAAACACCACATCGTCATCGGTGACATTCAGATTGTTTTTGAGTTGCTCAACTTTTCGCACATCAACATCTTGAAAAACATTTTCTGGATATATTGAATACACCAACGAGTCAAATTTGGTTGATTTGTATTTGTCCTTTATATATTGCATCATGGCATTTGTCACAAAAATCACATCTGTGGCACTTGAAATACAGTATTTCTCTAAAAAATTGTACAGCCGCCCCCTGAAAGACATTCCCATAAAAACCAACTCTTCGGGAACTACGCCATGAAAATCGAAAAAGATTCTTTTAAGTGTTTTGCTTCGTTTGGCAAAAAGTAAAAAAGGGAAGACTTTGACATAATTGTAAAGCGAATGAACATAAACAATGTCGCTGCCCAATAACAATTTAAAGATAAATAAAAAGTGAATAAAAAAATTCAGATGCATTGCGGTGGTGTTGTCGTCAATCACCACATCTTGTCTGGCTAAGTTCCTTCTAAAAGAAATCTCCAAATAGAGTTTATTCGACTCAAGCGCCAACCGATCGACGTTTACAATCCGTTGTTGCATCCCATCTTTAACGGTTACATCGTTTGGGTATGCAGACACAAACACGATGTTATTTTTCATTCAAAACCCTCGCTACAATTCGGTCGCATGCCAGCCCATCCCCATACGGGTTGTGGGCAGTACTCATCTTTTGGTATTCTTCACGGTCATCAATCAACTTTTGGGCTTCACTCGTGATTTGACGCACATTTGTCCCAACCAGCTTAACCGTTCCAGCCTCCAAAGCTTCTGGTCGCTCGGTCGTATCTCTCATGACAAGGACAGGCTTACCAAGAGATGGCGCCTCTTCCTGAACACCGCCACTGTCCGTGATAATGAAGTAAGAGTTGCTCATCAAATATACAAAAGGCAGGTATTCTAATGGCTTAATTAAAAAAACATTCGGCACTTTGACAAGTATTTCAAAAACAGGCTTTTGCACATTCGGGTTTAAATGCACGGGATACACAATATCAATTTCAGGGTTTGCAAGGGCAATCTCTTTTAAGGCTTTGCATATTTGCAAAAAGCCCTCCCCAAAATTCTCGCGCCTGTGACCTGTAACCAAGATGAATTTTTTCCCTGTTACCTCATACCCATCAATAGCAACAGTTCTCCCCTCAAGTTTTTTTACAACACTAAGCAAAGCATCAATTACTGTATTACCAGTAACCATAATGTTCTTCTCACAAACCCCCTCTCTTAACAAATTATTTTTCGCGGTTTGTGTTGGCGCAAAATGGTAAGCAGCAATCTTCGAGGTAATTAGTCTATTGACCTCTTCAGGAAACGGCGAATAAATATTATTCGTTCTTAACCCAGCCTCTATGTGCGCAACGGGTATTTGCTGGTAATACGCGGAAAGACTCGCGGCCAAAGTGGTTGTGGTGTCGCCGTGAACAAAAATCAAGTCTGGCTTGTAAGCTTTAAACAACTCCCTAAGCCCCAAAAGTACGTTGCTTGTAATGTCATACAAATCCTGACCTGGCCTCATTAAGTTCAAATCAAAGTCTGGTTTAATCTCAAAAAGCTCAAGTACTTGATCAAGCATTTCTCGATGCTGAGCTGTCACACATACACTGGTTTGAGCCTCTTTGCGCTCTTGAAAAGCTTTAACAAGCGGCGCCATCTTAATGGCCTCAGGCCTAGTGCCAAAAATAAATAATACTTTCACAATGCATTCTTTCTAATGTAATACAACATCGCAGCAGTCAGCACGATTTCCGCCACAAGCATTCCTACAATAATGCCTACGATGTTAGCAAACGGGGTAATGGTAAAGTACAAAGCAAAAGCGACCATGCTTGCCAGCGTAAAAGCTTTTACATAGTACTTTGAATGACCAAGTGCTGTTAAATACTGAATTCCGATGAAGTTGTTAAAAATACTGAAAAAAGCCCACACGGATAATGTTTGCAAGACGTAGGTGTAACCAACAAGGCTCTCGCCCAGCACTAGCGCAATAATGTTATGCGAGAGCGCCGCTATAAAAACCGTCAGCAAAAAGAAGAAACACATCGTATAAGCGGATATTCTTTTGAGAAATGACAACCCATTTATTTTATCTCTACTCAGCCTTTCGCTAACAGTTGGATACAAGGCCTGAGATATGGGTGAAAACAAGCCGATCATCGCTTTTGACAGCTTTTCTATAGCGGAATAGGCGCCAACCATTTCATAGCTTGCAAACATGCCTAAAATGAACGTCCCAGACGAAGCTAAAACCGCAGATTGTAATGAACTTAAAAAAACATGCCAACCATCCAAAACTTGCTGCTTAAGTATATAAAAACCTTGCCACTCAAAGCTCACGCCAAAGTCTTTTTTAATCAAAACCAAAGACCAAACACCCGACAGAGCTGTTCCACACGCAACAAAAATCGGAACCATATAATAATCATCTTGAGTGCGAACGAAAATAAAAACAGCGACAGTAAAAACAAAACGCGAGAAAACGCTTAGATAAGTGATGTATTTCATGCGCTCCATCCCTTGGAAAAACCAAACAGGGAAAAGCACTTGCCCCACTACCGTTCCAAAAGTAAGAAAATAAATAAGAGCATTTTCTCTAAGAGCCTCAAAACTAAAAACAATTACAGCTAAAAAGATAAGAGATAAAAAAGTCAAAGCCAGTTTAACGGTCATCACCGAGCTAAAAATTTCTACTACTTTTTTTTTGTCGCTCTTATTAATAGACAGCTCTCTCGTGGCAGTAAGATTGAAACCATAGTCAGTTACAATTTGAAAATAAGAAATCATTGCCGTGGCAAAGGCCAGCAAACCAAAATACCCCACACCCAACACCCGAAGCAAATACGGCAATGTTAGCAAAGGCAAAAGATAGTTCGCCCCTTGCAAAACAGAGAGCGACAAGATATTACCTAAGAAGCGCTTTTTATCTTCCGAGCCTGTAATAGCCCTAAGCCGATTTATCATTGTATGGTCTTTGGCAAAAGTCAAGCTGCTATTTGAACTCTTTAGCGCACTTGAACCGTGCACCCAACTCGTCCTTACTCGACAAAATCGGCTCACCTACCAACGGCCACTCAATACCAATCTCAGCATCGTTCCAAATCACGCACGTATCTGACTCTGGCGCGTAGTAATTAGTGGTTTTGTATAAAAACTCCGCCTCATCGCTTAATGTATAAAACCCGTGCGCAAAACCTTCGGGTATCCACAATTGGCGTTTATTCTCTGCCGACAAATGCACACCGACCCATTGCCCATAAGTGGGCGAGCCGACACGCACGTCTACGGCCACATCAAACACTTCACCCACCACGCAGCGCACGAGTTTGCCTTGCGGATTGGGTGGGCGCTGATAATGCAGCCCACGCAATACGCCTTTAACCGATCTGCTGTGGTTGTCTTGCACAAAATTGATGGTGCGGCCGATGGCGGCTTCAAACTTGGCGTGGTTGAAGCTTTCAAAGAAAAAGCCGCGTTCGTCACCGAATACGGTAGGTTCGATGATTTTTACGTCTGGGATTTTGGTGTTGATGATGTTCATATTGTTTTTCTCTATTTAATCGATTAAATCTATTCATTTTGTTTTGACTGATTGGTGTTTTAATCGGTCTGTTTGCCTGTTTTGCCATAAAGATTGCGGGTCAAGCCCGCAATGACGTCCGAGTCAAGTCTTCAATGACCACCCAGCCAAACTCTTAAGTACGGCTGGATTAACACAAACGCACCCCTTGTTCTTGCGCCACTTGATGAATCGGTGCGGCGGGTGTATTGGCGTCTTTTAGCACCACATCAATTTTTTGCAGCCCAATTTTTTGTTGAATCTGCGCACTGATTTGGCATGCCGCGCTGACGCGGTTGCTCAGCACTTGGTTGGTTTGCACGTATAAATCAATGTCGCCACCCCGCGCACTATCATCTATGCGGCTGCCAAACAACCACACTTGCGCGTCTGCTCCCAATACGGCTTGCGCGGCTTGGGTGATGGCGGCGATGGATTGTGGGGTGAGTCGCATGGTGATTGCACCTGGCTTTATATTTTTTACAAGAGCGGCATTATAAGGCAGTTTTGCGCTGCGCAATTCAAAAAC
>JAFEII010000021.1 GCA_017495165.1 Hydromonas sp. | reverse complement strand
AACAGCTCGGTGGCGTCTTTGTCGACGACGGTGGTGAATAACTACAATTCGTTGTCAACCTCGATTTCGAATGTTTACAACAGTGGTACGAAGTACTTCCATGCAAACTCTACTGAGGCCGATTCACAAGCGTTGGGTCAAAACTCAATTGCGATTGGACCTAAAGCAGTGGCTTCGGGTGATGGTTCGATTGCTCAAGGTTATGGTGCAACCTCAAGTGGTACAAATTCGATTGCGATTGGTACCAATGCCAATGCGTCACAAAGTAACTCTGTGGCATTGGGTTCGAATTCTGTGGCAAATGGTTCGACTTTGGGTCAGGCTGCTTATAACCCTGGTGGTGGAGCCGTGGGTCTGGCACCTGTTGGTGAGGTTTCGGTGGGCTCGGCTGGTGCTGAACGTCGCATCACCAATGTTGCTGCCGGTGCTGCGCCTACGGATGCGGTGAATGTCAGCCAATTGAGGGATTCTCAAGCCAATATTGATTACAAAATCAATGATTTGGATGAAAAACTCTCCGCAGGTGTGGCCGCAGCCATTGCCTTGCAACCGCCCGCATTAACGCCACCTGGTAAAACCGTCATGAAACTGGGGGTTGGCTACTTTAGAGGTGAGGCAGCGATGGCAGTAAGCGCTCGCAGAACCGCTGATAATGGCCGCTGGAGTTTAACCGGTGGTGTCTCGGCAAGTCGCAACGGTATGGCCGCGGGTGCTGGGGTTGAGTGGATTATTGGGGACAAATAATTCACAGTTGGCCAAAAACTGCAAAAACGTCCAAGCGGGCGTTTTTGCAGTGACTCAATTGTTTAAACGTTTTTAACTCAAGGAAGAAGAAATTATGAAGAAATTATATGTTGCGCTGTTTGGCGTATTGATCAACACAGCGGTTTGGGCTGAAGATGCTGCGCCCGTGTCGTTCCCAGACTTGGATGCGACTTATTTAAAGACGGGTGATTTTGTCAACATCGCCGATTTACAAAAAGTTGCGTTTGGGCAAAACAAGGATCAAGTGCGTTTGTTGATCGGTAATCCGCATTATTCAGAAGGTATTGGTAACTCAAAAATATGGAATTATGCATTTAACTTTTACACGGGTAAAGTGGGTGGGCCTTATGTCACCTGTCAGTATCAGGTTCAATATGATAAAGACACTCGGGTTAAGGGGCTTTTTTGGCGTGAGAAGTCTTGTGAGGCGTATGTGAATCCGTCTCAGCCTCAGGCCAAACCTGTTCAAAATGTTTCTTTGGGTGCGGATGGTTTGTTTGCGTTTGGGGGTTCGACTTTTAATGACTTGCAACCTGTTGGCAAAGAAAAACTCAACCGCTTGGCTCAGCAAATCCGCGATGGCTATAACCTAAAGTCTATTGTGATTACGGGTCATACAGACCGTATTGGTTCTGATGCTAAAAACATGGTGTTGTCTCAAAATCGCGCCAACACGGTGAAACAATATTTGGCTGCTCAGGGCATCGCCAGTAATTTGATTGTTACTCAGGGTGTGGGCTCAAGCCAACCGACAGTGACATGTGCTGGCCCTGCATCTAAAGCGGTCATTGCATGTTTGCAACCGAATCGTCGTGTTGACATCGCAATTGAGGGTTCTGCGAAGTAATGTTGAGACCTTTGCACAACAAAGTAAAAAACCACTTTGTTGTGATTTTTGTGATTTGAAAAAATGGTTCGGGTTTCCCGAACCATTTTTTTAGGTAAAAAGCATGAAAAAGCCACATGGCTCGTCATTTTTCCGCCTCAATAAATAGTGGCGGCTGATTTAACAGTTAATGGGTTGTGCAAAACCCTCTCTAAACCTAACTTTTGTATTTCAGCCTAGCGTGTTCGGGCTGTGCAAAGGTTTTAATAAGGCAATAAAAATGAACAGAACAATGACACATTTTAAGAATAATCGAACCCTATATTTGGCTATAGGTTTTACGTTGGTTTTTTTCTTGTACTTAACATATATTTTAGTTCCTTTGAGTGGCTGCTTTAAAGTCGATGCTGGGGCAAACTCATTGGGCGTTTCTTTTTCTTACACTGTAAAAATGGTTCAAAGTTTTTTTGAATCAAGGACTCTGGAGCAACTTGTTTGTTATAGGGAGTTCCTTCAAATTTGGGACGCAATTTTTGCAGTTATTTACACTTTAATGTGTGCATTTTGGATTGCTTACTTTTTTCATAACAAGCGTCTGCTTTTAATTGTTCCTATGCTTGGTATGGTTGCCGATTGGGCAGAGAATGGCCTTGAATTGTTGATGCTGGAAGTCTATTTAAATGTAAGCCCAATGTCCGAAAGTTTGGTTGCATTGGGTTCAGGCGTCAACTCGTTTAAATGGGTGCTATCAAGCATGACTTATCTGATCATCCTCATGGGCATCATCATTAAAATAAAAAAAACGCTAACAAAAACCAAACTGGCTTAAAACGGTCATTATTTGCTGGGCGGCAAAACCTTTGGCTTGATTGTCATGGACAAAAAATGATGCGGTTTGAAGAAAAGCCGCATCTCAGCGCCTGAATCTGTGCGTATGCAAATAAAAAACGTGAGTTTTTAACCGTTTTGCCATAAAATAGCGTGGAAAAGCTGACCGCAAGATTCATTGCGGTTTAAAAAATTAAAAAACGTGTCTTTTCACTTTGAAAACGGCACGTTTTTTTATGGGATTTACGAATATTATGACAAAAAATGCTTGGATGTTGCCAGACCAAATTTCGGACGTGCTGCCGCGCCAAGCCGCGACGCTTGAGGCGTTGCGCCGTGGTTTGCTGGACGTGTATCAACAATATGGCTACGAATTGGTTGTGCCACCGTTGGTTGAGTTTACCAATGCGCTGCTTGATGAGGCGGATGAAGACTTAAATCTGCGCACGGTCAAATGGGCGGATGCGATGACGGGGCGCACGTTGGCGGTGCGGGCAGATATTACGCCGCAAGTGGCGCGGATTGATGCGCATTTGCTCAACCGTTCGGGTGTGACGCGGCTGTGTTATTTTGGCAGCGTGTTTCATGCGCGTGCCAATGGTTTGTTGACGTCGCGCGAGCCGTTGCAAATTGGTGCTGAGGTTTATGGCCATGCGGGTTTGGAGGCGGATGCTGAAATTTTGACGCTGCTGTTGGCGTCTTTGCGTTTTTGCGCCTTGCCTGAGTTGCGCGTGGATGTCTCGCACGCGGGCGTGGTGCGGGCGTTGCTGGCCAGCGCGCCGGCTTTGCAGCACCAATCCGAAGCCATTTACAGCGCATTACAGGCAAAAGACGCGGCGGCGTTGCGCGAGCTGACCGCTGGTTGTGATTCTGATGTATGCGCGGGTTTGCTTGCGTTGCTTGATTTGTATGGCGGCGCGGATGTCTTAAGCCGTGCGCGGGCGGTGTTGCCGTCGAATCCTTTGATTACGCAGGCGTTGGATGAATTGAGCGCGTTGGCGTTGCTCGATGAGTCGGGCGTGTTGCAGTTTGATTTGGCCGATTTAACTGGGTATGTTTACCACACGGGCGTGATGTTTACTGCGTATTGCAAAGGCGCGCCGAGCGCGATTGCGCGTGGCGGTCGGTATGATTTGATTGGTGAGCGGTTTGGGCGGGCGCGCCCCGCAACGGGTTTTTCGCTTGATTTGCGTGAAATCACTGAGCTGCTCACGTTTGACAAGCCCCAGCGTGCGATTCAAGCGCCTTGGAATATGGATGCCGCATTACGCGCGGCGGTGAGCGCGTTGCGCGATGCGGGTGAAACCGTGATTCAAGTCCCAGCGGGTGCGGCGCTTGAGCAAGACGCATTTATTTGCGATCGCGAACTGGTACTGAATAATCAGGTGTGGGAAGTGCGCACGTTGGCGTGATTTTAGAGGTTTTCATTGTAAGCACTATTTTAAAGGTAAAGGATTCACCATGTTAGCAGCACAAAAGCAGGGCAATATCGTTGTCATCGGCACGCAATGGGGCGATGAAGGCAAGGGCAAAATCATTGACTGGCTCTCTGAAACCACCCAAGGTGTGGTGCGTTTTCAGGGCGGACACAATGCGGGACACACGTTGATTATCAACGGGGTTAAAACCGTGTTGCGCTTGATTCCATCTGGGATTATGCACCAAGGTTTGCCGTGTTTTATTGGCAACGGCGTGGTGTTGTCGCCCGAGGCGTTGTTTAAAGAAATTGGTGAGCTTGAGGCGGCGGGCGTGGATGTGCGCAGCCGTTTGCATATTTCTGACGCCTGCACGTTGATTTTGCCGTATCACATTGCGCTGGACCAAGCACGCGAAATCAAACGCGGCGCGGATAAAATTGGCACCACGGGGCGCGGTATTGGGCCGGCGTACGAGGACAAAGTCGCGCGGCGTGCCTTGCGCGTGCAAGACTTGTTTGAGCCAGATGTGTTTGCGGCCAAATTGACTGAGACGCTTGAATACCACAACTTTATTTTGACCCAATACCTCAAAGTGCCTGCGATTGAGTTTCAGGCCGTATTTGATGAGGCCATGAAATACGCGCAAATGCTCAAACCGATGGTCAAAGATGTGTCGGCAATGTTGTTTGACGTGCAGGCCAAAGGCGGGCGTTTGTTGTTTGAAGGCGCGCAAGGCACATTGCTGGATATTGACCATGGCACGTATCCGTTTGTGACCAGCTCCAATTGCGTGGCAGGCGCAGCGGCGGCCGGCGCAGGTGTGGGCGCTAACTGCTTGCCGTATGTGTTGGGCATCACCAAAGCGTACTGCACCCGCGTGGGCGCAGGGCCATTTCCAACTGAATTGTACGACGCTGAAAACCTGTTTGATGCCAGCGGCAAACACATGGCGGACGTGGGCAAAGAATTTGGCTCGGTCACGGGACGCGCGCGCCGTTGCGGCTGGTTTGATGCGGCTGCGCTCAAACGCTCGATTCAAATCAACGGCGTGAGTGGTTTGTCGATGATGAAATTAGACGTATTGGACGGTTTGGCAGAAGTCAAATTGTGCGTGGGTTACATGGTCAATGGCGAACGGCATGATTTATTGCCGCGTGGCGCCAGCCAAGTGGCGCAATGCGAGCCGATTTATGAAACCTTTGCAGGCTGGACAGAATCAACCTTTGGGCAAACCGAATGGTCACAATTGCCCGCCAACGCGCAAGCCTATTTAAACCGCATTGAACAAGTGTGCGGCGTACCGATTGCGATTGTGTCCACTGGGCCTGACCGCGTTCACACCATTCACAAACAATAACCCGCACCCATAAAGGAATAAACGATGCAAAGCACCACTGAAACCGATTTATACGTTGACTGGCAAGGCTACCACCGCATGATTGAACGATTGGCATTGCAGGTACACGAATCAGGCTGGACGTTTGACGTTGTGCTGTGCCTTGCCCGTGGCGGCTTGGTCGCAGGCAATGTGCTGTGCCGTATTTTTGACAAGCCGCTGGCGGTGTTGTCCACCAGCTCATACCGCGAAGCGGTGGGCATGGCGCAAGGCGAGTTGTACATTGGTAAAAATATTTCCATCACCCAAGGCGAGTTGGCTGGGCGTGTGTTGCTGGTGGATGATTTGATTGACACGGGCGTGACGCTGGCCGCGGTCAAAGATTATTTGCAAGAAAACTACCCAACCGTTGATGAAGTCCGCTCGGCTGTTTTGTGGCGCAAAGGTTGCGCGACCCAAGAGCCTGATTATTGCGTGGATTTGCTCGACAACAGCCCGTGGATTCATCAACCGTTTGAAACATACGATGCGTTGCAGCCCCACATGCTCGAAGCGTGGTTGAAAAAAGACGCGGCAAAGAGTGCAAAATAATGACCGAAGCTGAATTTACGTCATACAGCATGACCATTGGGATTGGCGGCTTGTGCCTGCTGATGGTTTTTATTGTGTTTCAACTGGCGCGTGACAGCAAAGCGGGGCGTTTTGGCACGATGATTTTGATGCTCGGTTTGGTGCTGGGCGTGTTTGGCTTTTTGCTTAAAAACGTGTTGGTTTGGTGGTTGGAACGCTGACCTGCAACTTTAATTTTTGGAATGACATGCCGCACATGCCGCACATGACTCATGCCTCGAGCCTTAAAACCACTGCGATTCGTTACATCCTTGCCTCAACGCTGTTGTACGTGGCGGGCGATATTTTGATTAAAAGCCACCTCAAATCGCTGCCTGCGATTGAGGTGGTTTTGTTTCGTAACGTGTTTGGGTTGCTCGCTTTGTTGGCGTTGTCTGGCTTTAAAGGCATTTCATTGTGGGGCGAAAAGCCGTGGTTGCTGTATTCACGAGGCATGTTTGGCGTATTGTCTTTAATCATTTTTTATTATTTAATCAGTCATGGGGCATTGGCAAACGCCGTGGTTTTTTTGCAGTCTGCCGCGATTTTTACGGCGCTGTTTGCGTATATGCAAAGCGCTGAAAAGCTGAGCGCGTGGCAAGTTGTTGCGTTGCTTTTGGGGTTGGTTGGCGTGGGTTTGGTGGTCAAGCCCAATGTACAACTCACTCCTGATGCGCTTGCTGGCGTGTTGCTCGCGGTTGTGTCGGCATTGGCGATGACGTCAATCAAAGAGCTCAATAAGCATTACAACGCCAACAGCATTGTGTGTTCGTACTTCATGGTTGGCATATTATTCCCCGCAGGATTGCTCGCGTATAACGCGCATCAGCACGTGGCGCTTGTGCCGTATTTACAGGGTGAGTTTCAAATGCCCGGTGCGTGGCTGCTGATGGTTTTGGCGGCTTTGGCGTTAAGCACCACTTTGGGGCAGTTGTACAAAACCAAAGCCTATGCCATGCACAAGGCGGGTGTGATTAGCACGCTGTCGTATTCGCGGATTGCGTTTGCGCTGGTGGCGGGGCTTGCGCTGGGTGATGCGCTGCCTGATGGCTGGGCAATGTTGGGCATGGGGTTGATTGTGTGGTCGGCGTGGCGGGCGGGCAAATGAAAAGGGTGGTGATTTTGTCGTTTGGTAAAATTTTTATCAACGCGACTAAAACCGTAGGGGCTTGATTCATCAAGCCCTAGCCAACCAACAGGGCGCAATGAATTGCGCCCCTACGAATGGCTGCTAAAATTGATTTAAAAATGGCATGGCAATCATTTCGTGAATTCAACATAACAAAAAGCCCTCGCTTATTTAAACGAGGGCTTTTTTATGGTTGGGTCGAACGATTGTTGCGCTTCAAACCGCTGACACTTCACTGCTTCAGTGTTTCATTGCTTCATCATTTGACATGACGCAATGCGCGGATTTTTTTCTCTTCGCCGTAAGCAACATACGCCAACATAATCAAGGCCAAAATCGTTGCGCCGTACATGGCGGTAAATGTGCCCGTCCAACCGGTCATGCCCAAGACCATTTTATTGTCCGCCATCATGCCCATGCCGACTTTGGCAAATGAGTCGCCGAGCAAATAGCCAAATGTGCCACGGAATCCATCTGCAACGCTGACGGCGTTTTTGGGTACAAAGCCAACGCCTGACACGCCAATCAGCAATTGCGGGGCAAAAATCAAAAAGCCCAAGGCGAACATTGACCATTTGTAGGTGGCTTCAGTTGAGGCGTGTTGGTAAATCCCTAAGACGCCCAAAATCGCAAACAACGCAATCATGGCAACCGCTGCGCGGCGGCCTTTTGCCAAATCTGATGAAAATCCCCAAATCAACGCGCCCGATAATGCGCCCAATTCAAAGCGCGTAAAGCCCGCATTGGCGACTTCTTTTGAAAAGCCCAGCACTTCCTTGGCGTACACAACGCCCCATTGGTCGACGCCAATCCGCACGATGTAGACAAATACGTTGGCAAAGCACAAGCCCCAAATGAACGGGTTGCGCAAAATGTATTTGACAAACATGTCCCATTTGCCCAAGTTTTCGCGCTCAACTTCTTTGTCTTCGGCCGATAATTCTTCTTCAAAAATGTCTTCGGCTTTGCCCAAACCGTATGCTTCAGGCGAATCTGAACCCATAAACAAACCAATCACGCCAACGACCAATGCGATACAGGCAGGGAATAAAAACATGCCGCGCACATTGCCTTCAAAAAACGTGGTTGCGCCATAAGCCGCGACACCGCCCGCAAGTGCGCCGCCGATGTTGTGCGACATATTCCACATGCCCAAAAATGTGCCGCGATTTTTACGTGCGGTCCATTTGGTGATGGTTGAGTAGCTCGATGGGCCGCCTGCGCTTTGAAACAAACCATTGAGCGCATAAAACACCATCATGCCCATGAGTGAGCCGCTTAATGCGCCCATGCCAAACATGGCGAATGAGGACAAAATGAGCAAAATGGCAATGTAGTTTTTGGTGTTTTTGCCGTCACCATAAAAGCCCATGACGGTTTTGCCAATGCCGTAAGTGATGGAAAACGCCACGCCGATTGTGCCAAGCTGGGTTTTGGTAAAGCCATACGTTGAGATTAAATCGTTTTGCGCGACGTTAAAATTTTTGCGAATCAGGTACATGGCAAGGTAGGCAAAAAACACCACCAAGTATGACTTGATAAACGGCGAAAGCCACATTTTTCGGCGGATTGCCGCAGGTAAATTGACGGTTGGAAGCCGCGTTTGTTTGAGTAAATTCATGGTTTAGTTCCATTGTGGTTGTTGACCGCGGTCGGCTATGTGTATCGCTCTAAACCCACCGCTTCTTGCCTTTTTGCCAATTGTGTAGCCAAAAAGGTGTCGCATTATAGCGATGCTCAAATAATAAAGCTATTGATTTGCCCATAAAAAAACCGCAAAAATGCGGTTTTTTGTTGTTTTGTAACAGCAAGGCGCTGCATTGTTGGTGGCAAATAGACAACATCACTGCGCAATTTTGGCTTGCCATGCGCGTGCGCAGGTTTTGAGTTCGGCTTCATTTAAGGTGCGTAACTCACGTTCGCGCAGCAAGCAGCGGCCGTTGACCCATACGTGGCTGACGTGTTCGCGCCCTGCGCTGTAAACGATGTGTGAGACGACGTCAAAGGTGGGGGCGGTTTCGAGCTCAGACATGTTGATGGCGATGATGTCGGCGTGTTTGCCCACGCTGATGCTGCCGATTTTGTCTGCCATGTGCAGGGCTTTGGCGCCGTTGATGGTGGCCATTTGCAATGCGGTAAATGCAGGCACGTCGGTTGGGTTTAAGCTGCCAACTTTTGCGAGCAAGGCGGCTTGGCGGGTGTCGGCGAGCATGTCGAGTTTGTTATTTGACGCGGCGCCGTCGGTGCCAATCCCGACATTCACGCCTGCTTTGAGTAGGGCGGGGATTGGGGCGATGCCTGATGAGAGCTTCATATTTGAGGTGGGGTTGTGCGCGATGCTGATGTTTTTGGCGGCTGCCAGCGCGATTTCATCGTCTGATAAATGCACCATGTGGGCGGCGATGAGTTTGGTGTCCAGTACACCCAAGTCGTTGAGGCGCGCGAGTGGGCGTTGGCCGTGTTCGGTGACGCTGGTGTTGACTTCAAATTCGGTTTCGTGAATATGGCAATGCACGAGCATGTTGTGCTGGTGCGCGGCTGCGACGACTTTGGTGAATGTGGCGTCAGATACCGTGTAGGGCGCGTGCGGCGCGAGTGTGAAGGTGATGAGTTCGTTGTCTAAAAACTGGGCGCGCTCAGTCAAACCTTTTTCGATGTATTCATCTGCGTTTTGGGCGTAGTTGGTGGGGAAGTCTAAAATGGAGCAGCCCACAAATGTGCGCATGCCCGATTGCACGCCCGCGCGCGCGACGGCGCTGTTGTAAAAGTACATGTCGTTGATGGTGGTGGTGCCGCCGCGTATCATTTCGGCCATGCCAATTAAGCTGCCGTCAAAGACAAACTGGTCTGATACGTGTTTTGCTTCGGCTGGCCAAATGTCGTTTTGCAGCCAATCCATGAGTTGTTTGTCGTCGGCATAGCCGCGCAAAAGTGTCATGGCTGAGTGGCCGTGCAGGTTAATCAAACCGGGCATTAACACGTGTTCGGTCAATTGAATCACCTCATCTGCGCTGATGTGGCTGGCGGCGCTGGTGGGCAAAATGGCGACGATTTTTGTATCAAGAATCGCCACGCTGTGGTGTTCTAATACCTGTGGGCTGTCCATGGTGATGAGCCAGCGGGCGTGAATCAGGGTGTTGACGTGTGTGTTTTGCATGGTGGGCTTTGTGGGTTAAAAAGGGCTGTATTATAAATGTTTGACGCAGTTGGCGGGAGAAAAACGCGGTGTGTTGATGGTGTTTTTTGTTAAAATACGGCTTTGGTGGTTTTGAACAATTACTTCAATGAAAGCAGGTGAGTGATGAATGTGCAGTCAAATTTTGATGTACTGGTTGTCGGTGCTGGGCCTGCGGGCTTGAGCTTTGTGCGCTCATTGCGCGACACAAATTTGCGTGTGGCGCTGATTGACCCTGCCACGCGGGAGGTGTTGCAACAGCCGCAGCCTGATGGGCGTGAAATCGCCTTAACCCATCCATCCAAAGATATTTTAACCGCCCATGGTGCGTGGCAGGCTGTGCCTGAGGGGGAAGTTTATTTTTTACGCGCCGCCAAAGTGGTCGATGGCGTGTCGCCGTTTGAGCTGCATTTTGCCACACCTAAAATGGCGCAAGGCAAACCAACCGACACATTGGGCTATTTGATTTCCAACCACTTGATTCGGCGCGCTTTGTTTGAGCAAGTCGCTGACCAGCCCAATGTAACCTGGCTGACCGAGCGCAAAGTGCAGCGCGTGACCGCCACGCCCGAATCGGCACAGGTCACTTTGGATGATGGGCAGCAATTGTCTGCAAAATTGGTGGTGGCGGCGGATTCACGTTTTTCACAAACGCGCCAACAAATGGGGATTGCGGTGGACATGCATGATTTTGGGCGCACCGTGATTATCTGCCGAATTGCGCATGACGAATCGAACCAACACACCGCATTTGAGTGCTTTCATTACGGGCGCACCTTGGCGATTTTGCCGCTCACCGCCAATCTCTCGAGCGCGGTGATTACGATTGACAGCCAACATGCGCAAGCGATTTTGGATTTGAGTGACGATGAATTGGCCGCCGATTTGCATCAACGCCTGAACGGGCGCTTGGGTGAGATTCGCATCGCCAGCCAACGCCATCGCTATCCGTTGGTTGGCACGCATGCGCGGCGTTTTTATAGCACGCGGTTTGCCTTGATTGGCGACGCGGCGGTGGGTATGCACCCTGTCACCGCGCACGGCTTTAATTTGGGCTTACAAAGCCAAGCGATTTTGGCCGAATTGGTGCGCAACGCCGCCGCGCAAGGCGCAGACATTGGCGCACCCGCATTGCTGCAAACGTATGACCGCCGCCACCAACGCAAAACCCGCCCGATTTACCATGGCACCAATTTAATTGTGAAGCTGTTTACCACCGAACACGCCGCCGCAAAAGTCGCCAGAACCGCTGTATTGCGCGTGTCAGGCGCTTTGTCGCCGATTAAGAAATTGATTAGTCGGCAGTTGACGGGGTGATGGTGTAATTGGCCTTTGATTGCCCCCCTCAACGTCAAAAAAGCGCAGATTTATCTGCGTTTTTTTGACGCGTGGCTCAAGCTGGGCGCGGTTTTAAGTCCATGGCTTGGTGTTGGCGGACTCAACCATCAAAAAAACGCCTGTATCCCCGTTTGGGCGCGCCCTAAAATCAAGGCGTGGATGTCGTGCGTGCCCTCATACGTGTTGACCACTTCTAGGTTGACCAAGTGCCGCGCCACGCCAAATTCGTCCGAGATGCCGTTGCCGCCGAGCATGTCGCGGGCAAGGCGCGCGACGTCAAGCGCTTTGCCGCATGAGTTGCGTTTCATCATGGAGGTGATTTCGACGGCGGCTTGGCCTGCGTCTTTCATGCGCCCCAGCCGCAGGCAGCCTTGTAGGGCGAGGGTGATTTCGGTTTGGATGTCGGCGAGTTTTTTTTGTATCAATTGATTGGCGGCGAGTGGGCGGCCAAATTGGTGGCGGTCGAGTGCGTATTGGCGGGCGGTGTGCCAGCAGTCGGTGGCGGCGCCCAGCGCGCCCCAGCTGATGCCGTAGCGGGCGGAGTTGAGGCAGGTGAATGGGCCTTTGAGGCCGCGAATCTCTGGGAATGCGTGGCTTTCGGGGACAAATACGTTGTCCATGACGACTTCGCCTGTGATGGAGGCGCGCAGGCCGACTTTGCCGTGAATGGTTGGGGTGGCTAAGCCGCGCCAGCCTTTTTCTAAAATAAAGCCGCGAATCTCGCCTGCGTCGTCTTTGGCCCAGACCACAAATACGTCGGCGATGGGCGCGTTGGTGATCCATGTTTTGGCGCCTGATAATTGGTAGCCGCCCGGTACGGATTTGGCGCGGGTGCTCATGCTGCCGGGGTCTGAGCCGTGATTGGGTTCGGTGAGGCCAAAGCAGCCGATGGCTGTGCCGCTGGCAAGCTGGGGGAGAAATTGTTGTTTTTGGGCGGGTGTGCCAAAGGTGAATATGGGCAGCATGACGAGCGAGCTTTGGACGCTCATCATGGAGCGAAAGCCTGAGTCGACTTGTTCTACCGCAAATGCGATGAGGCCGTAACTGACGTTGTTTAGGTCGGAGCCGCCAAATTCTGCGGGTAATGTGGCGCCGAGTAAGCCCAATTGTCCCATTTCTCTAAAAATAGCGGGGTCGGTGAACTCGTTGCGAAAGGCGTTGAGGATGCGCGGCTTGAGCTGGTTTTGCGCAAACTGATGGGCGGTGTCCCAAATCATGCGCTCCTCATCGGCGAGTTGTTCGCGTAGCAGTAATACGTCGTCCCAGATGAATGTGGCTGCTGCTTGGTTCATGGCGCGCTCCTAATTAAGTGGTTGATGAATCGTGGCCCATCATCGGGCAAGCGCTGCGCTGGGGCAAGAGCCACTTTTATTGGAGTGCGAGCGCCAAACCAATTGGCACAAAGAATAATGAGAGTAAATTGCCGATGAGTACGATGGCGGCGACTTTGGCGGGTTCTTGGTCGTATGCGTCTGCCAAAATGTATGAAAACACACCGGGCGGCAAACTGGCGAACAGCAATACCGCGCCCATTTGGCTGGGGTTGAGCGGGATGAAGCGGTAATGCTGCAAAAATACGGCAAACAATAAGCTGGACGCGGGGCAAATAATGCCGCCAATCAGGCCGATTTTGGCTTCTTTAAAATCAACGTCAAGCAGGCGTGCGCCTAAGGACAGCATCATCATGGTGATGCAGGTTTGACTCATGAAATGCAGGGTTTGTTGGATGGGTTCAGGGATGTTGATGCGCAATAAAGCAGCCGCAATCCCAGCGAGCATGGCGCCCATGATGGGGGTTTTGAGGAGCTGCCATGATGATTTTCCGCCCGATAAAATCCATGCGCCAAGCGTAAAAAATAATAAATTGCACAGCACAAATAAAATGGCCGCTTGGGCAAAACCGAGTTGGCCAAAGGCAAATAAACCCAGTGGCAAGCCCATGTTGCCGCAGTTGTTGTACATCATGGGCGGTACAAATGTTTTGAGGTCAAACCTCATGATTTTTGCGACGATATAACCCGCCACAATGCTGCCCAAAATCACCCAAGCGCCTGCGCCAATTAAGGGCAAGTTGCTGTAAATATCAAACTCTTTTTGACTCATGGCGCCAAAAATCATCATGGGCGTGAGCAGGCCGCCAATCACTTGGTTGACCGCGCCCATTTCTTGGCGCACGGTGTTGATGCGCACGCGCCCATAAATATAGCCGCACAAAACCATGCCCAGTACGGGCGCGATGATGCTGGCGATTGTGAGGAAGCGTTCGAGCATGGTTGGTTTTGAGATGATTTGAATCGGCAATTATAGTGTAAACGCGGTGACAGACGCCCAGAAAAACAGTAAAATGGCCGCCGTTGCGTGAATCACGTTGTGATGAGAATGGCGGCAAAATTAAAGTAGGGCGGGCATTTATGCCCGCCATTCAAAAGGGTGTGACGCTCTTTAATTGCCGCTTTTGGAATGTTTATTAGAATTAGGAGTTTATTCGTATGTCAGTTTCTCAAATTAAAGCCGCCGTTGAACAAAAAATGAGCAAAAGCATTGAGGCATTAAACAATGATTTGGCCAAAGTGCGCACGGGGCGCGCCCATCCGAGCTTGCTGGATCATGTGCATGTGGATTATTACGGCACGGCGACTCAATTGTCGCAAGTGGCGGCGTTGACGTTGATTGATGCGCGCACGATTGGCGTGCAGCCGTGGGAAAAAAACATGATGGGCGCGGTTGAAAAAGCGATTCGTGAAGCGGATTTGGGCTTAAACCCTGCCACCAGCGGTGATATGATTCGCGTGCCAATGCCAGCGTTGACGGAAGAGCGTCGCAAAGAAATGGTAAAAATCCTCAAGTCTGATGGCGAGGCGGCAAAGGTGTCGGTGCGCAATCACCGCCGCGATGCGAATGAGGCATTGAAAAAGTTATTAAAAGACAAAGAAATCTCTGAAGACGATGACCGCCGCACCCAAGATGAGGTACAAAAATTGACCGACAAATTTATTGTGGAAATTGACAAATTGTTGGTGGCAAAAGAAGCCGAAGTGATGAAGGTTTAAACAACGGATTGTTTTTTTATTTGTTATTGTTATTTATTATTTGTGATTTAAATTTGCAACACACATGCAGCACACATACGCGCATTACGATGTGGCTCCCAAAAGCAGGTCGTACCAGACCTGCTTTTTTACACCATCGTAGAAAGAGAACATCATGACCCAACTTGAAAGCAGCACCCAAACCATTCCCGTCGTGTCGGCTGTGCCGCAGCACGTTGCCGTGATTATGGACGGCAATGGGCGCTGGGCAAATGAGCGTGGTTTGCCGCGTGTGTGGGGGCACAAAAAAGGCGTGCAGGCGGTGCGCGATGCGGTGCGTGCCTGCGTGGAACTTGGCGTGTCGCATTTGACGTTGTTTGCGTTTAGCTCAGAAAATTGGCGTCGTCCGCCTGCGGAAGTGTCTTTTTTGATGAAGTTGTTCATGCGCAGTTTGCGCCGTGAGATTAAAAATTTGGCCGATAACGGTGTGCGGCTGCGTGTGATTGGCGAGTTGAGCGCGTTTGATCAAACGATTCAAGATTTGGTGGCGCAAGGTCATGCGGGCACGGCTGCGGGGCAACGTTTGACGTTGACGATTTGTGCCAATTATGGCGGGCGCTGGGATATTTTAAATGCGATGAATGGTTTGTTGGCGCACCGTGCTGCATCAGGAATTGCGCTGGATGCGCCTGTGCTTGAGGCGGATTTACAGCCGTTTTTGCAGCTGGCGGATTTGCCTGAACCTGATTTGTTTATTCGCACGGGCGGCGAGGCGCGGGTGTCAAACTTTTTGTTGTGGCAGTTGGCGTATACGGAATTGTTTTTTACGCCAACGTATTGGCCTGATTTTGATAAAGCGGCTTTTATGGCGGCGATTGCATCGTATCAGCAGCGCGAACGGCGTTTTGGCCGAACGAGCGCGCAGTTGGTTGGTAAATAATGTGTGGGCGGGCATTTGTCCGCCATTTGTAAATCCGCTCGGATGGTATTGGTTGGCATGAATGCCGCCCTACGAATGTGCGTTGAGCGTTGGTGAATAAAAGGAATGGTCATGGTTAAAACACGCGTCATAACAGCTTTGATGATGTTGGTGGTGGTGGGCGGTTTGGTGTTTTTTGCCAGTTTTAAGGTCTGGTTTGTGGCGATTAGCATCATGCTGGCTTGGTCGGCCGTCGAGTGGGCGGGCTTGGCCAATTTTTCTAAAATCGGCAAAGCCGTTTATGCGTTCGCGCTGCCTGCGTTGTTTGGTGCGGCGTATGCGTTTGTGTTGCCTGCGTTTATGCAGGGGATGGGCGTTTATAGTACTGGGGCGCCTTTGAGTTTTTATCCGCTGGCTCTTTTGTCCGCTTTGGCGGCGTGCGCGTTTTGGCTGTTTGTGGCGCCGCTGTGGTTGTACTTTGGTTGGCATGTGCGCACCAAATGGGTTTTGGCGTTGGTGGGCGGTTTGTTGCAGCTCACGGTTGGTTTTTGCTTGATGTGGTTGCGTCCATCGCCTGCGCAAGCGCCTGTTTTGCTTGGTTTGTTGCTGGTGATTTGGTTGGCCGATTCCGCTGCATTCTTTACGGGGCGTGCGTTTGGGCGGCGTAAATTGGCGCCGATGATTAGCCCAGGCAAAACCCTTGAAGGGGCTGCGGGCGCTTGGGTTGGTGTGACGGTTTATTTTATGGTGCTGGCGTTTGGCTTGCATTATTTACCGGCAACGTTGAGCGCGGCGCATTTGTTGGTGCTGGCGTTTTTGCTGACTTACATTAGTGTGTTGGGCGATTTGTTTGAGTCTTGGCTCAAGCGCTGCGCGGGCGTGAAAGACAGTGGCCAGTCGTTGCCGGGACACGGTGGGATTTTGGATCGGATTGATGCGATTTTGTCGACGTTGCCGTTGCAGGTGATGTTGATTGCGGTGTTTGGGTTGGCTGAGGCCTTTGGATTGTGATGATGCAAAAATTAACAGTACTGGGCGCTACGGGTTCAATTGGCACAAGCACGCTGGATGTGGTGGCGCGTCATCCTGATAAATTTGGCGTGTTTGCGTTGACGGGCGCGTCGCAGTTGACGCTGCTGGCCGCACAATGCGTGCAGTTTGCGCCAAAGTTTGCGGTGGTTTTGGATGAAGCGGCTGCGCAGACGTTGCGCGAGTTGCTGATTGAGAATGATTGTAAAACTGAGGTTTTGTGCGGGGCGCAAGCCTTGTGTGATGTGGCGAGTGCGCCTGAAGTGAGTACGGTGATGGCGGCAATTGTGGGGGCTGCGGGGCTGGCATCATCGATGGCGGCGGCGCGTTCGGGCAAGCGGTTGTTGTTGGCGAATAAAGAGTCTTTGGTGATGGCAGGCGGCTTGATGATGGCGGCGGTGCGCGAATCAGGCGCGACGTTGTTGCCGATTGACAGCGAACACAATGCGCTGTTTCAATGCCTGCCAGCCGATGGCGGCACGCGCGGGGTGGCCAGCTTGACGTTGACTGCGTCTGGCGGGCCATTTTTGCATACGCCTTTATCAGATTTAAACGCAATCACGCCCGACCAAGCCTGCGCGCATCCGCGCTGGCGCATGGGGCGCAAGATTTCGGTTGATTCGGCCACCATGATGAACAAAGGCCTTGAGGTGATTGAGGCGCATTGGCTGTTTGGTGTGAGCGCCGCACAAATTAACGTGTTGATTCACCCGCAATCGATTATTCACTCGTTGGTGAATTACATCGATGGCTCGAGTTTGGCGCAATTGGGGCACGCCGATATGCGCGTGCCGATTTCGCACGCGTTGGCGCATCCTGCGCGCATCAATTCGGGCGTGGCGACCCTTGATTTGGCGCAAATCAGTGCGCTGGAATTTTATGCGCCAGACTTTGATAAATTCCCTTGTTTGCGTTTGGCATTTGATGCGCTGGACGCTGGCGGCGCTGCGCCGATTGTGCTCAATGCCGCCAATGAGTGCGCGGTGGCGGCGTTTTTGGCGGGTGACATTGGTTTTTTGAGTATTGCTCGGGTGAATGCGGCGGCGCTCAAGTCGTTAAACTTTGCCGCGCCTGCGACGCTCGATGATGTGCTGGCGGTTGATGCGCAGACCCGTGCTTGGGTTGTGCGCTATTTAAATACACTGAAATAGGCGGTTAAATGGACATGCTTTGGACGAATACTTGGAGTTTTATCGTGGCGATTTTGCTGTTGGTCACGTTGCACGAATGGGGGCATTACTTCGTGGCGCGGCGCTGCGGTGTGGCGATTGACAAATTCTCGATTGGCTTTGGGCCAACCATTATTCGTTGGCACAATCGTTTGGGGACGGAGTTTTGTTTGTGCGCGCTTCCATTGGGCGGCTATGTCAAAATGCACGGCGAAACGGCCGTTGCGACCAGCGAGGTTCAATCTGCAAGCGCGGGCGGTAGTTTTGCGGCGTGCAATGTGTGGCAGCGCATGGCAATTGTGTTGGCAGGGCCCGTGGTGAATTTGCTCTTTGCCGCATTGGTGTTTGCGGCTTTGGCGTATGGGCGCTATGAACACGTTGCGCCGATTGTTGATGCGCCTGCATCCAACACGTTGGCCGCGCCGCTGGGGTTGCAAAAAGGTGATGTGGTTGTGACGTTAAATGGCAAAAATGTGGCGAGCTGGGCTGAGATTGATGCGGGCGTTATGGATTCTGTATTTGACAAAGCCCCCATTTTATTGACTTGGCGCAGCGCTTCTGGCGAGGTGCGCTCGGATATGATTGATACCCAAACGCTGGACATTGAAAAAGGCCAAGGCCATGCGGAAGTGGGGTTAAGTTATGTACAGGCCGCTGCGCCGCGTATTGCTGATGTGCTTGCAGGGCCTGCGCGTGATGCGGGTTTACAAAAAAACGATGTGATTGTGGCGGCAAATGGCCAGTCGATCAGCAGCCGTGATGCGTTGACGGCCATATTAACCACGCACATTGGTCAAGCGGTTGCGCTTGATGTGATGCGTGGCGGCCACCCGCTGCGCGTGATGCTCACGCCAGCCAAGTTCGCGTACGCCGAAATGGCAAACGGCCAATCGGTTGAGCGGGTGATTGGGCGGGCTGGGGTGGCGCTGAGTATGGCGGATGTTGTGGTGAAAGAGCGCGGTGTATTTGCCTCGGTGGGCAAGGGGTTTGAGCACATGTGGCGCTTGGCGCGTTATAACCTTAAAGGTTTGTACAAAATTGCCACAGGGCAAATGAGTCTAAAAAACATCGGCGGCCCAATTAAAACCGCCAAAATTGTGGGCGAGAGCGTTCAGCATGGTTTCCGCGAATTTATGGCGCGGATTGCTTTTGTATCGATAGGCTTGGGTGTGTTAAATTTATTGCCGATTCCTGTGTTGGATGGCGGGCATTTCTTTACGTATTTAATCGAAGCCGTGCGCCGCAAGCCTGTTTCGGAAAAAGTATTGTTGGTGGCGCAAAAGGTTGGTTTGCTGATGTTGCTGGCCTTTATGACGCTTGCTTTTTATAATGACGCATTGGATTTGTTCAGTTAGAATGCTAAAAAATTGTGTTTTGCGCCTTAGATGGCGTTTTGTCCTGTAAAATGCTCGGATTCATTTGTTTATTTGTCTGCTCATTCAGTAGATTTATTTAAACGTTTCATTTTGTTTTATTAAACAAGTTAGGAAAAACATGTCGGTTCGTCCATTGAAAGCGAACGCCAGTTCGCCGCGTCATGCTCTTATTGCTTTGAGTATTTTTGGCTTGGCCTTTAGCGTGCCTGCGCATGCAAAAACGGCCAAAACCCCTCGTTCTCAAGTCGCCCCAAAACCCGTAGTCGCAGCGCCAACCGTTGCGCCATCGTCAGTGGTTTTGAGTGATATTGTGGTGCAAGGCTTGCAGCGTTCTGATCCAGCCAGCGTGTTTAATGGCTTGCCAGTTAAAATTGGTGATTCGTTTACCCAAGCCCAAACTCAAGACGTTGCAAAAACCTTGTTGGCTTCAGGCCTGTATGAAAAAGCCAATGTGTCACTCAATGGCACAGTTTTGAATGTCGAGTTGGCAGAGCGTTCGGTCATTGCTGATTTGACGATTAAAGGCATGAAGAACTTTGACAAAAAGCAAGTGTCGTCGGGTTTGAAAGAGCACGGTTTTGCGCAAGGTTACCCCTTTGATCCAGACTTGCTGGAAAAAGTCAAAGAAGAGCTGAAAGCCATGTATGACGAAGCGGGTTTGGTGGGCGCAAAAATCACGTCAGATGTGAAGCAGCAAGACCGTAAACAGGTTTCTGTGACAGTCAATGTAGATGAAGGCGAGTATTTAAAAGTTAAAAAAATTGTGATCGACGGCAACACAAAGGTTTCTGATCGCAAAATTCGCTCAATTATGGAGCTCAACACCAATGGTATTTTTTCTTGGTACTCAAAAGACAGTCGTTTTGCGCCAGAGCGCCTAAAAAATGATTTGGAACTGATTCGCAACTACTATCTTGATAAGGGTTATCTTGATTTTGAAATAGTCAATGTGGATACGCCAAGCACGGCCGATGGGAAGGGTATTGAACTCCATTTGGCGTTTAACGAAGGTGAACGGTATAAAGTCAAGTCGCTTGCGCTTGAAGGGGCGACCAAAGACACGCCACGCGCTGACTTAGAAAAGCTCATGCGCTACAAAATTGGCTCGGAGTATTCTCGCGAAGCGATGACTAAAATTGCGCAAGAAATGTCTGCGCGCTTTGGTGATGATGGTTACGCGATGGCAAGGGTTTCGGTTGTGCCAAAGCTGAACAAGCAAGAACATCTGGCTGACGTGGTCTTTTCGGTCGACCCGCTTGAGCGCATGTATGTGCGACATATCGAAATCAATGGCAACAGCCGTACCAAAGATGACGTGATTCGACGCGAAGCGCGTCAAATGGAAAGTGCGTTGTACAGCGGTGCCAATATTCAGCTGACCCGCGACCGCATTGATCGCTTGGGCTACTTCTCTGAAGTGGTGGCTGAAACCATTCCGGTTGCTGGCGTGAACAATCAAGTTGATGTGAATTACAGGGTAAAAGAGACCCCAACGGGTGATTTAAAGCTTGGCCTTGGTTATAGCTCGTCAGACAAAGTGAGCTTGTCTGGTTCGATTAATGAGCGCAACTTCTTGGGTTCTGGTCAATCGCTCGGTGTTGCAATTGATACCAGCAAGTCCACACGTAATTTCTCACTGAATACCTCGAATCCGTATTTCACCAAGTCGGGTGTGAGCAGTGATTTGTCTGCCTATTACCGCACTTATGATGCGTCGAAACTGGATATTTCTGAAACAAAATACACCACAACGGGGGTGAATGCGACCTTTGGTGTGCCGATTTCAGAGCGTCATAAATTGTTCTTTGGGATTAATCCTGAAATTAATGAGATTGAGTTGACTGGAGATTCACCCAGTTCATACACTCAATATATGGCGCAGTTCGGCACAAATCGAATTAAAACAGTTGAAACCAGTGTGGGTTGGAGTTACGATACGCGCAACTCAACCTATTTGCCAACCAAAGGCTTGTACCAGCGTGCGTTAATTGCCGCCTCGCTTTTGGGGACAGCACGTTATGTTCGCGGAACGTATCAAATACAACAATTTACGCCGTTGTCTAAATACGTGACGTTGGCTTTAAACTCGCAGATTGATTATGGTACGGGCTTAAATGGCCAAGATTATCCATTTTTTAAGAACTTATATGCAGGTGGCATTGGATCGGTGCGTGGTTATGAGTCGAGCAGTCTGGGGCCCACATCACTTAATACAAAAAATGAAGTGAGTTATTTGGGTGGATCTAAGCGATTTGTTGCAAATGCGGAAATTCAATTCCCGTTCCCTGGGTTAACGAAAAATCGTGATGTGCGGATGTTTGTGTTTGGCGATGCAGGGGGCTTGTGGTCTGATAGTGCGCCAGTGTATAACGCACAGAACACACCAGACAATACGTGCGATTTTAGCAAAATCAGTTTTTCAGGTTGTAGCGGTTTACGTTATTCTTATGGTTTGGGTTTGACTTGGAATTCGCCGATTGGGCCTTTAAAATTTAGCTATGCACGTCCGATTGGCACTAAAGATCGTGAAAAAATCCAACGTTTCCAATTCCAAATTGGTACAGCGTTTTAATTGTCGTTGAGGCGTTTAAAGGGTGTTGAATGAGAAAAATATTGTTTGCCTTGGCCTTGGGCTTATCCAGTGCAAGCGGCTTGGCTGTGGCGCAAGAATTTAAAATGGGCTATGTGAGTTTGGAACGGATTTTGGTGGATTCCGTGCCTGCTAAAAAAGCGCGTGCGGATTTGGAAGTCAGGTTTAAAGCGCGTGAAAAAGCGTTGGATCAAAAGGCCGCGTCAATCCGTGCCAATCAGCAAGGGTATGAAAAAGAATCCCCAAAATTAAGCGAGGCGCAGAGAAAAGAGCGTGAGGCGGATTTGACCAATTCGATGGAGGCGTTTAACGTTGAGCGCTCTGAGTTTGAGGAAGAGCTTGCACAGGCGCAAAGCCAAATGCTCAAATCATTGCTGGCCAAGGCTGATGCGACGATTAAAGTGCTGGCCGAGCAAGAGGGTTTTGATTTTGTGGTTCAAGAGGCGGTTTATATTAAGCCAGCGTATGACTTGACGGTGCGGGTTTTGGAAAAGATGCGTTGATTTAAGGTTTGTGCTTGGAATGGCGTTATATGGCGGCGTCGCTGATGTTTTGCTGTTGCGTGGCGCACAATGATGCTGGGTTGCTGGTATGAGCCAGCCTTGTATATTTAATCGTTGTTCCCCGTCCCCGTCTCGAACGCCCGCAATTAAGTGGTACGTTTTTAATAAAAGGTGAAACATGGCAGTGATTGCACCCTCTTTTAAGCCAGTGTTTGCGTTGCCGCACTCACTGGCTGATTTGTTTTTGGATTTTGCTGCGCCGTATGGCGTGATGGATGCGCCTGATTTGACGGCTGCGCGCATTACGCATGTGGCGCCGTTGGACGTGGCGCAGCAAGGCGCTTTTTCTTTTTTGAGCAATCAAAAATTGCGCGGGCAGCTGCTTGACAGTCAAGCGAGCGTGATTGCGTTGACGCAAGCCGATTATGATGATTTGGTGGCTCAGCATGCGGTGAATGAACTGACCATTTACGTGTGTACGCCTGCGCCTTATTTGTTGTATGCGCATATTGCGCGGCGTTTGTATTTTAATACAGCGGTTCAGGCGGGCGTTCATGCAACAGCGGTGGTGGCGCCAACGGCGCGGGTTGATGCGACGGCGCAAATTGATGCGCGGGTGGTGGTTGGCGAACGCGTTGTTGTGGGGGCTGGCGTGCATCTTAAGGCGGGCGTTGTGTTGGGTGACGATGTGGTGGTGCAAGATGGCTGCGTGTTGCATCCAAATGTGACGGTTTATGAAGGCTGCGAGATTGGGGCGCGTTGTATTGTGCATGCGGGTGCTGTGATTGGGGCGGACGGTTTTGGTTTTGCGCCGACAAAAGCGGGTTGGTTGAAAATTGCGCAAGTCGGGCGGGTGTTAATCGGCAATGATGTGGAAATCGGTGCGAACACGACGATTGATCGCGGTGCTTTAAATGACACCGTGATTCATGATGGGGTCAAATTAGACAATCAAATTCAAATTGCGCACAATTGTGAGATTGGCAAGCATACGGCGATTGCGTCGTGCGTTGGGATTGCTGGGAGTACGACGATTGGCGAGAATTGCATGATTGGCGGGGCTGCGATGATTGGTGGCCATTTAAATATTGTTGCCAATACGGTTGTGTCTGGTGCCACCGCTGTGCCAAGTTCGATTGAGCAGGCTGGGCAATATACGGGGATTCTGCCACTCATGCTGCATCGTGATTGGGAGAGAAATGCATCGCTGATTCGGCATTTATCGGACTTACGCAAGCGATTGAGGGGTTTGGAAAAAGCTGGTAGCGCAAATGATGTAACAAAAATTGAATAATAACCAAGGAGCTGGAATGAGTGAGAAAAATACAGAGTTGCAAGCAGGCTATGATGTGAATGAAATCATGCGTCGCATTCCGCACCGTTACCCGTTTTTGTTGGTGGATCGGGTTGTGGAGTGGAAATACGATGACTATTTGATTGCGGTTAAAAACGTGTCGATGAATGAGCAGTTTTTTACGGGACATTTTCCGCACAGCCCTGTGATGCCTGGTGTGTTGATTATGGAATCGTTGGCGCAGGCCTGCGCGCTGCTTTGGGTGCAAGAGCGTGATCCTGAAGCGATGTTTTATTTTGTGGGCATGGAAGATGTTCGGTTTAAGCGCCCTGTTGTACCCGGTGATCAATTGATTTTAGAAGTGAAGCTTAATCGCGTGATTCGCGGGTTTGCCAAGTTTGATGTGAAGGCGACTGTGGATGGCGAGGTTGCGGCTCAAGCGCATTTGATGTGTGCGTATCGTAAAGGCGAATAAAAATGGCAGTACAAATACATCCAACCGCGCTGGTTGATGCGCGTGCGCAAATTGGGCTTGATGTGGTGATTGGCGCGTATAGCGTGATTGGTCCTGATGTTGTGATTGGCGATCGCACGCAAATTGGCTCGCACACCTTGATTGAAGGGCGCACGACAATTGGGATGGACAATCAAATTGGCCATCATCTGGTTTTGGGCGCAGCGCCGCAAGACAAAAAATACGCTGGCGAGCCGACGTCTTTGGTGATTGGTGATCGAAACTCGATTCGTGAATTTTGTAGTTTTCACCGTGGTACGAGCCAAGACGGCGGTGTGACGCGGGTCGGTAATGACAATTGGATTATGGGCTATGTGCATTTGGCGCACGATTGCCAGATTCACAACCACACCATTTTGGCGAGTAACGTTCAATTGGCGGGTCACGTCCATGTGATGGATTATGCGATTGTGGGCGGCATGTCTGGCACGCATCAATTTGTTAAAATTGGCGCGCACGCGATGGTTGGTGGCGGTGCAATTTTGCATCAAGACATTCCACCGTTTGTGATGGCGTCGGGCAATCCGTGCAAAACCTTTGGAATTAACAGCGAGGGTTTGAAACGGCGCGGCTTTACGACGGAACAAATTATGGCGATTAAACGTGCTTATAAAGCGATTTATCGGCAAGATTTGAGCATTGAGGCGGCTGCTGCCAAAATTAACGAAGCGGCTGCGCTTGATGCGGACAGCGCGGCGTATTTGCATTTGATGAGCGCCTTTATCACGACATCTGAGCGAGGAATTACCCGTTGATGTGGGATAGGCATTTAAATATTGGCTTGGTCGCGGGCGAATCGTCTGGGGATCAATTGGCGGCGGAGTTGCTCAAAGGCACTCGCGCCGCTTTTGCGCAGGTCAATGCGTTTGGGGTTGCGGGCGACGCGATGGTGGCGCAAGGTGCGCAGGCGTGGTGGCCGTCGCAATCGTTGGCGGTGCGTGGTATTTTTGAGCCGATTCGTCATTTGCCGCGCATCATCAAAATGCGTTCTGAGTTGATTGGGCGCTTAACGGGTGCGCAGCGCCCTGATGTGTTTGTGGGGATTGATGCGCCTGATTTTAATCTCAGCGTTGAGCGGCGTTTGCGTGAGGCGGGGCTTAAAACCATGCATTATGTGAGCCCATCGATTTGGGGTTGGCGCCCCAAGCGGATTGAGAAAATCCGCCGTGCGGCCGATCATGTGTTGTTGATTTTTCCGTTTGAACAAGCGATTTATGACAACGCAGGCATTGCGGCGACCTATGTGGGGCATCCGTTTGCAGGGCATATTCCCATGCGTGCCGATCCAGATGCGGCGCGGCTTGCTTTGCAGCTTGGTGCGCGTAAAACCACGATTGCGTTGTTGCCCGGTTCGCGCGGTTCTGAAATTGATTACAATGCACCCGTTTTTTTCCAAGCGGCGGTTTTATTGGCGCAGCAATTGGGGGATGTGCAATTTATATTGCCAGTGGCGCATGACGCGCTGCGTGGCAAAATCAACCAAATGCGTGACAAATACGCACCCCATATCAATCTGCGAATTTTGGATGGACAGGCGCGCAGCGCGATGGAGGCGGCGGATGGTGTGTTGTGCGCCAGCGGTACGGCCAGTTTGGAAGTGGCGCTGTACAAAAAACCCATGGTGATTTCGTATCAAACCTCGCCTGTATCTGCATGGATTTATCACCGCGTGGCGCTGTTGCCGTGGCTTGGATTGGCGAATATTTTGCTTAACGAATCTTTTGTGCCTGAGTTGCTGCAAGAAGCGGCCACGCCAAGCGGTTTGGCCAATGCGCTGTTGGCTGAGATGAACCGCTATGCGGCGGATGCGTCCGTGGTTGAGCGTTTGAGTGACATGCACCGCAGCTTAATCGCCGATACGCCTGCGTTGTGCGCGCAGGCGGTGCAAACCGTGTTGCGCGCATGACGCCGCACGCTGATTTATTTGCCATTGACTTCAGCGCTGCGCAGTGCATTGCTGGCGCGGATGAGGCTGGGCGTGGGCCATTGGCGGGCGCTGTGTATGCGGCGGCGGTGGTTTTGGATGCGCCGATTGTGGGGCTGGATGATTCTAAAAAGCTCTCGGCCAAAACCCGTGAACGGCTGGCGCATGAGATTAAGGCGCATGCGCGTGCGTGGTGCATTGCGAGCGCAAGTGTGGCAGAAATTGATGAATTGAATATTTTGCAAGCGAGCTTGTTGGCCATGACCCGCGCGGTGGAAGGCTTGGCGCACAAAGCCGATTGGGTTTGGGTGGATGGCAATCATTTTCCCAAGCTGTTGACCGCCAAAGGTTACGCAGGCGCGGCGCTGATTGGTGGCGATGCGTTGCAGCCGTGTATTTCTGCGGCGTCGATTTTGGCAAAAGTTGCGCGTGATGCAGATTTGCAGCGCTTGCATGATGTATATCCGCAATACGGTTTTGCGCAGCACAAAGGTTATCCAACCGCAGCGCACATGGCGGCATTGGCGCAATATGGCGCGTGTCCTGAGCATCGAACCAGTTTTGCGCCTGTGCGCCGTGCGCTGCTCGGGCAAAATCCTTATAAAAATACCTGATGATTACTTCTAAAGACAACTCGGCGGTTAAAGCGCTCAAAAAACGCATCGCGCAGCCGCGCCGCGCAGACGAGCGCATGGTGATTGAGGGCGTACACGCCGCGCAAATGTATATGGCGCACGTGGGCAAGCCGCTGGTGTGCTGGGTGGCTGAATCGGCATGCGCGCTGCTTGAGGTGCAAACGCTGATTGCGCAAATGCCGTGCAATGTGGTGTATGTGAGCGACGCGGTGTTTCGCGATATGAGCGGCTTGGCGCAAGGTGTGTCGCTGTTGCTTGAGGTGGCGCGGCCAAACGGCGCGCAGCTGCCTGCTGAAATGGACAATATTGTGTTGCTCGATGGCTTGCAAGATGCGGGCAATATGGGCTCGATTTTGCGCAGCGCGGCGGCGGCTGGTGTGCGTGATGTGGTGCTCAATGCCGCGTGCGTGAATCCATTTTCCCCCAAAGTCTTGCGTGCATCGGTTGGCGCGCATTTTGCCTTGAACATTATTGAAGTGCCTGACTTACACGCAACCGTTGCGCAGGCGCAACAACAACGTGTGGCGGTTGTGGTGACCAGCTCGCATGCGACGCATTCGATTTATGCGCAAAACTTACGCCAGCCTGTGGCGTGGTTGATGGGCAGCGAAGGTGCGGGCGTTGCGCCTGATTTGATGGCGTTGGCCAATGCGTGTGTGATGATTCCGATGGCCGCTGGCGAGTCGCTGAATGTGGCTGCGGCTGCGGCGGTGTGTTTGTTTGAAATGCAGCGTCAGCAAAGCGATTTTTAGAGCGCGTGAAGTCCTAGGTGCTAGGTCATAAGCCCTGTGCGTTTTTTGTAAACGCGACAGGGTTTTTTTGTGTCTGATGCAGCGTGTCCTGTTCCTTATTTTTCTTTATTCACATTTCGTACACATTCTGTTACCATCGCTTACCCGTAAGTGAACGGGCGTTCTTTATTTAATTATAGGAGTGAAACATGGGCATGTTTGATTACAAAAATTACACCAGCAGCGAGTCGGCTGAGTTGTTGCAAACTTCTTATCAACTGGCGGTTTACAGCCAAGTCAATGGCTTTTTTGGGGTTTCATCGTCAGCCGCCATCCTTAAAGCGGTGAGCGACTCGTTGCTCAATACGGGTTTGTATGCCAATACGGTCAATCAAGGTTTGCCTTCTGGTTGGCGCGAATTAACGCCTGCTGAGCTTTCTTTGCCGCAAAGTGCGCTTGATTCAACGGGGCAATATATTATTGAAAGCCCTTTAACTGGCACAATGCCGACGGGTGAGCAAGCAAAAATTTTGGGCCAATACGATGCGCAGGGCAAATTATTGCGCGTGGCGGTGAGTTACACAGGGACAAACTCATTGGTGGATGTGCCTGATTATACGTTGCTTAATAATGGCGCTTTGGCGCCAAAACTTGAGCCATTGCTTAATGCGGTCAAGGATTTTTCGATTAAAAACGGCTTGACTGCAGACAAAGTGATTTTTACGGGGTACAGCTTGGGCGGTAGTGTCACCAATCTGACGGCGGAGTATCGCAATACTTTGGCTGGTGGTTTCTTTAAAGATGCAAATTTCGTGGGTGTGGCATCAGCGATGATTTATGACGATGCATCTGTGGTGCTTAATTACGGTTATGAAAACGATGTGGTGCATCGCGCTTCTGGAACAACTGATGACAGTTTTGCCAGCAGCTTATCGGCAGGCGGCCCTTTGTTAATCAACCACGATAAAGCGTATAGCAGCAGCATTGACAACACGGTGTTGTTTAATGACATGTATGCATCGCCTGCATGGCAACTGCCGTTTTCAATCGTTAATATGCCTGTGACTTGGTATGCGCACGTTGATGGCGTGTTTTCGGATGCGCATACGCGGATTGCGAACAACCCGTTTTATGATTTGATGGACAAAGACAGCACCACGATTGTGGCCAGTTTGTCTGCTTTGTCACGCGGCACGACTTGGGTTGAGGACAAAAAAACCGCCACCTCCAGCCACTTTGGCACATCGGCTTTCATCATTGGTTCCCAGTTTGATGACTTGCTGCAAGGCGGCACGGCAGGTGACTTTATTTATGGCGGCGCTGGCAACGACACCATTCGCACGGGTGGCGGCGCCGATCATGTTGATGGCGGCAGCGGCGTGAATGAGTTGCGCTTAACCGGCGGCAGCAGCGATTGGAATGCGTATCGCTTGACGGACGGCACGGTGTTTATGGATGCAAAAGACCAGTCCAACTTGGTTGAAGTCGAGCGCATTCAGCGGGTCTCGTTTGACCATGAGCTGGCCTCAATCTCAAACCCTTATGAAGTCACCAGCACGGGTTTGTCAGACAAGCGCGCGGGTTTGATGTCATGGCTGATACACAAAGACGTGGCCTACAAAGCCAAGACCGAAGGCACGCAAGGCGCGGATAATTTAACCGGCAGCGTGGTGTTTGGCAAAGAAGGCAACGACACGCTCACGGCTCTGGCAACCGGCGGCTTGTTGCACGGCGGCGAAGGCAATGATGTGCTCAAAGGCGGCGCAGGCGCGGATCGCTTGTATGGCGCGGAGGGCAACGATGTGTTGCAAGGCGGCGCAGGCAACGACATGCTCAACGGCGGCGTGGGCAATGACACGTACCTGTTTGGGCGCGGTGCTGGCAAAGACACCGTGAGCGAGTCGAGCGGCAGCGATCAAATTGTTTTGGGTGCAAATGTGAGCGCAAATCAGCTGTGGCTCAGCCGCGCAGGCAATGATTTACTCGTGAACATCATTGGCAGTAGCGATCAAATGAAAATTGAACATTGGTATGACAACGCCAGTTTTCAGGTGGAATCGTTCAAAACTGCAGATGGCAAAACCTTAATGGCGGACAAAGTCGACGCCTTGGTGAACGCCATGGCGGCGTTTAGCCCGCCTGTTGCAGGGCAAAGCACTTTGAGCAGCAATTATCAAAATGCGTTGAGTCCTGTATTGGCGGCGAGCTGGGTTTAAAACCTACGAGTCGCTTGAACGTTTAAGTGGCCTTGTGTGATGTTAATGTAGCTGTACGACCTTTTAGGTCGTACAGCTATTTTTATATGTTATTCACCAAGAGTTTATTGCCATTCTTTTAGATGGTCAAACCGCAACAGACGGTTTCACGGCGTTGGCGGATATAGACAGCAACCACGACGGTAAAATCGACAGCCTTGATGCCCAATTTAAGAACCTGCGCATTTGGCAAGACGCCAACAGCAACGGCGTGACCGATGCAGGCGAACTACTCACTTTGACGCAGGCTGGCATTAAATCCCTCAATGTCAACTACAACAACACCGCCAGCAACAACAACGGCAACACAGACCAACAACAAGGTCAATTCACCAAAACCGACGGCACAACAGGGCAAATGAACGACATCTGGTTTGCGCAAGACACCGCGCGCACGGTAGACCAAACCAGCCAACCCATCGTATCTGCTGACATCAAAGCACTGCCCAATGTTGCAGGGTTTGGCAACGTATCCAACCTACAAACCGCCATGAGCCGCGACGCAACGCTCAAAGCATTGGTGCAAAGTTACCATGCCGCCGCCAACAACGGCGCCAGCATCAACGACTTACAAACCCGCGCCACCGCTATCCTCAACCAATGGGTCGGCGCAAGCAACACAGCGCCCAACAGCCGAGGCGAGTACATCAGCGACGCACGCCACCTGATTGCCCTAGAAGCATTTATGGGACAAGGTTTTATGCAAAGCGCAGGCGTCAACGAAGGCACGCCCAACCCAGGGCCCAACGCCGCACTCGAACTTGAAAAGGCCTATGCAAAGTTATACGACTATGTCAACGACAGCCTGCTCGCGCAAACCATTAACAACCCCATGTTTGACAGCATCAGTTACAGCTGGAACGCAACGACCAATAGCATTGACATCAGCCAAGCCATGAGTTTGCTCAGCAATAAGTACAAAGCCAACCAAGGCGCAATGGGACAAGCGGTGCTGGATAAACTGCGTGCGGCGGGGAATGCTTACTTGAAGTTTGCAGTGTAAATATATAAATCAATTGAAAGTATACGCAAAATTTATGCAAATTTGTGGTTTTTACGGATTGTTTAAATGTGTGGGAAATGTAGAATGGCGGGGTTGCATTCTGGAGGCAAATTAGAGGATTTGATGGTTTAGATATGCTATGCACGAGACACTTGTTGACCTAAGTCAATTCACAACATGAAAGTTATAAATGAGCTTAAAAGAAAACAGAAAATTATATAAAAAAATTTCAAGTTTAATGGGGGGATTGTGTGGTTTGTATTTATTACTTGTGGTAAAAAATTTACCATTTATAGATAGCGTTTGGAAATTAGATCCTGCCTCATTCACTCTTGTGCTTTTTACGCCAATTTTAATTATTGTGTTGTTGAATTTCATTATTCGAAGAAAAATATTAAATCAAACTAAATTAACGACAACCAAAGGGAGTGTCCCTGATGAGCTGAAACTTATTTTAAATCAAAGGGTTGGTTTTGTGTATGGTAAAAAGATAAGGTTAGTTTTATGCGTATTTTTTCTCGCATTATTTTTTGGGTTGCTCAGCGTTAAATTCATTTTGGCTGTTGATTTAAAAAAATATGCATCTACTTTTCTATTTTTATCTATTTTTGCACTATTGATCACTATGGTTTATGACAGATATTTGATTGCAAAAGTTGAAGAAAGCAGTAAGGGTGAGAATGAAAAGCTTTCGCTTGACTCCTTCGAACTCGCTTTAAGCCGCTCAGTACTTTTTAAGCATGCGACAGCCCTAACTTTATCATTCGCTTTGGTTGGACTTTTAGTTGCTTTTTCATTTTTTTTATTTTTTAAGTAGGGAGTTACAAAAATGGCATTTTTAGATTTTTCTGTTGGCACAGGCATCTCAAACACGCAAACGGTAACGGATACAATTAATTCGGTCAATTCGGTTTATGAAAATCAAACAAATGGTAGCTCAGCTAACGCGCAAGGAGCTTCTTTATTTAGCCTTTATTCAGGGGTAGGCGGGCTGATTAAATCATTAGGAGATCATTACTCATCTGATTTCGCTAAGGCATTTGGAGTTAAGTTTGGCGGTATTTTTGCTGGGGTTACATCCGTTTTTGAAATAGCAGATGTATTTACAGCAAGAGCCGAACTTCTCCGTCTTCCTCCAAACGCTACTCAATCTCAACTAGATGCCGCTTATAAAAATGTTGGAGTTCAATCCTTTCAGGCGTTATCTGCATTGGGTGGCTTCATCGCCGTCATCCCTGGTGGGCAATCGATTGGTCTACTTATGTGGGCAGCAGGTGTGTTAGGTGAAAAAATTATTGATGGTACATTTGGTAAATGGATAGAAAGTGGAGCAAAAACCTTTCGCGATACGGTGGATAGTTTTGGTGATCATTTATTGTCCATTTCAGGCTACGGCAGTTATGACGAAATCAACCAAACATGGCTAACAAACGTTGGTGCAAAAATTGACGACATCAAAAACTTCTTCACTTCAGGTTTAAACACCGTCTCCCCCTTGATCCTAGACCTCAACAACGACGGCATTAAAACCAGCTCCCTCGCCAACAGCAATATCTACTTCGACTTTGACGCCAACGGTCACGCCCAACGCACAGGCTGGGTGGATCAAAACGACGGCTTACTGGTGCTGGACAAAAACCACAACGGCATCATTGACAACGGCAACGAGCTGTTTGGCAACAACACCCAACTTGCCAACGGTCAAACCGCAACAGACGGTTTCACGGCTTTGGCGGATATAGACAGCAACCACGACGGTAAAATCGACAGCCTTGATGCCCAATTTAAGAACCTGCGCATTTGGCAAGACGCCAACAGCAACGGCGTGACCGATGCAGGCGAACTACTCACTTTGACGCAGGCTGGCATTAAATCCCTCAATGTCAACTACAACAACACCGCCAGCAACAACAACGGCAACACAGACCAACAACAAGGTCAATTCACCAAAACCGACGGCACAACAGGGCAAATGAACGACATCTGGTTTGCGCAAGACACCGCGCGCACGGTAGACCAAACCAGCCAACCCATCGTATCTGCTGACATCAAAGCACTGCCCAATGTTGCAGGGTTTGGCAACGTATCCAACCTACAAACCGCCATGAGCCGCGACGCAACGCTCAAAGCATTGGTGCAAAGTTACCATGCCGCCGCCAACAACGGCGCCAGCATCAACGACTTACAAACCCGCGCCACCGCTATCCTCAACCAATGGGTCGGCGCAAGCAACACAGCGCCCAACAGCCGAGGCGAGTACATCAGCGACGCACGCCACCTGATTGCCCTAGAAGCATTTATGGGACAAGGTTTTATGCAAAGCGCAGGCGTCAACGAAGGCACGCCCAACCCAGGGCCCAACGCCGCACTCGAACTTGAAAAGGCCTATGCAAAGTTATACGACTATGTCAACGACAGCCTGCTCGCGCAAACCATTAACAAACCCCTGTTTGACAGCATCAGTTACAGCTGGAACGCAACGACCAATAGCATTGAGATTAACATCAGCCAAACCTTGAGTATGCTCAGCAATAACTACAAAGCCAACCAAGAAAAAGGTACCGTGCAAATGAGCGCGTTTGCGCGAGAGCTTGCCAACCAAGGCGCCATCGGGCAAACCGTATTAGAAAAGCTGCGTTTGGCGGGCAACTCAGCAGGCAATGAATACGACGTCATCCTCGCCACGCTGGGCTTGGGTGATGTCAAGCTGGGCACCGCCAATAACGACACATTCAATGGTGGCGTTGGCAATGATGTGCTGTTTGGCAATGCGGGGGATGATGCGCTCAATGGAAATGATGGCAACGACCGTATTTATGGCGGTGATGGTGCGGACACGATTGAGGGCGGCAAAGGCGATGACATTATTCTGGGCGGCTCAGGCAATGACAGGATCAACGGCAACGCGGGCAACGACACCATTGATGGCGGCGCAGGCAATGACCTTTACAATCTTTATAGTTCGGGCGATGGCAATGATAGCTATGTGTTTGGACGAGGTTCGGGACAAGACGCCTTATGGAGCTACAGGAAAGCCGCCGCCCGCACCAATTACGACACCATATTGCTCGCCAGCGACCTATCGCTCAACGACATCAGCCTAAAACGCAACAACCGCAGTTTAACCATCAGCATCAAAGGCACTAGCGACAGCTTTACCATTGATGAATACTTTAACGGCACCGCCGCCGTGGGTGCTGGTTTGGGCGTTGTGGATATTAAATTTGCCAATGGGACGGTGTGGCAACTGCGTGATGTGCAAGCGCGTACCCTCATTGCAACCAGCGGCAATGATACGTTGTATGGCATAGATGGGTTTGGGGATCGTATTAATGGCGGTGACGGCAATGATGTGATTGTTGGAGGTGCAGGTGGTACGTTCTTGCAAGGTGGTAATGGTAATGATGAGGTTCAGGCGGGGGTGTATGGTGGTGGGACAGATGCTGATATTCTCGATGGTGGCGCAGGCAATGATGTTTTACGTGGCGGCGAAGGCTCAGACGTTTATTGCTTTGGGCGCGGCTATGGACAAGATGTGATTATCAACGTTGAAGCCGCCAGCGTTTCGATGGGCGATCGCATCAAGCTGGGCGCAGGCATCAGCGCGGCGGATGTGACCTTACGGCGGGTGTATGGCGGTAATGACAGCGCTGACCAACTCGTACTTTCTATTAATGGCACGAGCGATAAGCTGACGGTGGATGAATACTTTAGCAGTGGCGATAAAATCAGCAATTGGCTCAATAGCATTTCGTTTGCCGATGGTACGCGTTGGAGTGCGCAAGATATTGAGGCGCGGGTAAAGTTGCCGACTGCGGGGAATGATTATTTGATTTTAGGCGTGGGCAATGATCTTCTTGATGGCGGGGCGGGCAGTGATGGTGTGTCTTATACACATCTGGCGCTGCCGACGAGACTGCGTGGGTTGGTCTGGGGGGTGGGCGGGTTTCTGTAAAAGA
>JAFEII010000031.1 GCA_017495165.1 Hydromonas sp. | reverse complement strand
AACAGCTCGGTGGCGTCTTTGTCGACGACGGTGGTGAATAACTACAATTCGTTGTCAACCTCGATTTCGAATGTTTACAACAGTGGTACGAAGTACTTCCATGCAAACTCTACTGAGGCCGATTCACAAGCGTTGGGTCAAAACTCAATTGCGATTGGACCTAAAGCAGTGGCTTCGGGTGATGGTTCGATTGCTCAAGGTTATGGTGCAACCGCAAGTGGTACAGATTCGATTGCGATGGGTACCAATGCGAATGCGTCACAAAATAACTCTGTGGCATTGGGTGCGAACTCTGTGGCAAATGGTTCGACTTTGAGTCAGGCTGCTTATAACCCAGGTGGTAGCGCAGTTGGTACGGCACCTGTTGGTGAGGTTTCGGTGGGCTCGGCTGGTGCTGAACGTCGCATCACCAATGTTGCTGCCGGTGCTGCGCCTACGGATGCGGTGAATGTCAGCCAATTGCAGGATTCTCAAGCCAATGTGACTAATTTGATCGATCAGTCTAGAAGTCAAGTGACCAATTTGATCAATAAGACAGCGAAAGAGCTTAAAGGTGGTATTGCAGCGTCGATGGCGATGGAAGCAGCACCGTATGTTGTGGGTAAGTTCACCACATACATGGGGGTTGGTTACTATGATGGACAATCTGCGCTGGGTATTTCTGCACGTAAGACCTCAGATAATGGGCGCTGGAGTTTGTCGGGTGGTCTGTCTGCATCGCAAGAAGGTAAGATTGGTGCACGCGCAGGCGTGACGCAGGTCTGGGATTAATCCTTAGGTTTTGGTACGGCTTTTGGGTTTGGGTTGATTTTTGACCCACCCTGAAAGCCGGCTAAGGTGTCACTCAATTGTTTAAACGTTTTTTAATTCAAGAATGAAGAAATTATGAAGAAATTATATATTGCGCTGTTTGGCGTATTGATCAACACAGCGGTTTGGGCTGAAGATGCTGCGCCCGTGTCGTTCCCAGACTTGGATGCGACTTATTTAAAGACGGGTGATTTTGTCAACATCGCCGATTTACAAAAAGTTGCGTTTGGGCAAAACAAGGATCAAGTGCGTTTGTTGATCGGTAATCCGCATTATTCAGAAGGTATTGGTAACTCAAAAATATGGAATTATGCATTTAACTTTTACACGGGTAAAGTGGGTGGGCCTTATGTCACCTGTCAGTATCAGGTTCAATATGATAAAGACACTCGGGTTAAGGGGCTTTTTTGGCGTGAGAAGTCTTGTGAGGCGTATGTGAATCCGTCTCAGCCTCAGGCCAAACCTGTTCAAAATGTTTCTTTGGGTGCGGATGGTTTGTTTGCGTTTGGGGGTTCGACTTTTAATGACTTGCAACCTGTTGGCAAAGAAAAACTCAACCGCTTGGCTCAGCAAATCCGCGATGGCTATAACCTAAAGTCTATTGTGATTACGGGTCATACAGACCGTATTGGTTCTGATGCTAAAAACATGGTGTTGTCTCAAAATCGCGCCAACACGGTGAAACAATATTTGGCTGCTCAGGGCATCGCCAGTAATTTGATTGTTACTCAGGGTGTGGGCTCAAGCCAACCGACAGTGACATGTGCTGGCCCTGCATCTAAAGCGGTCATTGCATGTTTGCAACCGAATCGTCGTGTTGACATCGCAATTGAGGGTTCTGCGAAGTAATGTTGAGACCTTTGCACAACAAAGTAAAAAACCACTTTGTTGTGATTTTTGTGATTTGAAAAAATGGTTCGGGTTTCCCGAACCATTTTTTAGATAAAACGCATGAAAAACCCACATGGCTCGTCATTTTTCCGCCTCAATAAATAGGGGCGGCTGGGTTAATTGGTTATGCAAAACCCTCATTGTGAACAAAATAACCCTGCGCCACATCGCGTGCGCCAGTTTGCCAGCCTTTTTATTTTTAAGCACAGTTTCAGTTAGCCCCAAAATCAAGTCAAACAAAGAGTAAGCCATGCGCACGCCCGTAGGACAAAGCATTTTATACGCGACACTTGACATTGAATTGGGTAAACATGATTTTTTGATCGGTAAAAGCGCGCCAGCGGCTTGAAATGACGCAACACGTCTATATATAATACGATAAGGTATATCGCATTCGCGATTGCCTTGTTATCTGCGCAGCGCAACATGCTGCGTTTTTTGCAGCAACATTTTTTGTAAAGAGTACGCCATGAAATCATTCATCAAACGCGGCATTGTCGCATTCAGCATTAGTGTTATCGCCCTAGCGGGTATTGTGACCGATGCACAAGCTGCCCGCATGGGCAATAAGCGCTCAACAGGCATGCAACGCAGCGTTGAGCAGAGCAAAGCGCCTGTGCAGCCTTCTGCTGCCAGCACGCAGCAACGCGCCAACCAAGCCGCGCCCACCGCTGCAAATACGCCAGCCAAACCAAGCACCGCGAGTAAATGGATGGGGCCCATTGCAGGGATTGCGGCAGGGCTTGGATTGGCCGCATTGTTTTCGCACTTGGGTTTGGGCGAGGGTTTGAGCAGTTTGTTGACCATGTTGCTGTTGGCTGGCGTGGCTTTTTTTGTGATTCGCATGGTTGTGGGGATGATGCGCCTCAAGCAAGCAGGCCCGCAAGCGGGTGCGCAAAATACACCGTTTGGACAAAATGGCTTTCATCGCTCGAATGACTTGCACAATGCGGGCGTCAATCAAGGTTTAAATCAGTTTGGTGGCGCAGGTGCTGCTGGCTTGCAAGCGCCAACACATGTCGTGCCTGATGAGTTTTTACGTCTTGCAAAAAGCTATTTTATTCGCTTGCAAGCGGCCAATGATAAAAAAGACACGGATGATTTGCGCCGTTTTTTAACCCCTGAAATGTTTGCTGAGGCGCAATTACAAATTGCTGAACGTGGCTCAATGACTCAAACCACTGATGTTTTAGAGCTCAATGCGGTTGTGACCAGTTTGGTGACGCAAGGCGCGCTTGATATTGGCTCGGTGCGTTTTACGGGGCAAATTCAGTGCTCCGATGCGCCTGCGCCTGAATCGTTCTCTGAGGTGTGGCACTTTAGTAAAGTGGCGGGCGTTGGTAGTGAATGGTCTTTGGCGGGGATTCAGCAGGATTGATGACTTTGCTTGGGTTCAGTTTTTTGACTGACGCATGATAAAAAACACCGCTGGTTGGCGGTGTTTTTTTATGTGCTTATGATGTGTTTTTGATGACGTGTTTTTGCGCGTTGGCGCTCAAACCACCCAAGCCCCGTCTTTATAAACGTCATCATCGCCCAACACCACGCGGTGCGTATCCACAAAAATATCCACGTGGTATTTGCCGTCGCCGCGTTTAAAGCCAGGTTTGGCATAAATGCCGTGTTTGGCGCCGAGCGATAAATGGATGCCGCACATGCGCTCGTAAGTGCCAATGTCTTCCACGGTGCGGGTTTTGGTGAAGGCGCGGTTCATGCCAAAGCCCAATTCGCGCACCCAAACCACGCCTTCGTCGCGCGTGATTTGCTCGATGACCAAGTCAAACGCGGGTGTGGAATTTTCTACCGCAACCACTTGGCTGCGTTCGATGACCAGTGTGATGGGGTGCGGTGGGCGGTTAATTTTAAACGTGGTGTCGCCAAAAATAAACATGCGCACGCGCCCGTTGACTTGCGCTAGGTCGGTTGACTCGGTGAATACTTCGCCGATGGGAAATTGGCCGCCAATATTCACCATGCCGTCGTAATCGCCGATATTCACTTTGGCCGATTCAAATGGGGCGTTGTAATAAAGCTGCTCGCCGCCGCTATCGATCATGCCGTGCGGCGCGGCGTTGATTTTGTGTTGCAGCGCACGTCCGACGCCGCGATAGTAATCAAGGTCATACGCGAGTGCGTCAACGTAATACGTGGCTTGCTCGCCGGTCATACGCGCCAAATGTGGGTGTTCAATCACTTTTAATTGGCGTTTAAATAGCTCAACTCGAATGCGAAATGCCTTGAGCCGAAAACTGGTGGATTGAATCAGTACCACCAAGTCGTGCGCTTTTAAGGGGACAAAACTGTCCAAAACCGCTTCGGGCGTGCTTTGGTTAAAATTGATAAACAACGCGTCAGGCAGGCAGGCGCGATACGCGTCGGCCAAAATGATGGACAGTTCGCAATCGGTGTCAAACACCACCACGGCTTGGTGCGCGCTGGTGTGGTTGAATGAGTGGCGCAGAATGTCAGATATGTGCGGTGCGGCGATTTGAGTGAGTGGGGACATGGTGGTTGAGGGTTTAGTTTTTTGAATGCGCTATTTCATAGCCGCCAGCGGCATCGGTTTTGAGTTTATCTGCCACCAAAGGCAAGGCGGCTTTTAAATCATCGGCCAGTGTATACGGCGGGTTAAATACAAACATGCCAGATGCTTGTAAGCCTGCGGCCATTTGTGCGGGTTGGACTTCGCCAACAGCGAGTGTGGCGTGTAGCCATTTTGCGCCCGCGTCCGCTGCAATGCGTTCGAGTTGCGTGACCAAGTTGCGTGATTCTTGGCGTGCCAAGACGGGATACCAAATGCAATATGTGCCAGTTGGAAAGCGAATCAATGCGTCTTTCATGGCTTTGGCTACTTTTGTGTAGTCGTCTTTGATTTCGTAGGATGGGTCAATCAGCACCAAACCACGGCGCGAGGCGGGCGGGATGTTGGCTTTTAGTCCAACAAAGCCGTCAACGGTTTTAAACAGCACGCGTTTGTCGTCGCGCGAGTCGGGCAGGTTGATGCGGTTGATCATTTCGTCGAGCAGGCGCATGTCGGTGGGGTGCAGCTCAAACACGCGCAAACGATCGATTTCACGCAAGTTGCGCGAGGCGATGTAAGGTGAACCGGGATAATGTTTGAGCTCGTCTGCGCCGTTGAGCTCGAATATGTGCTGTAAATAGGCGTGCAACATGGGCGGTAATTGATTGCGCTGGCCTTTGTTTTGCCACATTGGCCATAGTTTGGCGATGCCGGTTTGCGCTTCGCCGCTTTTTTGCGCCATTGGATTGCCCATTTGGTAAACGCCTACGCCCGCGTGCGTGTCGATGTAGGTCAACGGTTTGTCTTTTTGGGTCATGTATTGACAAATGTTGAGTAAAATCATGTGTTTGAGCACGTCGGCGTGATTGCCTGCGTGAAATGCGTGGCGGTAGCTGAACATATATGGCCTTCAAGTTTAAGAGTGGGCGTGATTTTAACATGTCAGGCGGGCTGCGGGGCAGCATTCGCGTGTATGAGGACTGGCGTGGCAGCAAAGTGGCTCTGCTTTTTGTAAAAATAAATGAGAAAGGCATTTTTGGTAAATTGTGTTCGTATATACTCACCGTTTGTTCTTGGGCTAACTCCAAAGGTGGTGCAAATGGCAATTTGGAATTTAAACGAATCAAACTTCACTTGGATTGATCGGTTGAAGTTGGCGGGGTTTTTTTTGAACCCTAAAAATATGTGGACGATGAGCCGAAAGGTGCAAGAGTTTGAGCAAGAAATGAGCGGTTATATTGGCTGTGCGCATTCGGTGTTTGTGTCAAATGGCTCAACTGCCAACACGCTCATCGCCATGTTTGCGCGTGACCGATTGGCCAGTGCTGAAAAAAATACGGTGGTTTTTCCGTCTGTTACGTGGATTACATCGGTCTCGCCGTTTGTGCGTTTGGGTTTTGAGCCCAAATTTATTGATGTGTCGCTGGATGATTTGTCGCTGGATGTGCATTTGCTGGACGCGTATCTGGCAGAAAATCACCACAAAGTCGCGCTGGTTTTTATTACGTCATTGTTGGGGCAAACGCCCAATGTCAAGGCGCTGAAAGAATTAGAAGCCAAATACAATGTGCGCGTGATGATGGACAATTGCGAAAGTCATTTTTCAACGTATGAAGGCAAAAACCTCTCGAGTTACTTCACCTCAACCACCAGCACGTATTTTGGGCATTTGTTGCAAAGTGTTGAGGGCGGCTTTGTGTTTACGAGCAACAAAGACGAGCAGGAGTACTTTACGATGAGCCGTAATCACGGCATGATTCGCACGTTGCCCGCGCATGAACAAGCCCGTTATCAAAACCCGCTGGTCGATGACCGATTCAGCTTTCATTATTTGGGCAATAATTTTCGCAATACCGATGTGCATGCAAGCGTGGGTTTACTTGATTTCGCGCGGATTCAAACCTATATCAAAAAACGCAAGTCGCTGTACAAGGTATTTACAGACAATATTAGCCCCAAATATATTTTGCCTAAAACCTTTGCGAACCGTGAAAACATCATGTTTTGCTTGCCGATTATGACGGACGATTCGCAAGTGAAAATCAAAGCGATGCAATATTGCGTGGACAACGGGATTGAAACGCGTCCGATTATTTCGGGTAACTTGTTGCGCCAAACCGCGTTGAAAGATTTTGGCGATTATCATGAGTATCCGGTGGCTGAGTTTATCCACAATCACGGTTTTTATGTGGGTTTGCATCCGCGCGTGACGCCTGCGCAAATTAAAACCTTGGTGGCATTTTTGAATGAATTGGTGGCGTAATGAAAATTTTGATTTGTACGATTATGCGCAATCGCGCAGATGATTTGGCACAATGGCATCGTCAAATTAAGGAATTGGTGACCACGGATGTGGCCAATGAGTATTTTTTGTCTGTGTATGAAAATGACTCAACCGATGGCACGTGGGACGTACTAAAGGGGCTGGATTTTTCGTTTATTCAGTACGTAAACATCATGACGGAGACCTTGAATACCGAGTATTTTGGTTCAGTCGTCAGCGCGCAGCGCGTGATTAACCTTGCCAATGCGCGCAATAAAGTGATTTATAGCTCTGGCTCATATCATGTGGCGGATAAAATTGTCTTCATCGAAACGGGTATCACGTATGACGTTGCGGATGCGATTGCCTGTATTGCAAAAAGCACGAATTATGATATTTTGTCCGCCTTGTCGGTTCATAAGAAAGGTGATATTGACCCTAAGTCTTTTGCGCCAGAGGAGCATCATTTCGTAAATATCTATGACTCATGGGCAACTCGTGCAACACCGAACACTTACAATGATGAACATGCTCGGTTTGGCAATCAACTGATTACGCCGGTATGGAGCACGTTTAATTGTTTTTGCGTGTACAATGCCGAGCCTTTTAAATCTGGTATTTCCTTCGGCTGGCAGAATGTACGGTTAAAACGTATGGCTTTAGACGAGTCGAACTTGGCGTATCGTCAGCCAACGGCGCAGAGCAATTATTCAGATTGCGATACGGCAGTTGTGTGCGAAAACTTTCACCGCAATGGTTATTCAAAAGTGGCGATTGATACGAGCTTTTGGGTGGGGCATCAGGCGTGAGTTTGGGCTGGGTTGCAAATACCGTCTGATTACAAAAAACGTCGATGAAAATCGACGTTTTTTTGTGGGTTTGTTTTGAACCGTTCAGTGTTCAGTTCACATTTAGTGGCTGAACAGCTGAACCTGCTCATAAGCTGCGCGAACATTGGATGTTAATAAAGCGTTGCCTGCCAAAGACCCCCAAAGTGTTGTATCTGCACAAAACGCGGCAACCACGTCAGATGCGTCGCAGATGGCGTGTGCGCTGGCTTCGTCCATTGCTTGGTCTTGATAGGCATAAGGGACTTGACCGTGGTGCCAGCGTTGCAAAAATGCCAGAAACAGGGCGGGTAAAATCGCAACGTGGCTAAATGGGCGGTTTTTTTCAATGCAGTCGCGAATCGTGGGTGCGATGTAACCAGGGATTTTTGAGAAGCCGTCCATGGCCACGCGCTGGTTGGTGTCGCAAATGGCGGCGTTGCAAAATCGATGAAGCACCACGTCGCGATAAGCAGCAAGGTCTAATGGGCTGGGTGTTAAACACGGGATGACGTCTTGGGTCACGTAATCAAAAGCAAGCTTGGCGATGTGTGGGTCAAGCGCGCCTTCATGGATGTATTGGTAGCCGCGCAATGTGCCTGCCCAGGCAATGCAACTGTGGCTTGCGTTTAAAATCCGAATTTTTGCTTCCTCAAATGCGGTCACGGACTCGACCATTTCAACCCCGGCAAGTTCCCATTTTGGGCGTGTTGCAATGAAGTTGTCTTCAATCACCCATTGGATGAACGTTTCCCCCATCAAGGCTGCGGGATCATCAATCCCTGTGGCGCTTAATACGCTGGCGCGCACGGCTGGCGTTGGGCGCGGCGTGATTCTGTCCACCATATTGTTGGGGCAGGTGGTGTTTTCAATAATCCATTTTTTTAGCGGTGCGTCATCCAATAAGTCGACAAATTGGAGTAAGCCTGAGCGAAAACGGTTGCCGTTGTGGCGCAAGTTATCACAGTTGAGTAAGGTGACTTGGCCCGAATGGTTGGCGATGCGCGCTTTTAAAATGCTGACCAGCGCGCCATAAATTGAATGACCAACCAAACCATTTTTAACGCGGGTAAGGTCATTTGCAAGGTCTGTAAAGCTTAAGTCGAGGATGTCTTTGTCGGTTAAATAATAGCCCGCCTCGGTGACGGTGAATGAGATGATTTTGGTCTGAGATTTTGCGCCCAGCGCGACCAAGCCGCTGAGTTGTTCATCAAAATCGGCCACGTAGGCAATGGCGCGAATGGTTTGATAAAAGCGCTCGCCTTCGGGTGATACCGTCTCCAGCGTGTAGTGGCCGTTTTGCGCTTGAAGCGTGCTGATTACATCAAGCATGTCGTTGCGCAGGTTGCCGCCCGCCAGTGTCCAATCATTGTGACCAAGGTCTATGAGTTTTTGTAGGTAAACCGCTTGGTGGGCGCGGTGAAATGAGCCCAAGCCCAAGTGCAGGATGATGTTTTTGTTGTCTAAAATGGTGCTGTCCATGATGTGCCTTTAAGTGTGATTTGAGAGTAAATATTCTGCGGTGCGCTGGTCTGTGATGAGACCGTCCAACCATTTGCCTTTTAACGCCGCATGAATGGCGGCATGTTTGCGCTTGCCGCCTGCAACGCCAATCACAGGGCGTTTTTTGAGAATTTCATGCGTAAAACTGGTGATGCAGTCGTTGACCGCGTGTTTGAGTGGGGTGCCGTTTTTGTCTAAAATTCTGCCCAATATGTCACAAACAGCGCCGTCTTTTTCTAACGCCGCCATGGTTTGGGGGCTGATAAAGCCATCTTGCTCGAGCGAGCAGTTCTCGCCAACCCAGCCCACGCCAATCAATGCCAAATGGCATTCTGTGTAACTGACCAATTGACGCATGTAGGTGCGTGAACCGTACCAATACGCGCGATCTTGCGCGTCTTCGGCAAACAAGGGGATAGATAAAATATAATATTTTCCGTCGGTTTTGTCTGCCAAACTTAAGCTCGCGTCGTAGCGGTTAAATGAGCCATCCGCTGCAATTGTGCCTGCGAGCGAGACGACTTTAAAATTGGGCAATGGCGTCTTTGAAATACCGTGACACATGGCGCTAATCGCGCGGCCGCTGCCCAGCGCCACAGATTTCAAGTCTGGGGTGCGCAATACTTGTTCTAAAAAACGCGCTGATGTCATGGCGATTAATTTGTCAATGTGCGGCTCGGTTGCTTCGTGAACGGGCGCGACTTCGCACTCAATCAAGTGGTGTTTTTTTTTGAGTTGCAGTGCCAAATCCATGCAAACGGTGGAGGTGTAGTCAATTTTGACTTGGACTATGCCCGTTTCAACCGCTAAGTTTAAAAACTTTTGTACCGTGGGTCTTGAAAGCCCCAATTTGCGTGCGATTTCTTGTTGGGTTAAATTGCCAACATAATAAAGCCACGCAATGTGTGCTTGTTGCTCGTGTTTTGCATCTTCCATACCGCTCCCATCCTCTGTAAACGCGCGTTACAATTTTTGTTAATCGTGTGCTGCCTATTCGTTGCGCCGCGCATCAATTCAGCGTTCATGCGCCGCGCGTTTTTGTCGTGAATTAGAATCAAGGCAACCTTGATGGTGCCTTGAGGTTTACAGACGTTTAAACATATTGTGCGTGAACGTCGGATAAATGACGCGGCACGGCCATGCCATTTTTGTCAAATAAATACGTGAGGTTTGGCACAATACCGATGCGCAAGGCTTGGTTTTTTTCTGCACGAAACACGTCGGTCACGCGTATCACAACAGGTTTGTCAAAGCCTTTGAGTTGTGCGTAAACCATGGTTGAGTCGCCCATTTGCTCGCACAACGTTACGTTAACGCCAAAACTTTGACCAGCAGGCTGCACGTTCAAATGCTCTGGCCGAAACCCAATTGTTGCCGCATCGCCGCTCACCAAACTTGTGCCGTCACACGCGATTTGCACCACAGAATCATCGCTCATGCGCACATGTGCCGTGTGCGCATCGGCCGATTCAATTACCACTGGCACAAGGTTCATTTTTGGTGAGCCAATGAAGCCTGCCACAAATAAATTGTTTGGTTGATGGTACAACTGCAACGGCGTGCCGATTTGCTCAACTTTGCCCTCTGAAAACACCACAATTCTATCGGCCAGCGTCATGGCTTCAATTTGGTCATGCGTGACGTAAATCATCGTGGCTTGCAAGTCTTGGTGCAGGCGGGCAAATTCAATCCGCATTTGTACACGCAGTGCCGCGTCTAAGTTAGACAATGGCTCGTCAAACAAAAACACTTTTGGCGTACGCGTGATGGCGCGCCCAATGGCCACGCGTTGGCGCTGGCCGCCCGATAATGCTTTTGGTTTTCGGTCTAATAGATGTTCAATGTGCAAAATCTCAGAGGCATTTTTGACTGCGGCCTCAATTTTATCTGCGGGTACTTTTTGCAAGCGCAGGCCAAAAGCCAAGTTTTCGCGCACAGACATGTGCGGATATAGCGCGTAGGATTGAAACACCATCGCAATGCCGCGTTCGGCGGGCGACAAATCATTGGCGGGCGCGCCGTCAATGGCCAGCTCGCCCTCGCTGATTTCTTCTAAGCCAGCAATCATACGCAATGTGGTGGTTTTGCCGCAGCCTGATGGCCCTACCAAGACAATAAACTCACCGTCTTGGATGTCAATATTCACGCCTTTGACTGCGTAGTTTTCGGTGTATTTTTTACCGATGTTTTTTAGTTGTACTGTTGCCATTTTAATGCTCCTGTCTCGTTGATTTGAATGGGGTTGAATCCCAACCCGCTATTTCTTGTAACAATTGTGGTAATTCTTGCATCGAGCCAAACACCGCACAAACGCCTGCTGCCCTCATGGCCAAATCATGCCCCGCTGGGATGTGTGCACCACCTGTAAAGCCGATAACGCGCATGCCCGCAGCTTTTGCCGCGACAATGCCTGAAATACTGTCTTCAATCACCAAGCATTGCTCCGCCAATACTGATAAGCGCTGCGCCGCAAGCAGGTATAAGTCAGGTGCAGGTTTTGGTGCGCGTACTTCATCTGCGCTCAAAATCAGTACGTCGTCCCGCTGCAATACGCCCACCAACGTTGTGGCGGCTTGTACGCGGGCGGTGCCGCTGTTGCTGACAACCGCTTTTAGCCTTGTCTGATTGATTAATATTTCAACACCTTGAATCGGCTGGGCTGTTTGCATAATTTGCGCATCGGTTAAGTTGCGTAGGTTTTTTAAAAAGCCCTCAGGGATTGCTTGTTGCGACACATTCGCCAGCTGTTGAACCAGAGATTCGGTTTTTTGACCAAAGCTGTGGCTCAACTGCGCGCCAACATCAATGTTGGTGAAAACACTACTGGCTTGTTCGATGAGAACTTGAAACGCAATCACTTCTGAATCGATCAATACGCCGTCGCAATCAGAAATGAGGGTGGTTAATGGCTTGTGCATTATTTCACCGCACCAAAGGTCAAGCCGCGCACCAGTTGCTTTTGACTGAACCAGCCCAAAACCATAATCGGCGCAACCGATAACACAGACGCTGCGGAGAGCTTTGCCCAAAACAGGCCTTCGGGTGATGAGAATGTGGCAATTAGCTGGGTGAGTGGGGCGGCATTGGTGGTGGTTAAATTTAAACTCCAAAATGCCTCATTCCAGCATAAAACAATGCTTAATAAACCCGTGGACGCCAGCCCTGGTAAGCTCATGGGCAGCACCAAAAACCGAATTTCTTGGAATAAAGTCATGCCGTCCAGCCGTCCTGCTTCCATGACTTCGGTGGGCAGGTCTTTAAAATAGCTGTAAATAAGCCAAATGGTGATGGGCAAATTCATGAGGGTGTAAATGACAATCATGGCCAGTGCGTTGTCGATGATTGCTAATTTCTGAAAAATCACATACACGGGCAACAGCACGCTCACCGCAGGCATCATCTTGGTTGACATCATCCATAGCAAAATGTCTTGTGTGCGTTTGGTTGGATAAAACGCCATGGCGTACGCCGCTGGAACGGATATCAAAATAGAGAGTAATGACGCACCGCCTGCGATGAAAATAGAGTTCCACATGTGCGACAGGTAGTTTACCCGCGACATAATGTCTCGGTAGCCTTGCAATGTGGGTTCAAAAATCCACAGAGGTGGGCTTGAAATGGCCATTTCTTCGGTTTTAAAACTGGTTAAAAACATCCAAAAAATAGGGAAGAAAATGAGCAGGGCAATCGCCCAACCGACGGTGGTGATTAATATGGTTTGATTTTTAGAATTTTTCATCATGATTCCTTAAGCTTGAAGATTTTTAGATGCGGTGCGGATGAGGAAAAAAGAGATGATGTTGGCCAAAATCACCGCAATCACACCGCCTGCTGAAGCAAGTCCAATGTCAAACTGAGCAATCCCGCGCAGATATACGAAATAGGTCAAATTGGTGGTGGCGTTTCCAGGGCCGCCAGCAGTTGTAATGTGGATTTCTGCAAATGCGCTCAATAGAAAAATCGCCTCAATCATGACCACCACAGAAATCGAGCGTTTTAAGTGGGGCAAGATAATGTAAACAAAAATATGCCAAGGCTTCGCGCCGTCAATTTTGGCGGCTTCTTTTTGTTCAGAATCGACCGATTGTATCGATGTCAGTAAAATCAAAAATGCAAATGGCATCCATTCCCACGTCATAATCATAATGATAGACAGCATCGGGTAGTCTCGAAACCAGTCAACCGCAGGGAGCCCAAAGAACGTTGAAACGGCAGCAAACAAGCCATACACAGGATGCAAAATCATGTTTTTCCACAGAAGTGCGCTGACGGTGGGCATGACGAAAAATGGCGCAATGACCAGCAAACGTGCCACATTACACCCCTTAAAGTCTTGGTCATACAACCAAGCAAGCAGCGTGCCAAATACAATCGATAAAATTAACACCGTGCCAATCATGATGACGGAGTTCAAAATAGACACCCAAAAAGCGGGGTCTTGGTACAGGTCTTTGTAGTTGTTAAACCACGTAAAGTTAATGGCATCTGGACTCAATAAGCTGTAATTGAGCATTGAGTTGTACAGCGTCATGAACAATGGCACAACCATCCACACCAGTAACATGGCCACGGCGGGCGTGAGTAATAATTGCGCGGTGAGTAGCCGTACATCGCTTTTTTTCTTAGCGCCCTTAATTGGGCGGGTAATGACGGTTGTCATGTTTGTTTCCTTTTGCTGTTTTTCGCGCACCGTTTTGCATATTGGTTTGAGCCGAATGCGCCAATTGAATACCGATTTAAAGCGCCTTGACATTGACACAACGCAAGTTGCTTGTGAATCTGTTTGTCACGTGTTTGAAAAAATGGTATTTGGCGGTGCTTTTGGGGGGCGAGCGGTATTTTTTGAGGGTTCAATCAACGCAGGTAAAAAACAGCCAGCAGTTCAAACGCGCTGCTGGCTGTTTTTGGCTTATTTCAAATAGCCGCCTTGCGTGACGGATTTTTTTGCTGCTGCTTGAGCGGCTTCTAATGCCTGCGCAACTGTCATTTGGTCGGCCAGCGCACCAGAAATGGATTGCCCGACAATTGTACCCAAGGCTTGGAACTCAGGAATTCCAACATATTGAACGCCTGTGTACGGCACGGGTTTTAAGGTTGCGTGGTTTGGATTGACTGTGTTTAATGCATCAATCACAAACTTAGAGAATGGCGCGGCTTTTTGATATTCAGGATTGGCGTAGGTGGATTTACGCGTGCCTGGCGGTACAGAAGCCCAGCCTTTGAGTTGTGCGACTTGAGTGATGTATTCTTTAGAGGTTGCCCAGGTGACAAATTTTTTCGCAGCGTCTTGCTTGGTTGAGGCCGCCGAAACACCCAAAGACCAAGACCACAACCAGCCGCTTGCGTTGGCATAGCTGCCCACGGGTGATGGCGCAAAGGCAACTTTGTCAGAGATTTTAGATTCTTTGGGGTTAAATAACATGCCTGCGGCAACAGAAGCGTCAATCCACATGGCGCATTTGCCATCGGACATCAAGGCCAAATTTTCGTTAAAGCCGTTTGAGCTGGCGCCAGGAGGGCCGTATTTTTTGAGTAAGTCAACGTATTGCGTGACGGTTGATGTCCATTCTGGGCTGGTTAATTCTGGTTGCCATTTTTCGTCAAACCAGCGCCCGCCATTGGCGTTGACCATGGTTGATAAAAACGCCATGTTTTCGCCCCAGCCTGCTTTGCCGCGCAAGCAAATGCCGTATTGGCCTTTTGGTTTGTCGGTCAATGCGGCGGCAAATTTTTCTATGTCGGCGTACGTTGGCTTGGCGGGCATTTTGAGCGATTTGCCGTCAAATAAATCTTTGCGGTAAAACGTCATTGAGGTTTCGCCATAAAACGGCAGGGCGTAGAGCTTGCCTTCGCTGGACAAACCGTCTTTGATTGGTTGAATCAAATCGTCTACGTCATAGGCTGCGTCTAAGTCTTTCATTTCCGTGAGCCAGCCTTTTTTTGCCCAAATAGGTACTTCGTACGTGCCGATGGTTAGTACGTCAAATTGGCCGCCTTTGGTGGCAATGTCCGTGGTGACTTTTTGACGCAAGGTGTTTTCTTCGAGTACAACCCATTTAAGGCTGATGGTGGGATTGGCCGCTTCAAATTTTTTTGATAATTCTTGCATCACCACCATGTCGCCGTTGTTAACCGTGGCGATGGTGAGTGTGGTTTGGGCAGCTGATGTTCCATCGGCTGATTTTTCTGGGCTGCTTGATTTTTTGTCGCAGCCAGCAAGGCTGGTTAAGGCGAGCGTGACTGCTGCGGCTAAACTGAGTTTGCGTATCATTTTGGTGTCTCCAAATTAAGATTTATTATTAAATTTCACGCGAGGTTGTTCGCGTTGAAAAAGATAATACGGCTGAATTTTGCAAATGTAAAGTTATTTTGCAAGTGTAAAAACAATCTGTTTGGTGGCGATAAAACGGCATGAAAATACTTGGTTTTGGGGCGAATGTTATGACTCAATTGATGCGCTTGTGCCAAACAAAGGCTTGAGCGCGGCGTAAAGCGCTGTGTGTTTGGCATGCCTTTTGAGTAATGCAGATAACGCGACGCTCATCTGATGCCAACGCTTGGGCAACGCGTGGCAAAAAGTGTGGACGGCTTGGGCGGGATTGGGTTGATACACGTCGTTTAGCACAAACAAAACACCAAATGCCCAGTGAAATAAATCCGTCGCCTGCGCGGTCTGCGACAATCTGGTCTTTTGCGTGATTCAAATGCGTCGACATGCATAAGGATTTGAGCAAATCTGCCTTGTGCTTGGCTGCCAAATTTAGCGTTTTAGTGAATTTTTGCAGTACAATGCACATCCACTTTATGAAAGCCATTTATGAGTTCTGAGCACATCGAATCCTTGAGCGAGAATCCTGTTGATTTTGTGCGCTGGTTGCGCGATGTGGCGCCGTATGTGCACACGTTTCGCGATAAAACGTTTGTGATTGCGTTTGATGGCGAGCTGGTTGAGCAAGGGCATTTGGAAGACTTGGCTTATGACGTGAGTTTGTTGCGCGCGATGGGGATGCGGGTTGTGCTGGTGCATGGGGCGCGCCCGCAAATTGAGCGTCAACTTAAATTACGCGGCAAAAGCAGTGAGTTTTTACATGGCGTGCGGATTACGTCGTCTGATGCGCTCAATTCGGTTAAAGAGGCGAGCGGTGCGCTGCGTTTGTCGATTGAAGCCGCGTTTAGCCAAGGTTTGCCCAACACGCCGATGGCGGGTTCGGACATCAATGTGGTGTCGGGTAATTTTATTACCGCCAAGCCGATTGGTGTGGTTAATGGGATTGATTTTCAGCACACGGGTGAGGTGCGTAAAATCTCGCACGATGATATTAATCGCCAGCTGGCGTTGGGCAATGTGGTGCTTTTATCGCCGCTGGGGTTCTCGCCAACGGGGGAGGCGTTTAATTTGACCAATACGGAGGTTGCATCCACGGTGGCTGCTGCGCTGAAAGCGGATAAGTTGATTATGTTGTCCGATCAAGCGGTGTTGGATGCGCAGGCACAAACCGTGTCGGAGCTTAATGCGGTGCAAGGGCGCGCACTGGCCGATGGTTTGGCGTTGGATGATCCATTGCGCCCTTGGGTGTTGGCGGGTTGCTTTGCGGTGGAACGCGGCGTGGCGCGGGCGCATATTATTCCCAGTGATTTGGACGGCTCATTGTTGCTCGAGTTGTTTCGCCACGAAGGCGTGGGGACGATGATTACCAAAAACCTGCTTGAAACCATGCGGCCTGCCACCATTGATGATTTGGGTGGGATTTTGCAATTGATTCATCCGTTGGAGCAAAGCGGTACGTTGGTGCCGCGTGGGCGTGAAAAAATTGAGGCCGAATTGCCGTTGTTTGCGGTGATTGAACATGATAATTATATTTTGGGCTGCGCGGCGTTGTATCCCTTTGCGGCTGAGAAAATGGCCGAAATGGCGTGTTTTTCGATTGACCCATCCATGCAAGGCACGGGCTTGGGTTCGCGGATTTTAAAATACATGCAACAACGCGCTAAAGCGGATGGTTTGACGCATTTGTTTGTGTTGACGACACGCGCGGCGCATTGGTTCTTAAAAAATGGCTTTGTGGCGGCGACGGTCGAAGATTTACCGATGGATAAGAAAAATATGTACAACTGGCAACGCCGCTCACAGATTTTTATTAAAAAACTGGTTTAAAATTGGCGGGCAGGAAAGATGCCTGCGCTGCATGTTATTGCGTGCAAGGTGTTTTTTGAACCCGCCACTCATTTCATTCATCACAACAACGCAGGTTTTTAGTTTGTTGTGCAAAGGCTTCATCATTTTTATTTTATAAAGGATTCACCATGACCCGTACTGTTGACTGTGTTCGCTTAAAAACCGTCGCGCCAGCCCTTGATTTTGCGCCGATTCCGGGTGCGCTGGGGCAGCGCGTGTTTGAAAACGTGTCCAAAGAAGGTTGGGCGCAGTGGCTCAAGCACCAAACCATGTTGATTAACGAAAACCGTTTGTCGATGCTCGATGTGCGTGCGCGACAATATTTGCTCAAGCAATGCGAAGCGTTTTTCTTTGGCGATGGCGCGGATGCTGCTGTGGGTTATGTGCCGGAGGCGTAAAATTTGCAGCGTTTCTACCAACCCCCAAAAACTCAATCCCACGTTTTGAGTTTTTGGGGGTTTTGTGTATTTGGCGCTGTATTTTGAAATGAGCGCCTTTACTGCTTTCGGCGGACTTTAAATGATAATAATTCGTGTTACAATCTTCTCGATTGTTTTTTAACCAACTTAATAAACCGTATTTTTGGAGCGATGTATGCATCGAACTGCCACCACACTAGACAAAGCGCCGCTGCACTGTCCACTGATTATCACCAAAATCACCCCGCCAGCAGATTTACCAAACTGGCTTTTTTGGCTTGAGGACATGGGATTTATGGCGGGTGAGCGCACGCAAGTCAAGCGCCGCTCGTATTTGAGTAATGGCGCGTTGGTGGTGCAAGTTGGCTTGTCAACCTTTGCATTGCAAGCGGTTGAGGCGCACTGCGTTGAGGTGATTGCGGTGGAGGGCTTGCAATAATGGAACAAAAAATTCAACTGTTTACGGGCGGTCCATTGGTGGCACTGGTGGGCAATCCCAACTGCGGCAAAACCGCTATTTTTAATGCGCTCACGGGCAGCCGCCAAAAAGTAGCCAATTATGCGGGCGTGACGGTGGAGCGCAAAGAAGGGCGTTACATCACGGAGCAGGGCAAAAACCTGCGCGTGCTTGATTTGCCTGGCACATACGGTTTGTACCCGCGCTCGCCCGATGAAAAAGTCACGTGCGATGTTCTGGCGGGGCAAGCGGTGGGCGAGAAACGCCCTGATTTGGTGGTGTGTGTGGTGAATGCAACCAATTTGCGGCGCGGCTTGCGCTTGGTTTTGGCGGTCAAGCGCACTGGGATTCCTGTGGTGGTGGCGCTTAATATGATGGATGTGGCGCGGCAACGTGGTTTGCACATTGATGCGGATGCGTTGTCAAAGCTGCTGGGTTTGCCCGTGGTAAGCACGGTTGGCGTGCGTGCGGACGGCGTGTTGGCGCTGCGTGAACTGCTTGATGATTCAGATGTGCGCAAAAAATCAGCGGCGCCAATTGAGCTGCCCGCTCGAGCGCAGGCGGGCTTAGACGCAGCCGATGTTGCCAAAAGCGATCAAGAACACGTGCGGCATATTTTGCAAACCCTCAAACTCGATGACATTACGCCGCATGTATTGAGCGACAAAATCGACCGCTGGACGTTGCACCCCATCACAGGCGCGCTGATTTTGGCCGTGGTTTTATTTATGGTGTTTCAGGCGGTTTTTTCGTGGGCTGCTGCGCCGATGGATTGGATTGATGCCAGCACAAGCCAGCTGGGCGAATTTGTTGGCGGCTTGTTGCCGCAAGGCGTGATTCAAAGTTTTATCGTCAATGGTTTGATTGCGGGTTTGGGCGGCGTGGTGGTGTTTTTGCCGCAAATTATTATTTTGTTTTTCTTTATATTGCTGCTCGAAGAATCGGGTTATTTGCCGCGTGCCGCATTGTTGCTTGACCGTTTGATGGGCTCGGTGGGTTTGTCTGGGCGCTCATTTATTCCGCTGCTCTCAAGCCTTGCCTGTGCGATTCCCGGCATTATGGCGGCGCGCACCATTGCCAATCCACGCGATCGATTGGTGACCATTTTGATTGCGCCGCTCATGACCTGCTCGGCGCGTTTGCCCGTGTATGCGCTGTTGATTGGTGCATTTGTGCCTGAGCGCACCGTTTTTGGAGGGTTTAATTTACAAGGCGTGGCATTGTTTGTGCTGTATTTGGTCGGGATTTTGGGCGCGTTTGGGGTGGCTTGGGTGCTCAAACGCATCGGCTCGCACGCGCATTTACGCACCTTAATGATGGAGTTGCCTGATTATCATTGGCCAAATCCAAAAAGTATTTTGATTGGCTTGTGGCAACGTGTTTATATATTTTTGCGCCGCGTGGGTGGGATTATTTTAACGTTGACGGTTGTGATGTGGTTTTTGGCCAGCTTCCCGACCTTGCCAGACGGCGCGGTAGGCGTTGCGATTGAACACAGCTTTGCGGGCGTGATTGGCGGTTGGTTGAATAGGATTTTTGCGCCCATTGGCTTTAATTGGCAAATCAGCATTGCGCTCGTGCCAGGGATGGCGGCGCGAGAAGTGATGGTGAGCAGCTTGTCCACCGTGTATGCGGTGGCGGGCGACGATGCGGGCGGCTCACTCATGCATATTATCGCCGCGCAATGGTCGGCGGCCACCGCGTATTCGTTATTGGCATGGTTCGTGTTTGCGCCGCAATGTTTGTCGACGATTGCCACCATCAAACGCGAGACGGGCGGCTGGAAAATGGCGCTCATTGCGATGGGTTATTTGTTCGCACTGGCGTATCTGGCCTCGTTTATCACGTACCGCGTGGCGTTGCAGTTTGTTTGATTTTTAGAATGATTGGTTCGAGTCTTGTTGTTAAAAGAGCCGCATTGTGCGGCTTTTTTGTGACTTTTTAAATTGTTTGTAGCGGTGGTTTCATTTGGCGCTTGGTTTTGATTGAGGTGGCGCGGCGCGCCATATGTCTGGCCAAAGTTGGGGCGGGGCTGCAAAGCCTGAACTGATTTCTTGGTGGTTGTGTCCCGCAGCAGGGGCATTTTTTGTGGCTGACTAGTTTGATGGATGGGTAAAAAAGCCCTGAAAGCGCATCTTTTTGATGGCGTATTCTTTCAGGCTTAGCCCTTTAAATCCGGCGTCTGCATGGCGGATGATGACATGAATTTGTTCAGAAACAAGGTCTTAGCTTGTTTTGCGCGTGCTTTTCGCGTATACTCGCGCCTTAGTGTTGCGCATCAAGTGGGTTTTTTGGCTCGGTTTGTGTCGCATATTTCGCTGGTTGGGCGTTGTATTTGCCCATAAACAGCAACAAAAAAGGATTTCAATGATTACATCAAAAGTTTTGAAGCGTGTTTCTCGTGTGTTGTGCGTGGTTATGTCGGTTGGCGCACTTGGGTTTGGCAGTACGTCTGCGATGGCGGATGAAACATTTTCTCAAAAACTTCTGGGTCGTGCGATGGATTTGGTTGGGGTGAAGTACCGTTTTGGTGGTACAAATCCTGAAACAGGTTTGGATTGCAGCGGCTATGTTCAATATGTATACAAAAACGCAGTGGGGATTTCCTTGCCGCGTGTTGCATCGGCTCAAAGCAAGGTCGGTCAAGCTGTGGTGAATAAAACAGACATCAAGCCTGGCGATATGGTGTTTTTTAATACCCGTGGCGCTGCTGCTTCGCATGTTGGGATTTATGCGGGTGATGGCAAGTTTATTCACTCACCGCGCACTGGCTCAAATGTACGCTTAGATTCAATGGATAATTCATACTGGAAAGCCAGATACAATGGCGCACGCCGCGTATCAGGCCCGATTGCACCAGAAACCATCTTTAACAAAAACGCACCGCAAGGCATGTAATTTAAGCGGTACTTTGTTTTGTTTTTGTATTTTAGATGTGTAAAAACCAGCTCAAATTTGAGCTGGTTTTTTTGTGCGTGGTGTTTGCCAGTTGAGGGTTGCAGGTTTTACTGGCCGCCTTTGAGTACCCATTCAACCAAATACGTGGCTTCATCGGGGGTTAAGTTGTTGGCTTGGGCTGGCATTTGTGCAGGGCCGAAGCTGCCTTGGCCGCCGTTTAATACTTTTTGAGTTAATGTGCTTGTCGCGTTTGGGTCAGACTTGTACTTGGCGCTCACTGCTTGCCATGACGGGCCGACCATGTTGCCGGTTGCATTGTGGCAGGCGAGGCAGTTTTTTTGCTGGGCAAATTGGGCTGGGGCTGGGCGCGGAATCGTGGGTTGAACCGGCTTGGTTGGTGCGGGCTGGTTGCCGCAAGCGCTGAGCCATGCGCTGAAGAAAATGGCGGTGCAAAGGTTTAATCTGATTTTTAATTTGAGGTGACTGGGCATGAATGGTCTTTCGTTAAACGTTGAAAATGGGTGGCTTTACCCTGCGAATTATAAGGGTTTTGTGTGTGCCGAATCTATGAAAAATTCGGGTACAATACGCGTCTGTCAAATTCTGACTTTGTCTTTTTTGGATTTTATATGAACGCTTTGCATCAGCCAACGCTCAACCCGCAATTCACGCAGCTCAATTTGCCTTCAGGCCAACTCATGGAGCTGCTTGGCGCATCACGCGTGCGCGAAATTCCGTATAACTACACGTCGTTTTCTGACCGTGAAATCATTATTCGATTGTTGGGCGATGAGGCGTGGCAATTGGTGACGGATTTACGCGGCGAGCGGCGTACCGGGCGCTCGGCCAAAATGCTGTATGAGGTTTTGGGTGATATTTGGGTGGTCAGTCGCAATCCGTATTTGCAAGATGATTTGCTGGACAATCCCAAACGCCGCGCCGCGCTGGTTGACGCGCTCAATCATCGTTTGTTGGAGGTTGAAAAACGCCGCGCGATTGATGTGGCAACGCAGGCCGATGATGAGGCGCGAATTCGCGCAGATAAAGTGCAGGCGCTGCTCAAATTGGCACAAAAAGCGGTGGTCGATTTTGCGGAGCAGTTTCGTCAAACCTATGATTTGCGTCAGTTGGCAAAGGCCAAGTTTGGCAAATTTACCGCCAAAGGCAATGTGAAGTTTGACGGCTTGTCGCGCGTCTCGCACGTGACGGATGCGACCGATTGGCGGGTGGAGTACCCATTTGTGGTGCTCACGCCTGATACTGAGTTTGAAATGGCTGGTTTGGTGCGCGCTGCGATTGAGCTTGGGTTGACGATTATTCCACGCGGCGGCGGCACGGGTTATACGGGCGGGGCGATTCCGCTGGATGCGCGCTCGGTGGTGATGAACACTGAAAAATTGATTCAAATTGCACCCGTCACCCAATGGCGCGGCTCGATGATGAGCCAATCGGTGAGCACGATTGAAACCGGCGCGGGCGTGGTGACGCGGCGCGTGGAAGAAGCCGCCAAGCGCGCTGATTTGGTGTTTGCGGTTGATCCAACCAGCGCAGATGCGTCGTGCGTGGGCGGTAATGTGGCGATGAATGCGGGCGGTAAAAAAGCGGTGTTGTGGGGCACTGCGCTGGATAATTTGGCAAGCTGGCGCATGGTTGACCCGCAAGGGCTGTGGCTCGAGGTCACGCGGCTTGATCACAATATGAGCAAAATCCATGATGCGCCAGTGGCGACGTTTGAAATTGTGCGCTTTGAGGCGGATGCAAAAACCGAAATCAGCCGTGAAACCTTGGTGATTGAGGGCAGTAAGTTTCGCAAAGTCGGCTTGGGCAAAGATGTGACCGATAAGTTTTTGTCGGGCTTGCCTGGCGTGCAAAAAGAAGGGTGCGATGGCTTGATTACCAGTGCGCGCTGGGTGCTGCACAAAATGCCCAAATACACGCGCACGGTGTGTTTGGAGTTTTTTGGTCAGGCGCGCGAGTCGATTCCGTCGATTGTTGAGATTAAAGATTATTTGTTTGAAACCGCCAAAACCACGGGCGCAACGCTCGCGGGGTTGGAGCATTTGGACGAACGCTATTTGCGTGCGGTGGGTTATGCGACCAAGAGTCGGCGTGGCGATTTGCCAAAGATGGTGCTGATTGGCGACATCATTGGCGACGATGATGATGCGGTGGCGCGCGCGACTTCTGAAGTGGTGCGCATGGCAAACACGCGCACGGGCGAGGGCTTTGTGGCGGTGGCCGAGGATGCGCGTAAGAAGTTTTGGCTGGATCGCGCCCGCACTGCGGCGATTGCCAAACACACCAATGCGTTTAAAGTCAATGAAGACGTGGTGATTCCATTGCCGCGCATGGGCGAGTACACCGATGCGATTGAGCGCATCAATATTGAGTTGTCCAGCCGCAACAAACTGAAATTACTGGCTGCATTGCAGGCGTATTTTAAGGGCGACTTACCCATCGTTAAAAACGAAGAAGAACACAGTTTTGATACCTCCAACGCCCAAGTATTGGGCGAGCGCGCCAATGATGCGTTGGCATTATTGGAACGCGTTCACACGCGCTGGACGTTTTGGATGGGCAATATGGATGCGCGGCTGAGTGAGGTGTTGCCGTTGGCGGTTGATTTTACTGAGCCTGAGCAAATGGCGGCATTACAGGAGCGATTGAGTCGCGAGCCTCGCGTGCGGGTGTTTGACGTGTTGCAAGACCGCACGATACGTCAGTCGTACAAACGCGAAGTGCGGGCAGAGCTGCGGCGAATTTTTATGGGGCTGTCGTTTACCAAGGTGTTGGATGATTGCGTTGAAACGCACAAAAAAATTCTGCGCAGCCGCGTGTTTGTTGCCCTGCACATGCATGCGGGCGACGGCAATGTGCACACCAATATCCCCGTCAATTCTGATGATTACGACATGTTGCAAGAGGCCAATGGCGCGGTGGTGCGCATCATGCAGATTGCGCGTGATTTGGATGGCGTGATTTCGGGCGAACATGGGATTGGGATTACCAAACTTGAGTTTTTGACCGAAGAAGAACTCGCGCCATTTAGAGCGTACAAAAATCGGATTGACCCGAACGGCAACTTTAACCGTGGCAAGCTCATGCACGGCGCGGATTTACGCAATGCGTACACGCCGTCGTTTGGCTTGATGGGCGCGGAATCATTGATTATGCAGCAGTCTGATATTGGCGAAATTGCGGCGAGCGTGAAGGATTGTTTGCGCTGCGGCAAGTGCAAACCCGTGTGTTCCACGCATGTGCCTGTGGCCAATTTGTTGTATTCGCCGCGCAATAAAATTTTGGCCACCTCGTTGTTGATTGAAGCGTTTTTGTACGAAGAACAAACGCGCCGAGGGATTTCGATTAAGCATTGGGCAGAGTTTGAGGATGTGGCCGACCATTGCACCGTGTGTCATCGGTGCGAAAAGCCGTGTCCTGTGAATATTGATTTTGGCGACGTGACGGTGGCGATGCGCAATTTGTTGCGCAAAATGGATAAAAAAACGCCCAATATTGGCACCAATCTGGCGATGACATATTTGAATATGAAAGACCCCGCCACGATTAAACTGTACAAAAAAGTGGTGCTCGAATGGGGTGGCAAGGCGCAAAACTGGGCGTACAAACTTGCCAAATCATTGCGCATCACGCGCGCGCAAATCAAGCAACCTGCGCCGAGCATTGGGCGTGCGCCGGTGCGCGAGCAGGTGATTCATTTCATTAATAAACCCATGCCCGGCAATTTACCCAAAAAAACCGCGCGGGCTTTGCTCGATATTGAAGACTCAAAATACGTGCCGATTATTCGCAACCCAGCCACTGCCAGCGACGCTGAGGCGGTGTTTTATTTCCCTGGTTGCGGCTCTGAGCGTTTGTTCTCGCAAGTCGGTTTGGCCACGCAAGCCATGCTGTATCACATTGGCGTGCAAACGGTGTTGCCACCGGGTTATTTGTGCTGCGGTTATCCGCAACACGCGACGGGCAATTCGGACAAGGCCGATAAAATTACCACGGACAACCGCGTATTGTTCCATCGGGTCGCCAATACGCTCAATTATTTGGACATCAAAACCGTGATTGTCTCGTGCGGCACGTGCATGGATCAGCTGCAAAAATACCAGTTTGACCAAATTTTCCCCAATGCGCGGCTGCTGGATATTCATGAGTTTTTACTCGAAAAAGGCCAGAAAATCGACGGCGTTACAGGCGTGCGCTATATGTACCACGACCCATGCCACAGCCCAATGAAAACGCACAATCCACTGAAAGTTGTCTCGACGTTGATGGATGCAGACGTGCCGCTGACTGACCGTTGCTGCGGCGAATCGGGCACGTTTGCCTTGAGCCGTCCTGATATTGCCACGCAAGTGCGCTATCGCAAGGAAGAAGAGTTGCGCAAAGGCGCGGATGAGATTCGGGCGGATGGCTTTGAAGGTAAGGTCAAAGTCTTGACGTCTTGCCCCGCGTGTTTGCAGGGTTTGCATCGTTATCGGGATGATATTGATTCTGAAGCCGATTACATTGTGGTGGAAATGGCAAAACATATTTTGGGTGACAATTGGTTGCCTGAGTATGTCAAAACCGCCAATTTGGGCGGGATTGAGCGCGTTTTGGTGTGATTGGTCATGTATATAAAATGGGGTGCGTTGCATTCCATTTTTTATGCGCTTTTGCGTCCTACAATCGGCAAAAACTTATGGCGTCCGCTATTTTTAATGATTGAATTTTAGACCGATTTTTAAATTCATTTTTCGATTGACTTTATGCGCTTATCTCTTCAAAAAAAGCTGTTTTTGTCATTTTTTGCCACAGCGGCATTGCTGGTGTTGAGTATTGCGGGCGGGATTCATTATCAAATGCGCAATGGTTTTGATGACTACATAGCGCAAGTCAAACTGCGCCGTTTGGTGATAGTTGAGTCGGAAGTGGTGCGGTATGTTGCGCAACATGGCCAGATCGATGGCTTAAAAGACCCTGCGACATGGATGGAGTTGGTGCTGCAGGTCGAGGACACGCAGCGCGAAAAACGCATGGAGCGCTCGGGCAATGAATACATTGGTGCGGCTGAACGCTATCCGCATTTGCCGCGTTATGTGCGCGGGGTGGCGTTGCTTGATGCGCAGGGTGTGTTTGTGGTGGGCGATAAATTTTCATCTGATTTGTCGGTGACCAAAGAGATTAAAGGCGCGGACAAGCAGCTGATTGGTTTTTGGTCAGTGCGCAAAGACCCGTCAGACGAGGACGATTTGGGGCATGCGTTTTTGGCGCGCCAGCTCAATGTGGTGATGGTTCTGATGTTTGTTGCGGCGGTGTTGTCGTTGATGGTGGCCGGTTTGTTGGCGGATCATTTTAAAAAACCGATGATTCGTTTGCAAAATGCGTTTCGACGCGTGTCGCAAGGGCATCTGGACACGCGTTTGAGTGAGGATCAAACGGACGAAACCGCTGAAATCGCACGAAACTTTAATGTGATGACCGCGCAATTGCAGGCGCAAGCAAATGCGCGCCAGCAATGGGTGTCCGACACCTCGCATGAATTGCGCACGCCGCTCACGATTTTGCGGATGCGCAATGAAGCGATGCGCGATGGGATTATTCCAGCGGCGGCGGATGAATGGCAGCACAATTTAAACACCATTACGGATTTGACCAATTTGGTGGATGACTTACAAGCGGTGTCACGGGCGGTTGAAGGTGGCTGGGATTTGCGCAAAACCAAGTTGTTTTTGCCCGACTGGTTGCAGGACGTGGTGCAAGAACATTTGCCCGCGTTTGCGCAGCAAGGCTTGGCGTTGCGTTTGCAAGATGATGTGCCGGCGGTGACGGTGTGCGCGGACGACCAACGCCTTACGCAAGTATTGCGCAATGTGTTGGTCAACAGCTTGCGGTACACTGACGCGCCGGGCTCGGTTGTGATTGGGCTTCAAGCCGATGGCAAGCGGGTGCACATTGTGGTGAGTGACAGCGCGCCTGCGGTGTCTGATGAGGCGCTCAAGCATTTGTTTGAACGGTTTTATCGCTGCGATACCTCACGCAACCGCGCCAAAGGTGGTTCTGGCTTGGGCTTGGCGATTTGTGAGGGCATTATCAAGGCGCATGGCGGGCTGATTTATGCGCAGCATTCAGAGTTGGGCGGTTTGACGGTGGTGATTGAATTGCCGTTGAATAAGTAAAATGAATGGATGGATGCGCAGGTGGCGGGCATAAATGCCCGTCCTACAGGTCTAAGAAGTCGCAGCGAGCGCATGTTGAAATTTGAGTTGTTTGTTGATGTTTAATCCACCGAAGGGGAAATTATGGAACGCAAGGCACAGATTTTACTGGTTGAAGATGAGGCGATGATTGCACAGGTGCAGCAGGCCTATTTGCAAAACGCGGGGTATTTGGTGCATTGGCATGACAAAGGCGATGTGGTTTTAGAGGCGGTGAAACTGCAAAAGCCCGATATTGTGCTGATTGACGTGATGTTGCCCGACCATTTGGGGCGCGATGGTGTGGCGCTGTGTCGCGCGATTCGTGAGTTTTCGGACGTGCCAGTCATGATGATTACCGCCAAAGTTGATGAGTTAGACCGCTTGTCTGGCTTTGAGTCTGGCGCGGATGATTACTTGTGCAAGCCGTTTAGCCCATACGAAATGGTGGCGCGGGTGAAAGCATTGCTGCGCCGTTCTATGGGTGCTGGTGCTGGCGAGGGCGCTTTTGTGTATGACCCAACGGCGCAAGTGATTCGGTTTGGCGAGGCAAAACTCGATTTGACCCCAACCGAATTGCGTTTGTTTAATACATTGTTGGCGCAACCTGAACGGATTTTTTCACGCGACCAGTTGATTGCGCAAGCGTACAGCGAAAATTTAGACGTGTTTGACCGTGCGGTTGATAGCCACATTAAAAACCTGCGCAAAAAAATTGACGCCGTTTTGCCTGGTGCTGATGTGGTGCAGTCTGTGTACGGCTTGGGTTATCGCTACTCACCGCCTGTTTGATTGGGGTTTGTGGTTGTACTTGATGTTTTAATTGGTTTTTAAATTGGCACAGTGTTTTGTAGGGGCGCGATTCATCGTGCCCAATCGTGGCGAATAGAAAATGACACAACACAATCCACCGTTATTCCCGCGCAACGCGTGGCCAACTGCCTCATAACGACAGGCTGCGCAAACGTTGTGCGTTTGGTCTGGATTCCCGCCTACGCGGGAATGACGCCGCGGTGGGTTTATTTGTGTTAATTGGCACGGTGTTTTGTAGGGGCGCGATTCATCGCGCCCAATTTAAAACCGCTTTAAAACCTCGTATTCACAAGCGCTGGCGGGCATAAATGCCCGCCCTACTTTTATTGTATCGTCAATTTTTACGCCCAAAAGGCTCAACCATGCAACCTCGCGTCAGCGCTTTTTCATTCTTCATCCTTGCCATTTTGCTGCCGCAAGTCGGATTGGCCGCGCCCGATGTGGCGCAATTGATGCGCACCAGCGCCAGCGGGATTGTCGCGATTCAATCCGTGCGTTTGATTAAAGTCACCGTGCCAGAGGTTGAAAAAAAAGCCGCACAAACCCATGTGTATCAAGCGTACTCACATATTTTTCATGACGTTGACGCTCCCGTAAATGCCGCGCCAGTCACCAGCACGGTCAAAAAGAAAACCAACGGCAGCGGTTTTATTTTGAACCGCAATGGCGCGGTGGTCACCAATTATCAGTTTGTCAAAGGTGCGCAAGAGCTGTACGTGGTGTTGGCCGACAAGCGCCGTTTTAAAGCGCGTTTAGGCAGCGTTGACTCAAAGCGGGATTTGGCGGTGCTCAATATCAGTGCAACCAACCTTGAACCCTTGCCGCAGGCCACGCATATTGCGGACGGCGAATGGGTTTTGGCCATCGGTGCCAACCAAAAAGGCGCATCGGCGGGGCGGATTATCAGCGGTGAGTCAGCCGCATTGATTACCGACGCTGACGTCACCGCAGCCAACAGCGGCGGGCCACTTTTAAACGCGCAAGGCGAGGTGCTGGGTATGAACTCAACTGCGCTGCGTTTGGGTGCTGGCGCAGCGCGGCATGTGGCGGTAAACAACTTAAGCCGTGACGCTGCGCCGACAGTGCCATCGAACCAAACATGGCCCAAATTGGGCTTGAGCGCGCAAGACATCACGCCCAACCTGCAAACTCAAACGCTCAAAGCTGACGGTGGCGCATGGGTGAGCCAAGTTGCCAAAGGCAGCGCCGCTGCAAAAGCAGGCTTGCAAAAAGGCGATGTGATTCGCGCATTAGAAAGTATTGCCATTAGCAACGCCGCAGATTTGGCGCCACTCACCGAACTGCTCAATCAAAATGACGCCGTGCAACTCACTGTATTACGCGCAGGCACCCTCCAAATTGTGCAACTGGCGCAGCCCATGCCCGCCAAGCGCAGCGACATCTCCCCAGTTCATCAACTGATTTTGGATAAAACAGGTTTGATCATTCAAGAAATCAGCACCGCCGCAAAAGCGAGCTTACAAATAGAACATGGCGTCCAAGTCAGCCAAGCCAGCAACGCCGCCGCGCGAATCGGCTTTGAGGTTGGCGACATCATCTTAAGCGTTAACCTCAAAAAAACCGACAGCGCGCAACAACTGTACGAACAAATCAACGCCACCCAAAAAGACGAGGCGCTGTTGCTCTACGTCCAACGCAACGGCGTGCCGCAGTTTGTGGAACTGCCGTTCAATTAACCCCACATGCCCGCCATCAAACTCACCCTATACGGCCGCGAAACCTGCCACTTGTGCCACGACATGCTGCAAGACCTGCGCGTGTGGGGCGCAGCGCAGCACCTGAGATTTGAGATCACCCACATCGACATAGATGAGCAACCGGATCTGCTCAATGCATACGCCAACATGATTCCCGTACTGTGCGACCAAACAGGGCAAATCCTCTGCTTTGGCCGTTTTGATGCGCGGCCAATGGAAACACACATCCTTTTAAAAACCAAAATGGTGGGATTGTAGGGGCGCGTGGCGGTTATTCCATGCGCCAGCAAGGGCATGATGAATCACACAACAACAGCATTGCTCAAATGCAGGGACGCGAATTTTTTTGGTTTTGTCGGGGCGATTCGCGCAGCAATCCACCAAATTTTTCAAGCACGTGCCCACATCGGTGCCACAGTCAACACATGCGGCGGATTGCCGCGCGCATTAACCCTACGATTGAGTCGTCTTACGGGCTTGCGTCGCATATTTTTGGCGAATAGCATATTGACAGCCGTCGCCGCGTCAAGGTAAAGCCTACGGCAGCAATCGATCGTATTCTTTTTTCACCACCGCATAGCATTCGCATGTTCGCGCCTCAAGCCCCGCTCTATCAAGCACTGTGATGTGTCCGCGCGCATAGCGGATTAACTTGGCTCTTTGCAGTCTCAAGGCCGCTTCCGTTACGCCTTCACGGCGCACACCCAACATATTGGCGATGAGCTCTTGCGTCATAATTAACTCTTTGCCTTGTAAACGATCCAAACTGAGCAACAACCAGCGACACAGTTGCTGATCCAATAAATGATGGCGATTGCATACCGCCGTTTGCGACATTTGCGTGATGAGTGCCTGTGTATAGCGCAACAATGAATGCATGAGCGGGCCGGCTTTGCTGAATTCTTGCTTGATGTATGTGGATGGAAGTCGCAGTGCGGCGCCAGCGCTTTGTACGACGGCACGACTGGGGGTGGATTCGCCCCCCATAAACAGCGAAATACCCACAACGCCCTCAAAACCGACCACCGAAATTTCAGCAGAATCACCGTCCTCCATCACATAGAGTAACGAAATAATCGCCGTTGTTGGGAAGTAAACATGGCTTAAGGTCACACCAGACTCGTATAAAACTTTCCCCAATGGCATGTCAACCCATTCTAAATGAGCAGATACACGCTGCCAGTCTTCGTCAGACAGGGTGGCCAATAAATGATTACATGAACGCTCTCGTTGTACTTCCATTTGTATACCCTGTATTTAATTAATGGCGGCTGCAACCGCAAACTTTTAGCATCCTAGGTCAGCTTAAAAAACGAGCTTGTTTATTTTAACCTATGTGTCACATCGTACAGACCCAATATCATTTTGACCGCATAGTTGCTTCGTTGTTGACGGGTTAAGCCATCTGGCATACCGAGGAAATGACTCATAGAAGGAAACAAGTTCAAAACACAAGAGCATGCAGCGTGTCATCTAAGCTGGTTGTTGCAGCAGCTGTGAAGATGTGTGTTTTATAAATGTCAATTTTACATTTACAAAGGAGAAATCTATGTTGCGTTACGCAGTTGTTTTTTTCTGTATTGCCCTAGTGGCCGCCATTTTTGGTTTTGGTGGTATCGCATCAGGCGCAGTCGAGATTGCAAAAATTCTGTTTTTTTTGTTTTCTATTTTGGCTATTGCAGCATTTATCGTTAACTTATTAAAAAAATAGCCGGTTTATAAATTTCATTAAGGGTATATCCATGTCTAATCTTCCTACCAAAGCATCTGATAACGACGTAATCAATCAATTATCTGAAGCGTCTGTAAACGTTAAAAACAGCATCAATGGTGCGATTGAATCGGTTGAAAAAACCGTTGAAAAAGTGTATCCAGAAGTGCAAAACTGGGCAAAAAATGCAGATAAAAAACTGCATGATGGTGTTGATGGTTGCGTCATGCGGGTGAAAAAGCACAGAACTCAGTTAAAAGCTATGCCCACTCGATAGAGTCGTATGTCGGCAAAAAGCCCATTCAATCTGCTTTTATTGCAGCGGCAGCGGGCGCTGTATTTGCCTCACTTGTATTCAAATCACGTCGGCGGAAATAGGGGGCATTATGTTGAAAACCATCATACGCTTGTCGAGTGAAAGGCCAGACTTGGTGCAAGAGTATTTAACGAGTTACGTCGAGCTGCTGCGTGAACTCTGGCATCAGTCTAAGCGGCATAACCTCAGGCGCGTGTGCTATGCGCTATTGGCCTGCATCAGTACAACCGCTTTCATGGTTGTGGCAGCAGTTGCATTTATGTTAACGCTTAGTTTGCCTGACAGTAAATGGCAAGAACTCATGATTGCACCTGCCATTTTGCTGTTTATGAGCTTTATATTTGCCTTACTTGCGACTCAGCAACGCAGTAAAACAAAGGCATTGCAAAGTTTGAGCTATGAGTTGCAACAAGACAAGCGCATGTTGGAAAAAGTTCAAGGGTTATCATGAAGCCAACCTCAGCACAGCAACGTTTGATTAACCTGCGTTATGCGGTTTTGATGCATGTGCAATCAACACACGAACCACAAGTCCCGTCAAACATGTGGGGTGTTGTTGATGCAGTGTTTGGTTGTACCATCGGCTCGTATTTACAAAAGCACCCACTCCGATTGATGGGGTGGGTTGCAATTGTCGGTGCAAGTTTGGTATTGACGCAACCTTGGCAATACGTATCACCCAAGACCGTGGCGTGGCTGCAATCCAAAAGCGCACAAAGTTTTTATCAGCTTCTTCTCAAAAAGCTGCATTCACTAAAGGAGTCACCATGAAAAATCACTACACCAAATCTGCTGCCGCACTTTGTCTTGGTTTGGCCGTTCTGCTAGGAACAAGTTGCTCAATGATCAACCACCCCAACCAGACTGCAGGCTCGTACATTGATGATGTAACGATTAGCAACTCGATTCGTGCACGTTACATAGAAAATAAAATGGTCAGTGCCTACGCAATTAAAGTCGAAACTTTGGGCGGTGTCGTTCAACTGTCTGGTTTTGCAAGCAGTCGAGACGAAAGAAACGTAGCCGAACGGTTGGCCAATGAGGTTGGTGGTGTCAAAGAAGTTCATAATGACATTATTGTTAAATAATGACATCATTTTTACATATCAACTCAAGCAAACCAACAGATGGCAAGCTGCTCCGTCCTAAAATAAGTTGACAGTTTTACGACGGACAAACCGCCGCATTTTTAACATGTTGGATAAACGCCTGATGCACAGCATCGGGCGTTTTATCGTTGCATTCACGCAGACAAATGAGGTCTCATCGAATTATAGGTTTGAATCGACGCGGCAATCATGCGCCTTGCTTGCGCTAAATCTTCGGGCAACTCGATAAATTCCAGGCGCGTCTCTGCCTATGGTGAACTGCAATGGCGGGAAGGCTGGCGCGACGATTGCATGCTTGGCACTGAATCGTCGGATTGTGATTACGGCTAATGCCGCTTAAGTTTGCGGCTGGGGCTTGATGGGCTGATTTTGTTGGGTTTACTTGGTATTGGGTGTGTTTGGGTGTATTTGCTTGTTTTTTAGGCAATTCTTGATTAAAAACAAACAAAATGCTTAAAAACTCAGCAAAAAAGTGCTATCATACCTCACGGATTTTTTGAAAAATGCGCACCTTAATGGGGGCGCATTCTTGATTTTGATGGGGTGTGCGCTTGATGGGTGGCTTTGTTTTGGTGGCATTGCGTGCAGTGATTCATAATAATGAGGAGCTTGTATGAAAAAAAATGACGTGGCGGCTGTAACGCCTAAAAAACCTGTGGCTAAAAAAACAGCCTCTAAAACCGTGGTTAAAGAAGCGGTGCCGCCAGTGGTTGCCGCTAAAGTCCAGGTGCAGCAAGTGCCGCCTCCCGCCGTAAAAGCAGCGCTGGTTTGGCCGTTTCCGACATCCATGCGGCCTTGATGGTGTTGCGTGGCAAGCAATGAGGGTTGCCAAAAAGCAAAAACCGCCATGTTGGCGGTTTTTGCTTTTTGATTTTAGTTTATTTAGTTTATTTAATTTCGTTCAATTTTTCTTAATTTTCCTCAATTGGTTGGGATGGTTGCCCTGCTTAACGGCTTTTGCCAAATATGCCCAGCCCCAATCCCGCCAAAATAAACGCCGTGCCTGAGCCGCGATTGAAACGACGAATGTTGCGCGGCGTGGTCAGAAATTGCGCCAACCACGTGCCGCCGCTGGCGTAGACTGTCATCCATGATAATTCGATAAATGCAAATGTGCCCAGTAATAGTGCGGCTTGCGGCAGTAATGCGGTGTTTTGGTTGATGAATTGCGGGAAAAATGCCAAGCCAAACAAAATGGCTTTTGGATTGGACAATGCCACGCCAAATCCCGTTGAAAAGCGCTGGAATGCGCTTGGAATTGCGGTACTGATTGATGTGGTGGTTGTCGTGTTGTCTGCATTCTCAACCGAGTCGCTGACTTTTTCGAGCCACATTTTTATTCCCAAATAAATCAAATACGCCGCGCCCAGCCATTTGACCACCATAAATAAATCCGCCGAAGTCTTGAGCAGTGCGCCCAAACCGCTCAAGGAAACGCACAGAATCACCACCACGCCAAGCATCGCGCCAATCATGGTGGGCAGCGCGTGGCGTGCGCCGTAGCGAATGCCGTGGGTCATGGCGAGCAACATGTTCGGCCCTGGTGTGCCGGAAATGACAAACACGGCGGCGATATAGGTGAGGTAGAGTTGTAGCGCAATCATGTCTTCTCCAAAGGTTGGTTGGATTTTGGGTATTTTAGATTATAAAATTTAGATTGTAAAAAAGGCGCAATGACTGCGCCTTTACATTTTACTTACATTTTTAAATAAAGCTACGCGCCTGTGCGCCCTTGTGGCTTTCGGGGCGCTGGGTTGCGACGGCGTTGTTCGCCATTGGGCGCATTGCTGTTGCCATTTTGATTGCCGCTGGGGCGCGATTGCCCTGGGCCTGCGTTGGTGCGCGGGGCGTTGTGGCTGCGTGGCTTGCTTTGCCCACCGCGTGGTGGCTGGGCACTGCGCAGTTGGATGGGTTGTGCGACGGCGCGTGGGTCTGGCTCAAATCCTGCAACGATTTCGCGCGGCAAGGTTTGTTTAATCAGTTTTTCGATGTCTTTGAGCAGTTGATTTTCGTCTACACAGACCAATGACACCGCTTCGCCGTTAGAGCCCGCACGGCCTGTGCGTCCGATGCGGTGCACGTAGTCTTCTGGTACGTTGGGTAATTCGTAGTTGACGACGTGCGGCAATTGGTCAATGTCAATCCCGCGTGCGGCAATATCGGTGGCAACCAAGGCGATGATTTTGCCTTCTTTAAATTCTGAGAGCGCCTTGGTGCGCGCTGATTGGCTTTTGTTGCCGTGAATGGCCATACTCGAAATGCCGTCTTTTTCGAGCTGGGTCACGAGCTTGTTTGCGCCGTGTTTGGTGCGGGTAAATACCAATACTTGTTTCCATTGGTTGGTTTTAATCAGGTGCGTGAGCAGTGGGTGCTTGCCGTTGCGATCGACTGGATGGATTTTTTGGGTAATGGCCTCGTTGGTGCTGTTGCTGCGCGCCACTTCGATGAGTGCGGGCGAATCAAGCAGTGTGTCTGCCAAGGCTTTGATGTCTTTAGAAAATGTGGCGGAGAATAATAGGTTTTGGCGGGTTTTTGGCAATGCCGCCAAAACCTTTTTGATGTCGCGCAAAAATCCCATGTCAAGCATGCGGTCGGCTTCGTCCAATACCAAAATTTCAACGTGCTTGAGCGAAATGCAGCCTTGTTGCATCAAATCAAGTAAGCGGCCGGGCGTGGCAACCAAAATGTCCAAGCCTTTTTGAATTGCCCGAATCTGCGGATTTGCACCCACGCCGCCAAAAATCACGGTGGCGGTTAGTGAGGTGTATTTGCTGTATGTCGCAACCGATTCATGCACCTGCGCGGCCAATTCACGCGTGGGGGTTAAAATCAAGGCGCGAATCGGTTTGTGATTGCCCATTGGGCGGTTGGTGGCGGTGGACAAACGTTGCAAAATCGGCAAAGTAAAGCCAGCGGTTTTGCCTGTGCCCGTTTGGGCAGCAGCAAGTAAGTCGCCACCATTGAGTACCGCAGGAATTGATTGCGCCTGAATCGGCGTGGGCGTGGTGTACCCTTGCTCGTTGATGGCGCGCAAAATGGGTTCGGATAACCCGAGTTCAGTAAATAACATATATATAACCAGTGTAAGGATGATTGACCTGTCGTTTTGTGTGTAAAACGCCCGTCGTGGTCAATAAAAGAAATGTGGCAGAAAGACAGGATTGCGCAGCCGTGCATTGTACATGAGTCGGGCAGGTTTATCCTAGGATGTGCGAGATTTTGTGGTTTGCGGGTGATTGGTAGCGGTGTGACAATTATGCAGTCGTCAACAAACAGCCGCTAGGGCTGCTTGTTTAATTTTAGAGTGCTCGACTTCAGAAGGCTTAAGAGGTTTTGCGTTGCCGTTCCTCTTTGCTTAGCTTGCCATCTTTGTCTGTGTCTTTCTTTGCCATGCGTTTGTCAACTGTGGCTTCAGAATGCTTTTTGGCTTCGGCGAGCGTAATAACCCCGTCTTTATCCGCATCGGCCGCTTTGGCCACAGAGAGTTTTTGGCCTGCAAGTTCGTCCATTGTAATTTTGTTGTCATGGTTGGCATCAGCTTGTGCAAATTTCTTTTCAATACGGGCGTGGCTCGAGGCAATCAATTCCTCTCTACTAAAGAAACCGTCATTGTTCGTGTCGGTTTTAGCTTGAGCTGAAAAGCTCAGAACGATGCTGCCAATTATGAGTGCTGATGAAGAATATTTGTTCATACGATGCTCCTTAAAAAGTAAGCGCCCATGCGTTCAGACGTCGTTAAGTATAAGACATAAATTAAAATGTGGGTAGAATATGTATTGAGAGAATTAAGCGTTCTTTCGAAAAAATGTTAAATTGTTAAAATAAATACTTGACAGTTTGTTTGAAGCGCTTCATAATCTCGCTCCTGCACTCGACGCAAGACGGTGCAAAAAGATTCAAAAACAACCGAGCCAAGGCAAGGTTGATTAAAAAGCTCCTTAAAAATTAACAGCCGATAAGTGTG
>JAFEII010000025.1 GCA_017495165.1 Hydromonas sp. | reverse complement strand
TGCCAGCCTGTCACGCCGGAGGTCGCGGGTTCGAGTCCCGTCCGCTCCGCCAGAATGAAGCAAGTGTAAATCTAAAAAAAAAAACAAGTTTTTAGATTTTTAGTGAAAAGTCAATGGATGCGGGTGTTTAGCTCAGTTGGTAGAGCGGCGCCCTTACAAGGCGTAGGTCGGGAGTTCGAGCCTCTCAATACCCACCAAACGCATCTAAACTAAAAAGGAGCGGTAGTTCAGTTGGTTAGAATGCCAGCCTGTCACGCCGGAGGTCGCGGGTTCGAGTCCCGTCCGCTCCGCCAGAAGTGTTAAAAAGGTGAACTTAGGTTCGCCTTTTTTGTTGCGCTCCTTTATAATTGAGTCTGTGTCACGTATCGTTATCCGAGGAAAATATGTTCCAAACCATTCAAAAAAATCAGAAACTTATTCAAATTGTCATGAGCTTACTGTTCATCCCGCTTGTCTTTGGTGGGCTTTCAACCTCGGTGCAGAACTACGGGCGAGCGCCCATTGTTGCTGAGCTGGGCGATGACAGTATCGATTTGCAGCAGTTTGAAAAAAGCTATACGGCGGCGAAGGAAGAAGAGCGCAAGCGATTGGGTGATGCGTATAACGAAGCTGCTTACAATACAGATGAAAAGCGTTTGCAACATCTGAATGTGATGGTTGATCGGGCGCTCTTAAAACATACGGTGACGACAGAAAATCTTTTGGCAACCGATACAGCGGTTGCTCAATACCTCAAAGATGACCCGTCTATGCCAAAAAACGCTCAAGGTGCTATTGATACGGCGGAGTTGGCCAAAATCCTTAAATCTCAAAAAATAAGCGAGCAGGCTTTTTTGGATGGAAATCGCCGCACGCTCTCAGAAATGAATGTTTCTCAACCGCTGACGTTTGGTTTGGCTTTGCTGCCTTTCCAAAAGAGCGCTGTAAAAGACGTTTTCTCAAAAATGCAGACAGTTGAGAATAAAGCTGTAGACATGGCGCCATACTTGGCCGCGATTTCTATCACGCCTGCTGCCGTGAAAGAGTATTACGATGCACATCAAGCAGAGTTTACGCGCGCCGCAACGTTTGATTTAGAGTACGCATTTATGCCACTAAACCAAACTGCCTACGTTCCAACAGATGAGGATATCCGTAAGTTTGCGACAGCAGGCGGTGTGACTCAGCCAACCGCAGCCGATTTGGTTCAGTTTCGTAAAGATCCGATTAAAGTAAAAGCGCTGGCACAAAAAGTATTGCTCGAGAAACTTGCGGCTTCCGTTGCTCAAGCAAGCGCTGCCAATCCAAAGGATATGGATGCTTTGGTTGCCAAGTATGCTGTAAAAAAAGAGACGTTTGCCGGCCTGACTCGAACCTCTAGCGCAAATCTACCTGATGCATTGAAAAACCCAGCGGTTCGAAGCGCTTTGGCAAATGGAGAAATGGCCGCCTCAAATGCCATTAGCCAACCCATGCCAATGAATGGCGGGGTTTTGGTTGGTCGGGTTGTTAAATCAACGGCGCCTGGTTTGCAACCGCTTGACTTGGTTGCGAATGAAGTGGAGGCCAAACTCAAAAACAAGGCAGCGCTCGCCAAAATGACCCAAAAGTATCAAGAAAAATTGCCGACAATGGCTGCCACAACCCCTTTGGCTGCGCCGATGCGTGTTGGTTTTTTCAATCAAGACAGTTTATCTAACATCACATTAGGTAAAGTCATGGCAACCTCAACCTATCCTGCATTGTTTTTGAATCAAACCGACACCTCGATTGGTTTGGTTCGACTGGTCGGTGCTGCGCCCGCCCTGACTTTGTCTGAGGAAGAGTTGAAGCAGACCTATAACGGCATGGCCAGCTACGATGCGCAGCTACAAAGCCGCGCATTCCTCGACACGCTTAGACAACGCTATGGTGTCAAACTATTCGCAACAAAGCTCAACGCGAATGTAGATGCCAAGTCGCCCACCTAAAATCCTCACGCGCTGGTAGTTGCCAGCGTGTTTCTTTTTATCTATTAAAAATCGGAGTTTCACGTGCTTTCAACCGTAAATATTACCCAGCAGTTTGGCGCAAAGCCTTTGTTTGAAAACATCAATGTCAAGTTTGGTGAAGGCAACCGTTACGGCCTTATCGGCGCTAATGGTTGTGGGAAATCAACCTTTATGAAAATTTTGGGTGGCGATTTGGAGCCAAGTCAAGGTCAAGTGATTCTTGAGCCCAACGTGCGTCTGGGCAAGTTGCGTCAAGACCAATTTGCTTTTGAGGACATGCGGGTTTTAGACGTGGTGATGATGGGGCATGTTGAGATGTGGGCGGCAATGACAGAGCGCGACGCTATTTATGCCAACATGGAGGCGACAGAAGATGATTACATGAAAGCGGCCGAATTAGAAGGCGTTTTTGCTCAATATGACGGCTATACAGCAGAGTCTCGAGCCGGCAGCCTATTGTCAGGCGTTGGAATTGACACTGCATTTCATACCGGCTTAATGGAAGCCGTTGCGCCAGGGCTTAAAGTTCGGGTGTTGTTGGCGCAAGCGCTGTTTTCAAACCCAGATATTTTACTGCTTGATGAGCCAACCAATAACTTGGACATTGACACCATCCGCTGGCTTGAGCATGCGTTAGATGAGCAAGACAGCACGATGGTGATTATCAGTCATGACCGTCATTTTTTGAATGGCGTGTGCACGCACATGGCGGATATGGATTACGGCACGCTCACTGTTTACTCCGGCAACTATGATGATTACATGCTCGCCTCCGCAGAGTCTCGCGCCCGTCAAATGGCCTCTAACTCTAAAGCCAAAGAACGTATTTCTGAGCTGCAAGAGTTCGTGCAACGATTCGCGGCCAATAAGGCCAAAGCGCGCCAGGCAACGTCGCGTCAAAAAATGATTCAAAAAATCAAGGCGGACACGGTTGAAATGAAACCATCATCACGCCAAAATCCGTACATGCGTTTTGAGCAAAAAAAGGTCTTACATCGCTTGGCTTTGGAAGTTGAAACCATCAGCAAAAAATTTGACAAGCCCGTGATTCAACATTATTCGGGCATGGTTGAAGCGGGTGAAAAAATCGCGATTATTGGTGGCAATGGCGTCGGGAAAACCACCTTGTTGCGCGTGTTGCAAGGTGACCTTGATTCGGACACGGGGTTTGTTAAATGGTCAGAAAATGCCGATATCGGTTATATGGCGCAGGATGTCGCAGAGCACTTTGATTCGACCGAAAAGGTGTTTGACTGGATGAGTCAGTACCGCCAAGAAGGCGATGATGACCAAGCCATTCGCGGGGTTTTGGGGCGCTTGTTGTTCTCAGGTGACGATGTTGGTAAAGAAGTAAAAGTCTTGTCGGGCGGCGAAAAACATCGAATGAGTTTTGGCCGATTGTTGCTGGGGCGGCACAATGTGTTGATGTTGGATGAGCCTACCAATCATCTGGACATGGAGTCGATTGAGTCACTGCAGTTGGCGCTCGAAAAATATGAGGGAACCGTTTTTATTGTCTCGCATGACCGTCAGTTCATTGACAGTGTTGCCACCCGAATTATTGAAGTAAAGCCCGATGGCTCAGTGGTCGACTTCAAAGGCGACTATGAGTCTTACTTGGATAGCCAAGGCATTAACGCTTAATTACAGGATACCAAATGCCACTTTTGCAACTCATTGCGCCATCAGGCCATCCGCAAGATCAAACCGCCGTTGCACGAGCGCTGCAGTATTTTGAGCAGCGCGGCTGGCGGGTTAAGGGGCAAGGCGCCGCATTGCGGCAACATCAACGGTTTGCAGGTACAGATGCCGAGCGCCTTGAAGAGCTGAACAGCTTGGCGCGTTTTATTGATGCCCAGATAAAGCCTGATTTGGTCATGGCGGTTCGGGGTGGTTACGGCATTTCTCGAATTGTCCGTGAAATTGATTTTCAAGCAATTGCCAAAGCCGATTTAAAGTTTATGGGGCACAGTGACTTCACGCTGTTCTCTTTGGCTTATTTGGCGTTAACTGGAAAGTCATCCTATTTGGGGCCAATGGCCTGCTTTGATTTTGGCGTCGAGTCGCCATCTGAATTTATGCAAGCGCATTTTTGGCGCCTGCTCAATGAAGGGGTTGACAGCGTCGAGGTTGCGGCAGCGCAGCCGTATCAGTTTGAGAGCGATGCAGTTTTGTGGGGCGGCAATCTAACAATGGTCAATCAAGCGGTTGGCACGCCCTATATGCCGTCAATCAAGCAGGGGATTTTGGTCTTAGAAGACATCAATGAGCACCCGTACCGTGTGGAGCGCAACTTGTATCAACTGCGCGATGCAGGGATATTGGAGGCTCAGTCTGCGGTGATTTTGGGGCAGTTCAATGGTTATCGATTGTATGACAATGATTGCGGCTATGACTATGCGCAAATGGTGGCGCAAATTCGCAGCTGTTGCAATGTGCCAATTTTGACTGATTTTCCGTTTGGCCATGTGCATGACAAAGTGACGTTGCCCGTTGGCAATTGTGCTCAGTTAAAGGTGAATGCTGCAGGCTATTCTTTAAATCTTTCTGCAATCGAGTGAGTCGGCGCTCCCAGTCAATGTCAACATGGTTCTGGCATGTTCACGTCGTGGGTGCTTTCTTTGAGGATAGCGGCGATTTGACTTCCGCTGTATTTCTTGTGTTTCATAGCAGATCTCCTTTGTTGGTATTTTAAGGGTTTGTTTACTCCGCTAGGTTGTTCGTTATTGGGATAGTTACCGCTGGACGCAGTACAGCGCGTTGGTTGAGTAAGTAAAAACTTCTCGGCCATTGCAGATAACGGGAGGCTTGTCCGTCACCACATGGTGTTGGATGCTTGCAGGCCTGATGAATTTGCACTAAGGCGATGCGGGCAATTCTGCAACAACTTGGGCAAGCCAATCTCCGGATGCGCTACCCATAGCTCTTCGATGCCGCCCCACAACTACATTGAAACTCAGGGAAGACATGTCTATATCCATCACCTGAAAACCTCCAGCGGCGGCTATGGACGAGGGTATGAATGCCAATGTGTCATTCACGCGCATAAAAGCCTGCACAGACGTGTAGCAGGGCAAAGTGGCAATCACGGTGCGGCTAACCTTCTGGGCGCTAAGGAAATCATTCAATCGGCTGCCCAAATTGCCTAAGCCACTGGCGAAATCCACATGAGGATGTGAAGACACATCGCCCAGCTCTTGTATCTGTTGAGGCAGCATCGAACCTTCCCGAGCAACACAGCAGTAATGATCGCGTCTCAGTGTATGCCGTACTAGTCCTAAATCGACATAGTCAGAAAAACCAATCACCAGATCAGCCTCTCCTTGTGCCAGCGTTTTGGCATGCTGAGTAAGATTGAAATCAATGACTTCAAGTTTCACCCCAGGTGCGCGTTCGCGCATGAGCAGCGAGAGCGACGGGATGATAGACAGTTGCGCATATTCATTTGCGATGACTCTGAACACGTACTCGCTCGTTACAGGATCGAATGGGAATGAATTAAAGACACCGTCGACCTCTGCTATTATTTTTTCAAATTTGGTCGCTAGCTCATATGCGTAGTCGGTTGGCTGTAGGCCTGCGTTCTGGCGCAGGAACAACTCATAGGGAAAGACTTTACGCAAGCGCTTAAGGTAATTGCTGACAGCCTGTTGCGATATCTCAAGTCGCTCCGCAACGCGAGAAACGTTTTTTTCGCGCACGAGATGCAGCAAAACCCGCATGTGCTTTACATCGACTCTTTCTGTCATTTATCGATTCTTTCTGTCATTTTAGTTGTATCTCATACAAGCCAATTATGATTGTAATTGTATCTGTGTGTGCCATAGAATACGGGTTCCCAAACATTTAATCAAGGAATTTTTATGAAAACCGTAATTTTGATTGGCGCCCAAGGGCATATGGGCCAAGCCGCTATGACAGGCCTCAAAAAACACAATGTCATCACCGCCAGTCGCTCAGGCACAGGCTGCGACCACAAGGTCGATATCACCAGCAAGGCGTCGATCAGGGCGTTGTTCGAAAAAGTCGGGGCGTTCGACGCCGTCGTCAATACCGTTGGCTACTGCGAATACGCCAACTTCAGCGAAATGACCGATGAGCAGTGGGACACGACTATCCAGGGTAAGATGATGGGTCAGATCAATTTAGTAAATGTGGGTCTGAACTACATCAAAGACGGCGGCTCATTTACGCTGATTTCGGGCATTCTCAATGTCAAACCCATTCCTATGGCCATTGCGGACGCCACCACGAGCGGCGCGATCGACACCTTCGTACAGTGCGTAGCGCACGAGCTTCCACGCCAAATTCGCATCAACGTCGTCAACCCTACAGTTCTTGAGGAGGCATGGGACGTATATGGGGAAATGATGCCAGGCTTCCAGCCTGTCCCCAGCACGCTGGTAGGCAAAGCCTTTGAGCGTTCGGTTGATAGTTTCATCACCGGGAAGGTGATATTTGTCGACGCCTGACGAAGCGCACCTTCTGCACTGAAAGCCGCTTGTGAGAGGCCAAGAACGCACCGACCTGAAAACTATTCAGGTTGGATGCGACACACTAAACTAGATGAGTGTTCAGGTCGAACGTTACCGGTGGTGTTTCTGCAACGCGTGCCCCATTATTCCGGCAAACGTGTCCCAGTTTTTGGATCATGCCTGCCGGCATGTCGGTCTACGCCACCGGTACGGTGTTGCGTATCTTCGAAACCTCCGTGTGCCGGAGGGCTCAAAAGGGCTGACTTAGAATGTCTCAAACAAAAAAACACAACCGAAGGTTGTGTTTTTTTGTGCTTTTATGCATTTGTGCTTTGTGTTTCTAGCGCAAATAATATGTGGAACGCAACATCTTAATTCGAGTGATGTAATTTTGAGTTTCGTTGGGCATTTTGCTCAATTGATATTTGTCAAAATTGCTTCTGGATAACTTGCCTTGCGGTTTTATGTACTGGTCAACATTGCCTAAGCCCCAATTGTATGCGGCCAAAGTGAGGGAAATGTTTTTGTTGTAGCGGTTTTGTAACATGTTTAGGTATTTTGCTGCCGCTTGAGAAGACGTTTGCGGGTCTGAGCGGTCAGCCAGATTCATGTCTTGCGCGGTTGCAGGCATAAATTGAAACAAACCCTTTGCGCCAACATGGCTCTGCGCCAAAGGATCGCCTGCAGATTCTTGATGCATTACGGCGGAAAGCAGGCCGCGTGGCAGATTATTTTCTTTCTCAAGTTGTTCCAGCTGCAAAGACTTGCGCCAAGCATACACTTTGTCTGCAATGGCGGCATCGCCTGTTTTGTAACCGTAATCACGCAAGGTCAGCCAAAAAAGCAAACCGCTTGCGCATAAAATAAGCACAAGGATGAGCTGCTGAATTGGCTTTTTTGGGGTGCGAAAGGGAAGTATTTTTTTTCTGCTCATGAAAATGGGGCAATGACTGTGAATACTTGCTTTGTTCGGAATGATTTCGTAGGTGAAATGGCCAATATTTTGGCTTGTTAGAGCCGCGAAACCTAGGCATGGAGCGCGTTTGCATGAAAAAAGCCATCTAGGATGGCTTTTTTAAACTAAAACTAAAATAAATGAAAATTACTTGATTTTAGTTTCTTTGTAAATTACATGTTTACGAACAACTGGGTCAAATTTTTTGATTTCCATTTTTTCTGGCATGTTGCGTTTGTTTTTGTCAGTTGTGTAAAAGTGACCTGTGCCAGCAGTTGATTCTAATTTGATTTTATCGCGCATGATGGTTCCTTAAATTTCGTGACGGGCGCGTAATTCAGCCAAAACTGAATCAATGCCATTTTTATCGATGGTACGCAACGCTGCATTTGAGACGCGCAAGCGAACGTAACGGTTTTCAGATTCTACCCAAAAGCGACGATTTTGCAAATTAGGCAAAAAGCGACGGCGGGTGTGGTTTTTAGCATGAGAAACATTGTTCCCAGACATGGGTTTTTTACCCGTTACTTGACATACGCGTGCCATGGTTTTTCCTTAAATTCGAGTCGATTGACTTCGGTTTGGCTTGGATTTTACTCTAAGCGTTGTTGCTAAATATTTTCGTGAGCGTGCAAACGCTGCGAAAACACATTAAATTCTTAACTTGAGCCGCTGATTATACGGGGGCTTTTGGATAAAGACAAGTTTTTTATAAGCGAATGAATCAAAATTGTCAAATTAGCTGGTGTTCAGCCATGCTGTATGCGTCAAAGCCGTCCGCGATAATGAAGTGGTCTAAAACTTGAACTTCTATCGCATGCATGTGGTTTTGCAACGCCTTGGTGGACAAAATGTCCTGCTCTGATGGGGTTGGGCTGCCAAATGGATGGTTGTGCGCCAAAATGATGCTGTGGGCGTTGTGGCGCAGCGCGCTGGTGATGATTTGTTTGGTGGGAATGAGGACGGCCGTTTGATTGCCGCTGCTGATGGTTTCTATGTCGATTAGGGTTAAATTTGCATTAAAAAACAACACAACGAGTGACTCAGTGGTGTGTTGTTGAAATTGGAGTTGAATAAATGTTTTGAGTCGGTCAATTGTTTTGAAGCTCGCCTCGTGTTGAAGTGTGTCTTTAAGTGCGCGTTTGCTCATTTCAAGAACCGCTTGCAATTGAACAAACTTGGCCGCGCCAATCCCTTTAACCTGCGATAATTCATCAATGCTGGCTTCAAACAGTGCGGCGAGCGAGCCAAAGTGGTTGATGAGCTCCTGACCCAGTTCAACGGCGCTTTTCCCTGTCATGCCCACGCGCAGAAAAATCGCGAGCAGCTCGGCGTCGCTTAAAAACGCCGCGCCGTGCGCCATTAATTTTTCGCGTGGGCGGTTGTGAAGAGGCCAGTCTGTGATGGACATAATCGGCTATAATTCCAAAAAAATTATAAGTGCGTTGCGCCAAACGCGCTTGATATTTTGTATCAAGCGGTGTTGCGGGGCTTTTAAGATTGTGTGGTGGGTTGTTTAAAAAACGCGCCATCCCCCATTCTTAGTCATTTCGTTATTTCGTCAAGCACTTATTTATCATCTCAACCATCAAGTACTGGATCAAATCCCAATGTCATCATTTAAGCAAGCAAACAGCCCAATTATTACCGAACACAGTCATGTGACCCTGCACTATCGACTCACCGTATTGGACGACGTGTTAAGCGATTTTTTAAATACACTTGATGCCTCGCCGGCCACCGTAGCTATTGGTCAAGCGCAGCTTGCCCCTTTTATGGAGGCGCGCCTAATTGGCTTGGCAGAGGGCGCACATGAGGTTTTTGATTTGACGTGCGAACAAGCCTTTGGTGAATACAATGAATCGCTCAAGCGCGAAGTTTCACGCGAGTTGTTGCTGGAAGGAAATCCGCATGTGGACAGCTTTGGTCAAGGTGATTTCGTTGAATTTGCCATGCCCAATGACTACAAAATGAGTGGCGTGTTTTTGGGGTGGAACTTAATGCGCACTGGCGCTTGGGTGGATTTTAACCATCCGTTGGCGGGCAAATCTTTGCGCATGGAAGTTCAAATTATAGGGGTACTGTAATGGACATTGTGTTGGCGCAACCGCGTGGGTTTTGTGCAGGTGTTGACCGTGCGATAGAAATCGTTGAACGCGCTTTGCAACAATTTGGTGCGCCGATTTATGTGCGTCACGAAATTGTTCACAACAAATATGTGGTCGATGACTTGCGCACCAAAGGCGCGATATTTATCGAGGAACTCGACGAAGCGCCCATCGGCAGCACGGTGATTTTTTCGGCGCACGGCGTATCGCAGGCGATTCGGGCGCAGGCTGCCGCACGCGGCTTGATGATTTTTGACGCCACCTGTCCGCTGGTCACAAAAGTTCACGTCGAAGTGGTGCGGATGCGTGCTCAAAAATTAGAAGTGATTATGATTGGGCACAAAGGGCACCCAGAAGTTGAGGGCACAATGGGGCAAGCGGACGATGGTATTTACTTGGTTGAAACCGAGCAAGATGCGTTGACGGTGGCCGTCAATACGCCGGAGCATTTGGCCTATGTGACGCAAACCACGCTCTCGATTGATGACACGCAACAAATCATCAGCGCGCTAAAACACCGCTTCCCATCCATCCAAGAGCCAAAAAAAGCAGATATTTGCTACGCCACCCAAAACCGCCAAGACGCGGTAAAAATTATGGCGCCGCAAGTTGATGTGGTGGTTGTGGTTGGCAGCCCAAACAGCTCCAACTCAAATCGACTGCGTGAATTGGCGCAAAAAATGGGCGTGCCTGCCTATATGATAGACAACGCAAACGACATTGACCCCACTTGGTTCGCAAGCCGCCCAAAAATTGGCGTTACCGCAGGCGCATCCGCGCCCGAGGTTTTGGTGCAAAGTATTTTAACGCGCATCAAAGAGTTGGGCGCCTCAACGGTCACGGTTCTTGATGGCGTAGAAGAATCTATAAACTTCCCGCTGCCCAAAGGCTTAAAGGGTTTGCAGAGCATCGCAGTCACCATCGAGAAATAATCAAAATAATCAAAGGTTCTAAAATGAGTGATCAATTTTTAGTTGTTGTTGGTTTTGTCGGCACGGTGTTTATTTTAGGCACGGTCGTGGTGCTTAAATTTAAGCAATTTCGCGCCCTACAAGCACAAAAAAAACAGCGCAAGCAATAAGCCAACGTGTGCGTTCAATTGTGAGTTCAAGTGTGGAATACCTCCTAAAACCCAACCAAATGCTGATTTCAGCACCGTTTGGCGCAATCGCGGCCACGCTTGATAGCGCACGCGAATGTTTGTTGTCATTGGCATATATTGATCAAAGCGTTGTTCAAAATGTTGCCCCTCAAATTGCGGACGATGTTGATGACTCGCCGCTGGCCAAAGCGGTGGCGCAACAGGTTGCTGCGTATTTTCAGGATCCCACCTTTGTCTTCGACTTGCCGCTGCTCACGCAAGGCACGGCGTTTCAGCAAAAGGTGTGGGCGCAAATCAAACAAATCCCATGCGGCGCCACTTTAAATTACCAAACGGTTGGGCGCTTGATGGCTTGCGGCAGCCCACGCGCAGTCGGCGGCGCATGTGGTGCCAATCCGTACCCGCTGATTGTGCCGTGTCATCGAGTGGTTGGCGCACGTGGCATGGGCGGCTTTGCCAACCACGCGACTGGCTCGTTTTTGAACATCAAAAAATGGCTGCTCGCACATGAAGGCGTGCGGTATCCATGAGGGTAGAAAGCCACGCGGACGGCGCAATCATTGATGAATTTACCAGCAGCTTGTGGCTCGCGCATGGCTTGGCTGCCAACACACTCAAATCTTACGCAAGCGACTTAAATTTATTGGCTCGTTTTTTACAAGGCCAAAATTCAAACCTTCAAACCGCACGCGAACAAGACTTAAATGCCTATTTGGCTCACTTATTTCATGCGGGTGACGTCAAAAAAAGCACCTCAACCAACCGCAAAATCGCCAGTTTTAAACGCTTTTACGGCTGGCTCATTCAAAACCACAGAATCACCCAAGACCCGTGCGCGCAGATGATTTTAGCGCGACCACGTGCGCGGCTGCCCAAAACATTGTCCGAGCGCCAAGTAGAACAGCTTCTAAGCGCGCCAGACGATACGCCCAAAGGCTTGCGCAACAAAGCCATGCTCGAACTGATGTACGCCAGCGGCTTGCGCGTGTCAGAGCTGGTCACCTTGCGCATCCTCGACGTGAGTCTGCAAGAGGGCGTTTTGCGCATTACAGGCAAAGGCAATAAAACGCGGCTTGTGCCGTTTGGCGAGGCCGCTGGCGAAGCGCTGGCGGTGTATTTAAAAGACAATCGCACCGAACTCATGCACGGCCAAGTCTGTGACGAAATTTTTGTGACGGCGCGTGGCGCAGGCATGACGCGCCAAATGTTTTGGCACATCATCAAAAAATATGCGCAGCACGTTGGCATTCCAGATGTATTAATTTCGCCACACACCATTCGCCACGCATTCGCCACGCACCTGCTCAATCACGGCGCAGATTTGCGCGTGGTGCAACTCCTGCTTGGGCACAGCGATATTTCGACCACGCAAATTTACACCCACATTGCGCAGGCGCGCATGAAAACACTGCACGCCAAACACCACCCGCGCGGCATTTCAAGCGCTGAATGACAATGCAAAAAATGCAGAGCTGTGAGGCATTAAAATGCAGCCGTTTTTGCCGTTTGCGCCTGAAAAAACCTTGGTCAGCAAAGAAATAAACCCACACGGCGTGATACAAAACAAAAGCATCAAATAATTGATGCCCACTCAAAATCGCGCGTGCTATCATGCGCGCACTTTAAAACCACCCAACAAAAGGAATGCTTTGGAAACGCTCACTCAATTCTTATCTGTCATGCTGCACGTCGACCAGCAGCTCGCCTTGCTCACATCTCAATACGGTATTTACATCTATGCGATTTTGTTCCTGATTATTTTTGCTGAGACCGGCTTCGTTGTCTTTCCATTCCTGCCCGGCGATTCATTGTTGTTCATCGCAGGCGCGCTCGCCGCCGACGGACAAATCGACCCGTGGGCGCTCACTGTTTTGCTTATTGGCGCAGCCATTCTAGGCAACACCGTTAATTACGCCGTAGGGCGCTATTTTGGCAAACGTGTTTTTGAAACAGACAGCCGCTGGATTAGTCGAGATGTTTTGCTCAAAGCACATGGCTTTTATGAAAATCACGGCGGCAAAGCGGTTCTGTTGTCGCGATTTTTGCCATTACTGCGCACCTTCGTCCCATTTATTGCTGGTGTGTCAGAAATGACCTTCGCCAAGTTCCAAAAATACAACATCATTGGCGCATTCGTCTGGGTTGTGATATTTATTTGGGGTGGCTACTTTTTTGGCCAAGCCGAATTCACAGTGTTTGGCCATCACATTGAAGTAAAACGCTATTTGAGCAGTATTGCCCTGTTTGGCTTTTTGGTCGCCTTGGTGCCTGCATTACTCGGGTTCGCTTTCAGTATATTCAAAAAAAGAAAAAACGCCCCAGTCGAGCGAAAAAAATAGTGACGGCTAAGCGCAGAACCGCTTGAAACGCAGCGCACAAGGTGTAATTAGGGACGTATTGCAGCATAAACGTGCGGTTTTTCTTGCGTTTTAATCAACATCCATGAATAATCGCCCCAGCTTTACAAAAACTGTATTGGTCGTTTAAACAGTACGCAACGTCTTGCAAGAAAAATGCGATGCGGATACAATGCGCAGCGCGGTCAAATGTGGTGGAAATGTGTTGGCCAATCTTGACGCAAAAGAAGTTTTTTTAAATGCAGTGCCTCATGTCGAGCGGCAGCGCCCGATTTACCTTGAAATAAACTTTGGAGAATCAAACATGAAGAAATTATTTAAATTATTGCCTTTGGTTGCAGTGGTTGCGCTGGCTGCATGTAACAAACCGGAAGACAAAAAAGTCGACGCGGCCAAACCAGAAGCCGCCGCATCAAACGGTGAAATCATCGTAAAAATCGGCAGCGGCGCACCAAAATCAGGCGGCATCGCACATTTGGGTCAAGACAACGAAATGGGCGCTCAATTGGCAATCAATGAAATCAACGCCAAAGGCGATTTGATGATTGGTGGTAAAAAAATCAAACTTGAGCTCGTGGGCGAGGATGATGGCGGCGATGCCAAACAAGGCACGACCGTTGCGCAGAAATTAGTTGATGCAAAAGTCGTTGGCGTGGTTGGCCATTTGAATTCCGGCGTCTCAATGCCCGCCAATGCGATTTATGCGGGCGCAGGTATTGTTCAAGTGTCACCCTCATCAACCAACCCTGATTACACAATTAAAGGCAAAAAAACCCCAGGTGGTGCAGTCACTGCGTACCGCGTGGTTGCCAATGATGTTCAACAAGGCTCTGCAATCGGCAAGTATGCCGTAGAAAAAGGCGCAAAAACCATTGCGATTTTGGATGACGCGACACAGTATGGTAAAGGCTTGGCTGACTATGTTGAAAAAACCATCGTTGAAAAAGGCGCTAAAGTCACCAGCCGCGAAGCATTAACCGACAAAACGACAGACTTCAAAGGCACTTTAAACAAAATTAAATCTCAAAACCCAGATTATATTTTTTGGGGTGGCATGGATGACACGGCCGCAGCATTGGTTAAGCAAATGCGTGAATTGGGTATGAAAACCAAACTTATCACTGGCGACGGCGCGTGCACGACGAAATTTATTGAGTTGTCTGGCGCAAGCGGTGAAGGCACAACATGCTCACAAGCAGGCGCGCCCGTCTCTAAAATGGCCAAAGGTGCTGATTTTATTGCCAATTACGAAAAAACCTTCCCAGGCAAACGCGTAGAAATTTACTCGCCATTCGCGTATGACGCGGTTTATGCCATTGTGAACGCCATGAAAGCTGCTGATTCAATTGAGTCAGAGAAAATTGCTGCTGCAATGAGCAAAGTGACGTTTGATGGCTTGATTGGCAAAATCGCATTTGACGAAAAAGGCGACATCAAAGGCGGTATCGTGACGATTCAAGAGGTTAAAGCGAAAAAGCTAGAAGTGATTACAACGGTGCAATAATTGTTGTGATTGAAATCCCTGACGTGATGTCAGGGATTTTTCTATATAAATCGGTTTTTAAGGATAAGCCAAGAGCGGTTCAATTCAAATTGATTTAAATTGATTCAAGTTAATTTAAGCTGATTTAATTGGGCTCGCGTAAGGAGTAGGAAATGCAAAACATAGATGGATATTTACAACAATTGATCAATGGCTTGGTCACTGGCAGCATTTACGCCATGGTTGCACTGGGTTACACAATGGTCTACGGAATTTTGGGCATTATTAATTTCGCGCATGGCGAGGTGATGATGATTGGCGCGATGGTTGCTATGACCGTGTCAACGCTTTTAATCTCAATGGGGCTTCCCATTATGCTCGTGCTCCTAATCTCAGCGCTGCTTGCGATGATCGCTTGTATGATGCTGAGCTTCCTGATTGAGCGTGTGGCATATCGCCCATTGCGAAACGCGCCAAAGCTGGCGCCGCTGATTACGGCGATTGGCGTCTCATTCTTGCTGCAAGCGGTAGCTCAAGCTGTACCATTTTGGGGTAAGTCACCGCGACTTTTCCCTGAAATGCTGCCATCAACCCGTGTGATTTTATTTCATGACGTGGGGATTACGGTCAGAGAGATCGTCATTGTTGTGTTGTCAATGGTGATGATGGTTGGTTTGGTGACGCTGGTCAATAAAACCAAACTTGGCCGCGCCATGCGTGCAACATCTGAAAATGTCGGCGTAACAGGTTTAATGGGTGTCAACCCCAACCGTGTGATTTCAGCCACCTTTATGATTGGCGCAGCGCTGGCCGCAGTGGCAGGCATTATGTATGCGATGAACTCGGGCAAAGCGCATTTTGCAATGGGTGTGATGCCAGGGATGAAGGCGTTTATTGCTGCGGTCTTGGGCGGAATTGGCAATATTCAAGGCGCGGTGGTTGGTGGTTTGTTTCTTGGCATCGCGGAGGCCTTCGGGGCGGGTGAATACCAAGATGTGTATGCTTTCGCGATTCTCGTGTTGGTGTTGATTTTGCGTCCATCGGGTTTACTTGGACAGCGTACCGCAGATCGAGCTTAAGGGGAAATTCATGAATGCGATTTTAAAAAACTTAAACCCAAAACGTTCGATGCTCGGCATTGCGCTTTGCGCGGTTCTCTTGTTGGTGTTGCCCTTTATCGCAAAAGAAATTGGTAATACCGCATGGGTGCGCATATTGGACTCAACCTTGCTGTACATCATGCTTGCGTTGGGCTTGAATTTAGTGGTTGGGTTTGCCGGATTGCTCGATTTGGGCTATGTCGCGTTTTACGCGGTTGGAGCCTACGTGGCTGCATTGTTGTCATCCCCGCATTTGACGGATAATTTCCCTGCAATTTTGGCGCTTTTTCCTTCGGGAATGCATGCCCCTTTTTGGGTAATCGTTCCTTTGGCCGCTGCTTTCGCCGCCCTTGCTGGTATTTTGTTGGGTACGCCAATTTTGAAACTGCGCGGTGATTATTTGGCACTCGTGACTCTTGGTTTTGGTGAAATTATTCGAATTTATATGAATAATTGGGGCAGTGAAAAAGCGACCTTTGGTAATTTGACCAATGGGCCAAGGGGGATTGCGGACATACAACCTGTTTCGATGTTTGGTCACAGTCTGAACGAAACGGTGACAGTGTTTGGCATGCAGCTCACAAAAGAGTTTCAGTATTATTATCTTTTTTTAGCCTTGGTCTTAATCTCTATTTTTGTTTGCACGCGCTTGCAGAACTCGCGTCTGGGGCGTGCTTGGATGGCGCTGCGAGAAGATGATATTGCGGCCAAAGCCATGGGGATCAATGTGCGCAATATTAAATTATTGGCGTTTTCCTTGGGCGCAATTTTTGGTGGTGTTTCTGGCGCCATGTTTGCATCCTTCCAAGGTTTTATTGAGCCAACCTCTTTTGGGTATATGGAATCCATCACGATTCTCGCCATGGTGGTTTTGGGTGGCATGGGGCATATTCCTGGGGTAATTTTGGGCGCGATTTTGATGTCGGTGTTCCCTGAACTGTTGCGTTATGTGGTTGAACCTTTGCAAAAAATGATGTTTGGCACGGTTTTGGTTGACACGCCTATTTTGCGTCAGCTGCTTCTTGGTCTTGCCATGATTTTGACCATGCTGTACAAGCCAAAAGGGCTTTGGCCGACGCCCACACGTGAAGACAAAAAGGACGACTCTGTCGTCGCAACACTTTAAGGAGCATCGAATGACACAAGAAAACATCATGCTCTCAGTCAAGGGCGTTAACAAAAGTTTTGGCGGTTTGAAGGCGTTGGCCAATGTGGGGATTGAGGTCAAAAAAGACACGGTTTATGGCTTAATTGGCCCAAATGGCGCAGGCAAAACCACATTTTTTAATGTGATTACGGGTTTGTATGAGCCTGATTCTGGCGAGTTTGTGCTCAACGGCGCGCATTACGAGCCAACGGCTGTGCATGAAGTGGCCAAAGCTGGGATTGCGCGAACGTTTCAAAATATTCGCTTATTTGGTCAAATGACCGCGCTTGAAAATGTCATGGTTGGACGGCATGTGCGCACGCACGGCAGTGTGCTCGGCTCAATTTTTGGCACAAAAGCGGTGCGCCAAGAGGAAGCTGATATTAAAGCGCGGGCGATGGCACTGCTTGAATACGTTGGGATTGCGCAGTATCACGACTATGTGGCGCGCAATTTGTCCTACGGGCATCAGCGCCGCTTAGAAATCGCCCGTGCACTGGCAACTGACCCAAAATTGTTGGCGCTAGATGAGCCTGCTGCGGGGATGAATGCGACGGAAAAAGTTGAGTTAACCGCTTTGCTGCGCAAAATCAGCGCGGACGGTTACACCATTTTGATTATTGAACACGACGTGAAGCTCGTCATGGGTTTGTGCGATGAGTTAACGGTGCTTGACCATGGCGAAATTTTGGCGCAGGGCAAGCCCGATGAGGTGCGCAACAACAAAGCCGTGATTGAAGCGTATTTGGGTGGGGGACACTAACATGACACAACCGATTTTAAGCATTAAAGGTCTGCAAGTTTCATACGGCGGAATTAAAGCCGTAAAAGACATGAGCATGGACGTGATGGAAGGCGAATTGATTTCGCTTATCGGTTCAAATGGCGCAGGTAAAACCACCACGCTCAAAGCCGTGACGGGCATGATTCCCACCAAGGCGGGTGAGATTATGTACCGAGGCAAGTCGATTAAAGGCGTGCCGAGCTGGGACTTGTTGGCGCAAGGTTTGGTGATGGTGCCAGAAGGGCGCGGTGTTTTTGCACGCATGACGATTGTCGAAAACCTTCAAATGGGTGCGCACTTGCGTAACGACAAAGGTGGGATTGAAGCGGACATTCAAAAGATGTTCAAAATCTTCCCACGCTTAGAGGAGCGCGCCACGCAGCTGGCTGGCACCATGTCGGGCGGTGAGCAGCAAATGCTGGCCATGGGGCGCGCATTGATGAGTCAACCAAAATTGTTGATTTTGGATGAGCCCTCAATGGGGCTCTCGCCAGTGATGACCGAAAAGATTTTTGAGGTCATCAAGCAGGTCTCGGACGATGGCATTACCGTGGTGTTGGTGGAGCAAAACGCCAAGCTGGCGTTGCAAGCGGCTGACCGAGGTTACGTGATGGATTCTGGCATCATGACCATGACTGGCGCTGCGGCTGACATGTTGGATGACCCACGGGTTCGAGCGGCCTATTTGGGCGAATAAATGCTGAAGATCCGTTTTTTAGAAACCCACCTTTTGGTGGGTTTTTTTACGCAAGTGCCAGTTTGCCTGTCTTTTTGGGCGGCATTTGTATGCTAAAATGCGCGCTTTATTTGACATGAAATCGAGGCCATTATGAGCAACCCTGTTTTTCAACTCCCAATTAATTTGTATTTCGAGGACACGGATGCCATGGGCATTGTTTATCACGCGAATTACATCAAATACTTTGAGCGCGCACGCACCGAGTGGTTTCGCTCAGCAGGTTTGCAACACATGGAATTGGCTGCGTTGGGGGTTGGTTTTGTGACTCGCAAAGCAGATATTGAATGGCTCACGCCGCTGACGATGGACGACAAAATTATTGCCACGGCGCAAGTGAGCAAAATGGGCAACGCATCGGCTGAGTTGGAACAAACGATTTTGCGCGACGGCGTCATTGTGTGCCGCGCTGCGGTTTTAATGGTGTGTGTGGATTTTGTCACCAAACGTCCAATTGCCGTGCCCGATGCTGTGCGCGTGATGTTCACCAAAGGCAATGTGTAAATATGGATTATATTTTTTACGACACCTCCAATAAACTGGTGGCCGCGCAGATTTTGGAGCAAACCGAGCACCATTTTCATGCCAAAGGTACGGGCTCGTCCGTGCAAAAAATCAAAAGCAAAGATGTGCTGCTCAAAGGCGCGGTGGCATTGCCAAACGCAGCGGCGGTTGCTGAACAAATTGACTTAAAACTGCTCGAGATTGACTTGGATTTTGTGTGGGAATGTGCGCCCGCAGATGTGTTTTCGTTTGAGTTTTTGGCGCAGGAATTTTTTGGTGCAGGCGCAAGTTTGATTGAAAAAGGGGCGATGTGGCAAGCGCTGCAAAGCGCGCCGATTTACTTTGCCAAAAAAGGCAAAGGCCAATACGTAAAACAGCCGCAAGAACAGATTCAAATTGCGCTGGCAGCGGTGGCAAAAAAAGAAGAACGCCTTAAATTACAAGCGCAGTGGGTGCAAGAATTGTTAGACGGCAATTGTCCAGCAGAAATTTTGCAGGCGCGTGACGCAATTTTGCGCCGCCAAAACCCCAATGATTTGAGCTTTAAAGCGGTTCAAGCCGCCGCTGAACACATGAATGTGTCGCAACCGCAATTGTTGTTGCATGCTGGTGCGTTTAAAAATGCCTTTGACTTGCATCGCTCACTGTTCGTGGCCGAACATTATCCGCAAGGCATTGCCGCGCAGTTGCCAGCGCCGGTTTTGGATGTGGACGATTTGCCATTCAATGAGGCCGTACAACTGTTCTCGATTGATGACAGCTACACGACCGAAATCGATGACGCATTTTCTGTGCAGGACTTGGGCGGCAATCAATACCGCATTGGGGTGCACATCGCCACGCCATCGCTCGCCGTGACACGCGACGATGCTGCAGACAAACACGCAAGCACGCGCATGTCCACCATGTACACGCCCGGTGAAAAAATCACCATGCTGCCAGACGATTGGGTGGCCTCATTTAGCTTGGATGAGGGCACCATCAAGCCGGTGGTGTCTTTGTATGTGACCTTTGATGCGCAATCCGAAACCGTGTTTGCTGACATCACCTCGGTGGTTGAACGCGTCAAAATTGCCCACAACTTGCGCCATGACATTCCATCAATGCAGCTTTCGGCGGAAGACTTAACCAATGAGCTGGCCGATGTGCCGTGCGCCCGCGCCATGAAAACATTGTGGCTGGGCGCACAGCACTTAAGCGCGGCACGTGATGCCATGCGTGGTCGCCCCGAAAACAACAACCGCGCGGATTTCTCTTTTGTGATTGATGCGCAAAACCAGCCGCTTCATGGCGATGAATCCGTCACAATTGTCCAACGCCCGCGCGGCTCTGCGGTGGATAAAATTGTTTCAGAATGGATGATTTTTGCCAATGTACAGTGGGCAACCTTGTTATCAGACCTAAAAGTTGCCGCGCTGTTTCGAACCCAAAGCAATATGGGCGTGCGCACATCCACGCATTCACAGCCGCACATGGCCATGGGCGTGCCCGCCTATATGTGGTCAACCTCGCCATTGCGCCGCTACACCGACTGGTTTAACCAAATTCAGCTGCTGGCCGCCATCAAAGACGGGGTTGCCGCGCCCATGACCGCGCCATTTAAGCTGCGCGAAGTTGATGTGCTCACGCGCATGGGCAACTTTGACGAAAAGTACAAAGCGTACAACGAGCAGCAAAACAAAATGGAAAAATACTGGTGCTTGCAATGGGTGAACCAACATCTGAACGAGCATGGCTTTTTGGAAACCAATGCCATTTTGATTAAAGAGGGCATGTTGCGCCTCAAAGAACTGCCTTTGTATGTACCCTGCGTGAGCGTGCCTGCCGAAACGCCGCTGCAAAGCACCGTGGTTGTGCGCCTGTCACGCGTTGACTTGGCGCAGCTGACGGTGGACGTGGCTTTGGTCAGCGTGCTGGCAGCGGAGGCCGAGCTTGCCTAAAGCCACCCAAAATGCCGCCACGCAAGCGTATTGGCGCACCCTTTGGCAAACGCGCAGTCTGAAATCAAGCGCGCTGTTACCGCTGGCGTGGCTGTATCAAGCCGTGGTTTGCCTGCGCAAAATGGCGTACCGCAAAGGCTGGTTGACGTCTGAGTCCGCGCCCGTGCCCGTCATTGTGGTGGGCGGGCTTTTGGTGGGCGGCGTGGGCAAAACCCCGCTGGTCGCACACTTGGTGCAAGCCTTGCAGCAAGCAGGTTTTCAAACAGGCATTATTTCGCGTGGTTATACCGTTAACGGCCAATCAAACACGCAAGCGCGAGCGGTTACCCAGCACAGCTTGCCTGCGGATGTGGGCGATGAACCTGTGCTGTTGCAAATGAAAACCCAGCGCCCAGTCTGGGTTGGGCGCAACCGCGCTCAAACCGCCGCTGCATTGTGCGCCGCGCATCCTCAATGCAATGTGATTGTTTGCGACGATGGTTTGCAACATTACGCACTGCAAAGAGATGTGGCGTTAGCGGTGATGGACGATCGCGGCGTGGGCAATGGCTGGTGTTTGCCCGCAGGGCCGTTGCGTGAATCGGCTGCGAACTTAAAAACGGTTGATGCGGTTATTTGGCATCATCGCAGCAGTCGCACCGACAAAACCGCGCAACCGCACCCGAGCTCTGGTAATTCAAATGAGTTTGACGTCACCAGCCACATCAGCGCCGCTTATGATTTGTTTGATGTCAACACACGCCAACCGCTGGCTTTTTTTGCGGACAAAGCCGTGGTTGGCATGGCGGGCATTGCGTTGCCCGAAGTGTTTTTTGCCATGCTGGCTGCGCAAAATATTCATGGTGACATGCTCGCCTTGCCTGATCATTATGATTTTGACGACGCATTTGTGCATCAATTATTGCAAAAGCCAGCCAGTCATTATTTGATGACGGAAAAAGATGCGGTTAAATTAAGGCATTTAATCGCGCCCGCGCAACGCGTTGGCAAAACCTTTTGGGTTGTGCCGCTCGAATTGGTTGAACAAAACAGCCTGGCGCAGCTCACCCAATTTGTCCTCAATAAAATCCAAACCATTCACGCAACAAAAATTGACTCTAAACAGGAATAATATGAACCCAGCCCACCTAAAAGCCCTGCGCTGCCCAATCTGCCACGGCGAATTGACCGAACAAACCAACGGCCTGTTGTGCCAAAAAGACGCCTTGATATTTCCTGTGCGCGACGGCATGCCGATTATGCTGATTGAGCAAGCCATCCCTGCGGCAGGAGCGGCCAGTGACGCCTGATTTTAAGGTCGTGATTCCTGCACGCATGGGCAGCTCGCGCTTTTATGGCAAGCCGCTGGCCATGATTGCGGGGCGCCCCATGGTGTTGCGCGTGGTTGAGCAAGCGCTCAAAGCTGGCGCGAGCGATGTGGTCGTTGCAACAGACCACGCAGACATTGCCCAACTGGTCAGCAGCGCAGGTTACACCGTGCACATGACCCACGCAGACCATGCGTCAGGCACAGACCGCATCGCCCAAGTGGTGTGCGAGCGCGGCTGGCAAGACGATGCGGTTGTGGTGAATGTACAAGGCGACGAGCCTGCAATTGACCCGCAGCTCATTTGCGCCGTGGCGCAACAATTGCATGCCGCACCGCAATGCGTCATGTCAACCGCCGCACATGCCATCAAGCACAGCGCCGACTTTCTGAACCCCAACGTGGTCAAAGTCGTGCTGGATCAACAAGCGCAAGCCCTGTATTTTTCCAGAGCGCCCATTCCATACCCGCGTGACGCCTATCAAACGCTGGCCAATCAGCCATTGTTGGAGTCATTTGATGCGCTGCGTCACATGGGGATTTATGCCTATCGGGTTGGGTTTTTAAAGCAGTATGGGCAACTAAGCGTCAGCCCGTTAGAGCAGCTTGAAAGCTTGGAGCAGCTCAGGGTTTTGGCGCACGGCTATAAAATCGCGGTACACATCAGCCCAAAAATGGCCGCTCAAGGCGTTGACTTACCCGAAGACGTGGCATTGGTTGAGGCTTTTTTGGCGCAAACAGGCCAATGACGCCGCGCTTTGCTTGACCAAAAGGGCGGACTGAGGTAAGGTTACGGATTCTAAAAAGGCAGGCAACCCCCGCCAAACATCATCAAACACAAGGATTTATATGCGCATCATACTTTTGGGCCCACCTGGTGCAGGCAAAGGCACACAAGCCGCATTCATCAAAGAACATTACAGCATCCCCCAAATTTCTACGGGCGATATGTTGCGCTCAGCGGTCAAAGAAAACTCGCCGCTGGGTATTGAAGCCAAAACCGTGATGGACGCAGGCAAATTGGTGTCCGACGCGTTGATTATCAACTTGGTCAAAGAGCGCTTAACCGCAGCCGATTGCGCCACAGGCTACTTGTTTGATGGCTTTCCGCGCACCATTCCGCAAGCCGATGCGCTCAAAGACGCCAATGTTCACGTCGATTACGTCCTTGAAATTGACGTCCCAGCCGAAGAAATCATCACCCGCATCAGCGGGCGGCGCGTCCACCAAGAATCTGGCCGCACCTACCACGTCATTTTCAATCCACCAAAAGTTGAGGGAATTGATGACGTCACAGGCGAGCCGCTGATTTTACGCGCAGACGACGCCGAAGCCACCGTACGCAAGCGTTTGGACGTGTATCAAGAGCAAACCCGCCCATTGGTTGACTATTACGGCAACTGGGCCAAAACCGGCGCAGCTTCCGCGCCGCAGTACCGTAAAATCTCTGGTTTGGGTACGGTCGATGAAATCCGCGCCCGCATCGTTGACGCATTGAAGTAAATTTGAAGCGCCATTGATACACATGCAATCATTTCCAAAGCAACTCAAACATGCCCCAGCTTTGACTGGGGCATGTTGTTTCAAATCATAAATCACAACCACACCATCCCTGAACGAGCCCTTCATGCAAACCAAAAATTCTAGCGCCACGCCCACACAATCAGAGCCAACCAGTATCTATGGCCACATCAAAAGCTTTGTCCACCGCAAAGGCCATTTTTCAGAAGCGCAGCGCCGCGCGTACGACAAACTCATGCCAATTTTTGGTTTGCAATACAAGCGCCAACTCATGACACAAACCGATTGGGCGCAGGTTTTTGGTAACAACAATCCAGTTGTATTAGAAATCGGCTGTGGCATGGGCGAGACCACCGCCAAAATCGCCGCACTTAACCCAAACATCAATTACATTGGGGTGGAGGTGTTCATCACAGGCGTGGGCGCGTTGCTCAAACGCATTGAAGAGTACGGCCTCACCAATCTGCGTGTGATGCAACACGACGCCGTCGAAATCATCCGTGACATGATTGCACCCGCCAGTTTGTCAGGCGTGCACGTGTATTTTCCAGACCCGTGGCACAAAGCGCGTCACAACAAGCGCCGTTTGATTCAAACCCCATTTGTGCGCGAACTTGCCCTGCGCTTGGCGGACGGCGCTTACATTCACTGCGCCACCGATTGGGAGGATTACGCCAATCAAATGCTTGAGGTTTTATCTACCGAAAGCTTGATTCAAAATATTGATTCAAGTGGCGGATTTACACCAAGACCCGAGTATCGACCTCTAACCAAATATGAAAATCGTGGCAACAACTTAGGTCATGGTGTTTGGGACTTGATTTTTACCAAACGGGTGTTATAGTCTCATCAGTATGATTCTATTTATAAAGGTAAAACACCGTGAACCACTTCAAACTAAGCGCTCAAGTCCAGCGCCAATCGGTCTTGCAGGCAGGTTTCACCCTGCTTGAACTGTTGGTGGTCATCGCAATTATTGGCGTTTTAGCGAGCATGGCCGTGCCAACGTTTCAAAACAAAGTCAAAAAAGCCAAATTTGTTGAAGTGATCAATGCGGCCGGGCCGTTTAAAACCGCCGTTGAAGTTTGCGTGCAAAAAGGCCGCACGTTAGAAGATTGTGGCGCTGGTAAGCCAGGCATCCCTGCAGATGTTGGCGCCTCAACAGGCAACAAGGCAATCGCTTCCGTCGGGGTAGGTAACAGCGGTGTCATTACCGCAACAGGTGGGACAGATGTTGGCGGTAAGACGTATGTGTTAACACCGAGCATTCCATCTGAGACGGCTGGAACCGCAACCCTTTCGTCAACAGGCTTGTCTTGGGCGATTACGGGGACGTGTGTCGTTGCAGATCTTTGTGAAAAATAACGGTTGCGCTTATTGCTTGAACCTATCACACGTCACAATCAAAAACGCCGCTCAACTTGAGCGGCGTTTTTGATTGTGCCAAATCAGACGCAAACCGGACTTAAAACGCACCCAGTTTTAATCATCCTTATCTGTTTGAGTTGCATGAGCAGGCTTAAAAAAATCACACACCACGGCTTCGTGCCGCGTGCGGGCAAATTTTGGCAGACTTTGCCAAATCCGCTTGCCGTAAGGTTTGGTGATGAGGCGTGAGTCACAAATCATCAACACGCCGCGATCGGTTTCGGCGCGAATCAATCGGCCTGCGCCTTGCTTAAGGCTAATCACGGCCTGCGGCACTTGGTAGGCCACAAAGCCGTTTTCGCCGCGCTCTTCATACGCATTTAAGCGCGCGGCCAAAACTGGGTCATCAGGTGGCGCAAATGGCAGTTTGTCAATAATCACCACTGACAACGCCTCGCCGCGCACATCCACGCCTTCCCAAAAGCTTTGCGAGCCAACCAATACAGGATTGGTGGCGGCGCGGTATTGATTGAGAATTTCGGTGCGCGAGGCTTGACCTTGCACGAGCAATGTCCACGGCAAATCATGCGCTTTGATTTGTTCGTCCAGCCACGCCGCATAGCGTTTGACCGCCGCCAGCGTGGTGCACAGCAAAAACGCCCGCCCATTTGAGGCAACCAGCACCGGCCAAATTTTTTCGAGCAGCGCATTGCCAAACGCGCGATTGGACGGCTCAGGCAAGCCTTCAGGGACGTACAATAGCCCTTGATTTTCGTAATCAAATGGGCTGTCCCAGCTGTGGCTCACCGCATCATGCAAGCCCAGCTGGTCTTTAAACAACGTAAAGTCTTTTTTGACCGACAATGTGGCGGAAGCAAAAATCCACGTGCGCGAATGATCAGACTCGCGTTGGCGCGTGAAACCCTCAGCCACCGACAACGGGGTGGCGTTCAGGCGCACCGAGTAAGTGAGCGCCTCAACCCAGCGCACCATGTCTGCGTCATCCGCTTGGCGTTGCCATTGCTCAAAACTGGCAATCAAGTTGAGCAGCCGCTCATACGCTTGCGCGAGTGTGTCCGCCCGCGCAGTCGATGGTTCAATTTTGAGCGCAACTGCGCTTAATGTGGCCTGTAATGTGTCTAACGCAGGCCATAGTGGCGAATCAGCAGGCAGTTGCGCGGCGCTCCAGCGCGCGTTGTCTGGGCCGCATGCAATTCTAAAGTCTTTGGCGGCGCGCTCCAGCGCATCTTTAATCTCAGGCCAGCTCAGCGCATCTCGTGCGTGGGTAATCCCTTCCGCCAAAAAATCGCGTGCCAAATCAATCACTTGTGCGGTGGTCACTTGTTGGCCAAAAAACACGCTCGCAATATCGGGCACTTGGTGCGCTTCGTCAAAAATCACGGTGTTGGCCGCAGGCAATAATTCGGCAATCCCTTCCTCGCGCAGCATCACATCCGCAAAAAACAAATGATGGTTCACCACCACCACATCCGCTGCCTGCGCATCGCGCCGCGCCTGCATCACAAAGCATTCTTTGTGGTTTGGGCATTCTGAGCCCAAGCAGGTCTCGCGGGTTGAGGTCACTTGCGCCCAAACCGTTGCGTCGTCGGTGATTTCTGGCCACTCGGAGCGATCGCCGCGTTTGACCAAATTGATGTTTTTCTTAATGCTGTTGAGGTTTTTAACGTCATCGCGCGAACTGAGCCGCCCGTTCATCAGCGTGCGCTCTAAATGATAATGGCACACGTAATTGGAGCGCCCTTTGAGCAGCGCAATCGACACGGGCGCTTTTAGCACGTCACGCACCATCGGCAAATCACGCTCAAATAACTGGTCTTGCAAGGTTTTTGTCCCCGTCGACACAATCACCTTGCCGCCCCACAGCAACGCAGGCGCCAAATACGCATAGGTTTTGCCCGTGCCCGTGCCTGCCTCTAAAATCGCGCAGCCCATATCGTTAATCGCCTTGGTGACCGCGTGCGCCATTTCCACCTGCTCGCCGCGCGAGTGGTAATGCGGCAGCGTGCGCGCAAACGCACCGCCCGCATCAAATAATTGGGCAAGCTGGTGGGTTTGGGCAAAGGGCAATGCGTCAGAGGGGGTTGGGGTGGTCATGAAGTGCTTTTTAAAATGCGATAAAAAATGGTGGCGCGGTTTATTCAGCCCGCATTTTGAGTAAAATTTGCTCGTACTGCGCAATCAGACCTTCGATGCTGTTCACTTCTAAACCCAGTGGTTTGATTAAGCCATCAGCCAAATTATAAATCCAACTGTGCACGGTGAGTGATTGCCCGCGCGCCCAAGCGTCTTGTACCACGGTGCTTTGGCAGGCGTTGTGTACTTGTTCAAGGACATTGAGTTCACACAAACGCTTAAATTGTGCCTCATGGTCAGTCGCTTTGGCCATCAGCTTGGTAAATTTGATTTTGGTGTCGTGAATGTGGCGCAGCCAATTGTCGACCAAACCAGCGCGTTGATTGTCAAGCACGCTTTTAACGCCGCCGCAGCCGTAGTGACCGCACACAATGATGTGCTTGACCTTCAATACATCCACCGCATATTGCATCGCGGACAGAGAATTTAGGTCGCTGTGCACGATTAAATTGGCAACATTGCGGTGCACAAATACCTCGCCGGGCAACACGCCGATTAACTCATTTGCGGGCACGCGCGAATCCGCGCAGCCAATCCACATATATTCGGGCGTTTGTTGGTGTGCAAGGCGGTTGAAAAAATCAGGACTCTTCGCTTGAACGTGCGCCGCCCAATCAATGTTTTTATCAATCAGATGAGCCAGCGATGATTGCGGTAAATGGTTGTGATCCTGCATGGCTTAACGCTTCCCGCCAAACAAACTACCCAACACGCCGCGGACCACGGCGCGCCCCAAGCCAGTTCCCATGCTGCGCAACGTGCTTTTTGCCACAGATTCGAGCAGGCTGTCGCTGCTGCGTTTTTTGGTAGAGCCGCCGCCAAAAATATCCGAAATCGAATCGAGCAAGCCGCCGTTATCGTCCGCCGCTTTGGTCGCTTGCGCCTCGTCCAACTCGGCCGATTTCGCACGCGCCTGTAATTTTTCATACGCAGATTCTGAATCAGTCGTGGTCTCGTACACGCCCGCCACAATTGAGTTTTGAATCAAAGCAGTGCGCTCAGTTTGCGTGGCCGCGCCCAAACGCGACGGCGGCGGCAGCATAAACACGCGCTGGGTCACGTTGGGCGTGCCTTTGGCGTCGAGTGTGGACACCAGCGCCTCACCCACCGCCAGCTCCGTAATCACCGCGCCAATGTCCAAATCAGGGTTTTCGCGCATGGTCGTGGCCGCCACTTGCACCGCTTTTTGATCGCGCGGTGTAAAGGCGCGCAATGCGTGCTGAATCCGATTGCCCAATTGCCCCAACACGGTATCAGGGATGTCCATCGGATTTTGGGTCACAAAATAAACCCCAACGCCTTTGGAACGAATCAAACGCACGACTTGCTCAATTTTCTCGAGCAACACTTTTGGCGCATCATTAAACAACAAATGCGCCTCATCAAAGAAAAAGGCAAACACAGGCTGCTCAACATCGCCCACTTCAGGCAGCGTTTCAAATAACTCAGACAACATCCAAAGTAAAAACGCGCCATACACACGCGGCGAATTCATGAGTTTATCGGCCGATAAAATATTCACCACGCCTTTGCCGTCCACGGTTTGCATCATGTCCGCAATATTAAGCATTGGTTCGCCAAAAAAATCGCCCGCGCCTTGCGCTTCAATGGCCAACAAACCGCGCTGCACCGCGCCAATCGACGCGGCAGACACATTGCCGTACTCGGTGGTAAAGGTTTTTGCGTTCTCGCCAACGTATTGGAGCATCGCGCGCAAATCTTTGAGGTCAAGCAGCAACATGCCGTTGTCATCCGCAATCCGAAACACCATGTTGAGCACACCCGTTTGGGTGTCGTTCAAATCGAGCATCCGCGCCAACAATAACGGCCCCATGTCCGAAATCGTCGCCCGCACAGGGTGGCCAGATGCACCAAACACATCCCACAAAGTGGTCGGCGCACCCGCCCAGTTGAGCGGCGCAATGTTAAGCTCTTGCAGACGTGCATCAACCTTGGCGTTGCCGCCGCCTGCCTGCGAAATTCCCGCCAAATCGCCTTTGACATCCGCCATAAAAACAGGAATCCCCAAGTCAGAAAAATGATGCGCCAGCGCTTGTAGACTCACGGTTTTACCCGTACCAGTTGCGCCAGTAATTAAACCGTGGCGGTTGCCCATTTGCGGTAAAAAGTTCACTTCAATTTTGCCTGATTTGCCAATCATAATCGGTTCTGCCATGATAAATTCCTTGGTGGTTTGGGTGAAATGCATGTGTGATGAAAAATGAAAATTTTTGGGTTTTACTGGATTTTTCGTGGCCATCCCACGTAAAATCTCACCGTTCAGATTTCTCAAAAAGAGGGGTTTGTTTTTGAAACAAATTTTTGAAACAACCCGCCTAAACAACGGGCGATTATAAACCAAAGCGGCGCGCAACGGGCGCATGCACAACCAAATAAGACGAGGGCAATATGGCAGGTCATAGCAAATGGGCAAACATCAAACACAAAAAAGCAGCCACCGACGCCAAACGCGGCAAAATCTGGACGCGCCTGATTAAAGAGCTGCAAGTGGCCGCAAAAGAAGGCGGCGGCGATGCCACCGCCAACCCGCGCTTGCGCCTAGCGATAGACAAAGCAAAAGCCGCCAACATGCCCAACGACAACATCAACCGCGCCGTCACACGCGGCGCAGGCGGCGGCGAAGGCCAAGACTTTGAGGAAATTCGCTACGAAGGTTACGGGATTGGCGGCGCCGCCGTCATGATTGACTGCATGACCGACAACCGCGTGCGCACCGTTGCAGAAGTGCGCCATGCGTTGAGCAAAAACGGCGGCAACCTTGGCACAGACGGCTCGGTCGCCTTTATGTTTGACCACGTCGGCCAGTTTTTCTTTGGCCCCGATGTGAGTGAAGACGCGATTATGACCGTGGCGCTGGACAACGGCGCATCCGACATCATCACGGACGACGATGGCGTGACCGAAGTGCTGTGCGACCCCGCTGATTTTGAAGCCTTGCAAGCAGCGTTTGTGCGCGAAAACTTAACGCCCGAGGAAGCCGACATCACCATGCGCGGTCAAAATGACATTGAATTAAGCGGCGACGATGCGCTTAAAATGCAAAAAATCCTTGATATGCTCGAAGACTTGGATGACGTGCAGCAGGTGTATACCAATGCTGTGATGGATGTTGAATCGTAATTATTACACCCTACGTGCAGCTAATGTTGATGGTTTTTGCAGGAAGTTACTGTACAATTCGGATGGTTTAAATAACATAAAAGGGTAACAAGTATGGACTTGATTGATAAACTAGGCGAAATTGCAAAGCGGGTTAAAAAATCGTCAATGAACGTTTTGACTGAGGAGGCAACAAAAACAGCTTTTGTTTTGCCGTTTTTGCAAGCCTTAGGTTACGACATTTTTGATCCAACGGAAGTCGTTCCTGAATATACTTCCGACTTTGCTATGAAAAAAGGTGAAAAAGTAGATTATGCAGTTAGGGATGAGGATAAAACGATCTTTTTAATTGAATGCAAAACAATTGGTGCAGACTTAGAGGCAAAACATGCGGGTCAGTTGTTCAGATACTTCTCTGTAAATGATGAGACCAAATTTGGAATTCTTACTGACGGTATTCGCTATTTGTTTTTCAGTGACTTAGAAAAAGAAAACGTCATGGATCAGCAACCATTCTTTGAGTTTAGCCTCTTGAATTTTAATGAGGTTGATGTGGATGTGCTTAAAAAATTCACAAAGAATGCCTTTGATTTAGATGAGATTGTAAGCAACGCAAGTAACTTAAAATATCAGAAAGCGCTGAAAGAGGAAATCCAAAAGGAGTTTTCTGAGCCTAGCGAAGAGTTTGTTCGATTGCTAACGAAGCGCGTTTACTCAGGGAGTTATACGCAGCAGGTCAAAGAGCAGTTTACCGTTTTAGTACACGATACTTTAAAAAGTTACATTAAAGAGAGCGTGAATTCTCGCCTACAGTCCGCATATCAACTCGACTCAGAAGAAAAAGCAGATGTTGCCTCTATGGTGGCGGTCGCTGAAGATGTTGTGTCGGATGGAGCTGTGACAACTGACGATGAGTTGGAGGGTTTTCGAATAGTTCGTTCAATCGCATCCGAAATTATTTTGGCTGATAGGATTTTCATTCGGGATTCTAAAAGTTATTGCGCCATTTTATTGGATGATAATAATAGGCGAACATTGTGTCGATTCTATTTCGGTAAAAACAAAAGGAGCGTTGTTGTTTTTACTCCAGACTCTGAAGATCGGTTTGAGTTGGACTCTGTTGATCAGCTTTATAAATATAAAAACTCTATTCACTTGGCGATAAAACAATATGAGCAAGGTAATGTAGTGTAAAAGTAGGATAAAAAACGAGCCGCTGGCTCGTTTTTTTTTGATTCAAAATATTCAATATTGAATTTAAAAAATCTAATTCCAAACTCAATGAACATGCGTTGGATGCGAGCCCTCTGCCTCCGTTGCCGCTGCATCAGCAGCGTGCGTTGTTCGCCACTCGGGTTGCAAGGTAATGTGATCAATTTGGTATTCTTGGCGCAGCATTACGCGTGCGCGTTCCAGCACGTCAGGCCACGGCGTGTGTGGTTCAATCAACACATGCGCCATCAACGTGGGCTGTTCGGGGGACATGCTCCAAATATGCAAGTCATGCACCGAAATAATCCCCTCAACCGCATGTAAGCTCGCGCCCACGCAGTTAAAGTCAATGTGGTTGGGTACCGCATCCATCAAATGCCACAACGCATCTTTTAAAATCCCCCAAGTCGAGCGCACGATCAGCAAGGCCACGAATACGGACAAAATCGGGTCGGCCAATTGCCAACCTTTGTAATAAATTAACAAGCCAGCCACAATCGCCGCAACCGAACCGAGTAAATCCCCCAGCACATGTACAAATGCAGCGCGGGCGTTGAGGCTAGACTGGTCGCGGTGTAGCAGCCAAGCCACCAGCAAATTCACCAATAATCCTCCAAACGCAATTATTGACACCGTGCCACCATCAATTGAGGTTGGATTCATGACCCGCTGCACCGCCTGAATCATAATCCAAGCCACCAGCGCCAACATGCCCAGCGCATTCACAAACGCCGCAATCACCTCAATACGCGTGTAGCCAAATGACAGTTTGGCTGATGGCGCACGGGACGAGAGTTTTTGCGCAAAATACGCCAGCGCCAGCGCCATTGTGTCCGTCAACATGTGACCAGCGTCTGAAATCAACGCCAACGAGCCAGAATACCAGCCGCCAACGGCTTCAATCAGCGCAAAGCCGCCAGTTAATAGCAAAGCCCAGCCCAAATAGTGCGCTAATTTGTAATTGTGTTGATGCTGGTGATCGGCATCGCCTGTGCCGTGTTCGACGTAAGAAGTCATGGTTTGCTCCAAGATGAAAATAATTTGCGACATCATACTTTGAAAGTGAATGAGGCGATAGATGTTCGCGTGGTGACCGACTGCTTTAAATGCGTTATACGCTTGGGTTGGTGTTGTTTTTTTGAGCGTTTGGATGCGGCCAATTGGCTTTAAATCCTTGCTTTCACGTTCACAAGTGCGTGGTTTGGGTTCGGTTACGCACGGTATTGGTGCAACGTGAGTGGTAACACATCACTTCGTGTTTGAAATTCCCATAAAACCTGCGGTTCGGCTGCGTGATGAGGCCTGAATGAGGCGCTGCCGTGCAGTGCTTTTGTGGGCGCACGCGCAAAAAAATCTGTGTTTTTGTCAAGGCGGATTCGTTTTTTCTGTCACGACGTTTGCATTGAATGTTTTTGTTTTTTGAATTTTGTATTGAATGTGTTTGTTTTTGAAGCTATAGTGGCCAAGGTTTTTATATTTACATTGAATGATTTATAACCGTGTTCGAGATTCTGCGTGGTAGATTTATGCAAATCGGCGACTTGAAAAGACGCAACATTAAAGGAAATAAAATGAATTACTCACTTAAGTCGGCCCGACCAAAAATCGCCCAGCGCGCGCTGCTCCTTGGTTTGGCGGCGGGTGTTCAGGTCGCTTATGCGGATGATGTTAGTCCAAATGAATACGCAAAAGCCATCGACCAGGTCAATTATCAAGGCGCTTCACAAGAAACCTTGGCGCGTCCGAGTTTTAATGAAGCGCTCACGCCAATGGCGAATCGGTTTTTGGGGCAAACCCCGAGCGCTGCGCAAATTGACGAATTGACCGCAGAGATGAGTGCTGCGCTGCGTAAAACCGGCTTGGTGGTTGCGCGGGTGTTGGTGACCGATGCGGATAAGCAAGCTGCGCGTGAAACCGGTGTGTTGCGCTTTACGGTGTTTGAAGGGCGCGTGGGCAAGATTAGCGTCACCAATACCTCCAAAGTCAACACCGAGCGCTTGCTCAAAACTTTGGCCAATGCGGTTTGTGGCGATGCCTCAGAGGTTGACCCAAAAACCGGCGTTTGCGTTGGTTCGCCACCGTTAACCGATGGACGCATTGAGCGTGCAACCTTAAATACCAGTGACATTCCTGGTGTGCGGCTCAAGTCAATTGGCTTGAGTGGTCAGGACGTTGGGGTTGGCGAGACGCAAGCTGTGATTGTGGCCGAGCCACGCGGCGATGCCAATCAATACAGCGTCGGCTTTGACAATTACGGTGCAAATTCGTTGGGGCGCGCTCGGATCGCATTGTCAGCCCAAATGGCCAACTTGTTTGGCGAAGGCGACGTCACTTCGGCCCGCGTTCAAGCAACCGCAGAAAAGCTTTATACCGGCAATTTGAGCTACAGCATGCCGTTGGGTTACAGCGGATTGCGCGGCAATACGGGCTTGTCTCGAACTGAATACACCGTGGGCGGCATTGATATGACGGGTGTTTCAAACAGCGCATTTGTAGGGGTAAGTTACCCAGTTTTGCGTGCGTTTGATTACAACGTGGTTGCGGGTTTGAATTATGACTACGCAAAAAGTAAGAGTAAATTCAAAGGCAAGCTTTTAACCAGCTCTGATATCGGTGGTGCGCGTTTGTCGATTAATGTTGATGACGGCGACCGCCGTCGCGACTTGGGTCAAAGCTTTACGCGCTTTGGCCTAAATTACAGCGTCGGCGAAGTTAAGATTAAAGACGCCGCTTCATTGGCGGCGGATCAAGAAGGCCCTAAAACCGACGGCATGTATCACAAAGTTGATTTCAACTTGTTCCGTAAACAAAACCTCAATGCAGCACGCGACCCGTTGTATGCAATTTTGCAATTGCGCGGTCAATTTGCCAATAAGAATTTGGACGGCAGTTTAAAAATGTCCTCAGGCGGGCCGTCAGGCATCCGCGCCTACCCAGTTGAAGAGCCTTCAGGCAACAGCAGCGCCGCCATATCGATTGATTTGCGTCAACCGATTAGTATTGGCAGCGGCATGAAACTGATTCCAGGCGTGTTTGTAGACGTGGGTCGTTACGGACAAAATAAAGGCAGTTACGGCGAACTAAATAAAGACAATGACCGCACTCTGGCTGCAGCGGGTGTGAGTTTGGAAGTGCAAACCAAATACAACCTCACAGCAGGCTTGATGTGGGCACACCGTTTGGGCAATGAGAAAAGCATCGCCTCGCCAGACAGTAAATCACGCCTTTGGGCCACCTTGGGCATGAGCTTTTAACCCAAAATAAATAAGTTCGGCAGCAGACTCAACGCGCAGCAAGCCGTCATCCAAAAACCTGAAACACCGAAGTACCCCCAGAAACACCTTTTTAAGAGAATTGAGAAATCCTATGAATACGAATACATACCGCCTAGTGTTTAACAAAAAATTGGGCATGCTCGTACCTGTTGCAGAAAACGTTGTCAGTCAAACCAAAGGTGCGGGCGCAACAGCCGGCATGGTGGTAGGGGCAGACGGCACGCCAGCGGGAATGGAATTCAGTTTGGGCAAAATGGGGGCATTTTTAGCGCTCGCTTTCGGGGTCAGTGGCGCGGCATCCGCGCAAATGCTGCCAACCGATGGTCAAGTGGTCGCGGGAGCCGCCAGCATCAATACGCCGGCCTCGAATCAAATGGTCATTAACCAAGCCTCCCAAAATGCCATTATTAACTGGCAATCATTCGGGATTGGCAATGGCGCATCGGTGCAATTCGTCCAACCCAATGTTGACGCGGCCGTATTAAACCGCGTGATTGGCAATGACATCAGTCAGATTAACGGCTCGCTGTCCGCCAATGGTAAAGTCTTCGTCTCTAATCCAAACGGCATTGTGTTTGGCGCAGGCGCCTACGTTGATGTGGGCGGCATCATGGCCACCACCAAAGACATCGGCAACAACAAATTCATGTCAGGCGACTACACTTTTATGCGCGCTGCAGGCGCAGGCGACGCCAGCGTCACCAACCAAGGCACGATTAACGCCAACAATGGCTTTGTGGTCTTGCATGGCGACAAAGTCGACAACCAAGGCAACATCAACGCCAACAACGGCAAAGTCATCTTGGGCGCAGGCGACGGCGCCACCTTATCGTTATCCAACGGCTTGGTTGTGAATGTAGACATCACCGCCCCAACCGCCAACGCACTCATACACAACAACGGCACAATTACCGCCGACAACGGCTCAGTCTTGCTCACCGCACGCGGCAACAACGCCGTCCTTGACTCAGTGATTAACGTCGAAGGCGTGGTTCAAGCCAAAGGCGGCTACATCAATATTGACGGCGGCACCAACGGCGTGGTTGAACTCAATAAAGCCAGCATCGACGCCTCCAGCGCCAACGCCAAAGGCGGCACCGTTGTGGTGCAAGGCCAACGGGTTGGCCTATTTAACGGCACCAATATTAACGCCAGCGGCGCCACAGGCGGCGGTTTGGTCATCGTTGGCGGCGACAGTTTGGGCAAACTAAGCAACCAAACCATCGCCTACAGCGACACCGCGATTTTAGATGAGAGCAGTCAAATAAAGGCTTGTGCCACGGTGAGCGGTGATGGTGGGTTTGTTGAAACTTCAGGTCACAGCGTGATTATCAAAGGCACGGTTTTAGCAGGTGCTAAAAACGGCAAAGCGGGGCAGTGGTTGATTGATCCAGCGGATATCACCATTAATAACGGCGTAACCACGTTGACCAATAATAGCAATGTTTGGTCATGCACCACCGCCAGCGGCGTGATTGCCAACACCACCATCCAAAATTCGCTTAATAATGGCACGAGTGTGGTTGTAACCACTAATGGAACTGGTGGCGGCACTGGGAATATGTTTGTTCAAAACAGTATTTACAAAACGGCAGGAGGGGATGCGGATTTAAGTTTGTATGCTAATGGTTGTATGACGTTTAGTGGCGGCGTGAATGTCCAATCCACCGCAGGCAAAATGAACCTTACCGCGACATCTGCTGGTGGCACAATGTGGCTGCAAGGCAGTAATAATATTAGCCTTAATGGTGGTAATTTGGTTTTATCTGGAACGCACCCAGGCGGTGATTATGGCGTACGAATTGATAATGGCGCGGCGTTTACCGCAAAAGACGTGACGATTAATGGCACATCGGTCAGTCAAGTGGGGATTTTAACGCAAGGTATTGTGGTCAATGCTTCGGGTAATCTTAGTATGACGGCTAAAAGCACGAGTGGTAGCTCGGGTTTGAGTACGGTTAACGGTTTAAATTTAACGGCGGGGAACGACATTTTCCTAAATGGCACAAGCGGCTTTGGCGATGGAGTCAGTATCAATAGTCTTAATGCAAAAATAGCGGCGGGTAATAACTTAACCATTCGCGGCAGTGCTGGTTCAAGTACCAGTTTGGACGATGTTGGTGTCATAACGTGGGCGCAAGATAATGTATTTACAGCAGGTAATAACATTGTCATTAATGGTACATCATCAGGATCTATCGGTTTTCGTATTTTTGGCGGTCAGTTTTTAACGTTAAATGCAACCAATAATATTTCTGTTACCGGTGAGTCAACGAGTGCAACTGCTGGTTCTCGAGGCATGTGGATTAACAATTTTTACATGAACGGTGCAAATGTTTCATTAGTTGGCAAGTCTGCTGCGGGCAGTGGGATTGAATCCTATGGTGGCAATACACGGGTAATTTCTATCAATGCGACCAATGATGCCTACGTAAACGGTACAACCACTTCGACAAGTGCAGCTTATAACGGTATTGAAGAGTATTCATTCTTTAATGTAACCGCAGGAAATAACTTAACATATATAGGTATTGGCAATGTGGGTTCAGGGAATTTGAATGGCGACCCTGTTGCAACTAAAACACTCATTGGTGGTAATGTCACAATGTGTTTTAGCTCAAGTACGGGTGCTGGTGCGATTATGGCCTCCGCAGTTAATATTACAGCCACGAATAATGTAACGATAAACGCCACGACCCCGTCAGGTACTTATGGTCTTGACTTCCAAAGAGATTTTAAAGTGAATGCGGGCGACAGGGTTAATATTTCTGTTTATAACGGCGGTGCTGTTGCAGGCGCTGCAGGTATGCGCTTAAATGTCAATGGAGGCGCAACCAATATCACCGCAGGCGGTGATATTAATATCAGTTCAATCAATGGTGGTTCTGGTACAGGTCTGGGTTTAACAAGCACCACCAACATTACAACGACTGGCGGTAATATTTCAATATTGGCAAATTCATCAGCGGGTGATGGGTTTAGCATGACAACCGCAGGTCGCTTAAATGCAATCACAAGTGGTGGCAGTTTTAATCTGACTGGTAATTCAGTCGGTGCTGGCACAACTGGGGCGGGTGTCTCAGTGGGTGGCGGCAACATTAACATCTCCACGAATGGCGGCAATGCCACCATTCGCGGGGTATCTAACGGCACAGGGATTGGGGTCAACTACACGGGCACAGCACCTAATGTGTCGACTGTCGGTGGCACATTCTTGATTGACGGTACGTCAAAAGGCGGCGTGGGCACGGTATTGGGTGCATTGCCCAACTTTAGCCAAAACACTTACACCGTCGTTAATGGTACATCGGACACCAACATCGGTCTCAATATCAGCGGCAATGGTAATATCAGCGTGGGCAGTGGGATTGCCGAATTGCGCGGCACTTCGCGCACGCAAGTTGGTATCAGTATTGGTAGTAATTTAAATACCTCGTCCACCGCAGGCGGCCGTTTGACCATTGAAGGCGTGTCACAAAACGCCACAGGGCTGCAAATCGCCAGCGGCGCGACGATTAATAGCACGGGTAATTTAACCTTATCGGGCGTATCCACAAATGCCACAGGCCTATTGGTGGCCAGTACCGCCAACATCATCCAGTCAGACAGCGGCGTCATGGTGGTTTCGGGCAATTCAACCAACAGCATTGGTATGATTTTGAATCAAACGGTCGTCACCAATAAGCTAGACGGTGCGATTTTACTCAACGCCACCACCGCCAGCGGCGGCACGGCATTGCTCATGACCAACGGCACCAATATCCGCAACAACAGCACGGGCGCGATTAACACCACAGGCGCGTCCACAGGCTCAGGCGTGGGTGTGAATGTCAGCGGCACCAACTTCACCAACGCGGGTTCAGGTCAAATCAACGTGGGCGGTTCATCCAACTCAGGCGTGGGCGTCTTACTCAACGGCACCAACACCACCACGGGCAGCAGCATCAATGTCAACGGCACCAGTACGTCCGGCTCAGGCACATCGCTCATCGGCACCAACAACTTAACCGCGAATATCAGCGGTAACTCAAGCACCGGCGCAGGTGTCCTCATCTCAACTGGTACCCACAACCTCAGCGGCAACATGAGCGGCACCTCAGGTTCAGGTGCAGGCGTGAGCATCACAGGCGGCGCCAACAATCTCACAATGGCCAACCTCAACGGCACCAGTGCGTCTGGCGCAGGCGTGAGTATCACGGGCGGCACCACCAACCTCATCAACACCACGGTCAACGGCAACTCAGGCTCGGGCGTGGGGATTGTCGTCAACCACAGTGCAGGCGCCAACCTATCTTACACGGGCAACTTAACCCTCAACGGCACCACCAACACCACAAGCGCCACGGCAGCCGCAGTTAACATCTTGACCGACATCACCGCGCTCAACAACGGCACATTAAACATCAATGGTGGCAACAGCACCAGCAGCACCAATAATGTGATTAACGTCAAAGGCAATATCAGCGCAGGCACAGGTTCAGTCAATTTATACAATGTCGGCCCCGCGATTAACCAAAGCGCAGGCACGATTACAGCTGGCAACGTGACCTTTACAGGTCAAGGCGCAACCACGCTAAACACAGTCAAAGCCAACAACCTCACCATAGACCGCAATGCTGATTTGACCATCAACGGCACACTCAACGTCACCAGCAACATGGCATTGAACGGCACGAACGTCACCACCACCGGCAACAGCACCATCATTGCTAAAAACCTAGAAGTGAACGCCAACTACAGCGCAGCACTGCTTGGCAACACAACTGTGAACAACAATATCGCAGTCAACGCCATCAACATCACGACCAGCGGCAACATGACCAGCAACAACGTCACGTTAAACGCCAGCAACAACGTCAACACCACAGGCAACATCAGCAGTGGCAACTTGACCGCGACTGGTTCAAACGTCACCTTGGGCGGCACCAACAACCAAAGCGGCACCATAACCGCCAACGCGACCAACAACGTCAGCATGACCGGCAACAACAGTGCGGAGACCATCAACGCCAACGCCAGTAATGTCACCAACATGGGCAACCTCAAAGCCACCAATACGAATCTGAACGGCACCACCGTCACCACTGGCAATGTCAGGGGCGGCAACTTGACCGCCACGGGTACTGACGTGAATGTCAACGGCACAACCAATATTACCGGCACACTCACCGCCAACGCCACCAATAACTTGAGCGTGAGCGGCAACAACAACGCCTCAAGTGTTGTATTAAACGCCAGCAATGTCACAACAGCAGGTAACTTAACCGCCAACAACATCACCGCCAACGCCACGAGCAACCTCACCAACAGCGGCAGCATCAAAGCGAGCAACAACGTATCCATCAACGGCGGCAACATCAGTAACACCGCCACCGGCAACATCTCAGGCGCGATCGACACAAATATCTCAGGTGCAAGCTTGGTCAACAGCGGCGTGATTGGTGTCAGCACTGGCAACGTCACCATCAATATTTCGGGCGATCTTAACTCAGGCACCATTAACGCCAACACCGCCAACCTCACGGGCTACAACGTCAGCTTGGGCAACATCAGCAGCAACACATTGTTGGCAAACGCAAGCAGCGGCAGCATCAACCAAACCGCAGGCACCAAACTCAATGTCACCGGCAACGCCACATTCAACGCCACCCAAGCGATTAACGTGAGCAACGCAGGCAACAACATCACAGGTACAGTTGATGCCAACTCAAGCAACAACGACAACGTCACCTTGGGCGCCAACAACCTCACCATCGGCACCGTGACAGGCGGCAACGTCAGTGCTATTGCGGCCAACAACCTCACAACGGGCAACATCACCGCCACCGACACCGCCAGCCTTAGCGGTAAGAACATCACCTCAAACGGCAACATCAACGGCAAAGACCTCATGGTCAACGCCAGCAACAACCTGACCAACAACGGCAACATGACCGCGACCAACAACGTCACGGTCAATGCCAACAACGTCTCTAACAGCGGCACAGGCAACATCACAGGCGCAGCCAACACAGTTGTAAACGCCAACGGCACGGTTGTGAACGATGGCATCATCGGCAACGCCAACGTCATCGTCAACGCCACAGGCAATGTCACCAACAACGGCACCATTCGCGGCACAGACGTCAATGTGACGGGCGGCAATATCGCAGGCAGCGGCGAGATTAACGCGAGCAATAACATCACCCTAAACGCCAGCGCTGGCAACCTCACCGTGACCAACCTAGCCGCAGGCAATGTCACGTTAAACGCAGGCAACACCCTAACCACAGGCAACGTCAACGCCACCAACAACGCGACCTTAACGGGTAACAACATCAGCAACTCAGGAAACATCAGATCGGCCAACACCATCGTTGATGCCAATGCCAACCTGACCAACAGCGGCAACATCACAGGCGGCAATGTCACGGTTGACGCCAACAACATCAACAACACCGCCACAGGCAACATCAGCAGCACCGGCAACACCAATGTCACAGGCGGCAACCTCACCAACAGCGGCGTGATTAACGGTCAGAGTGTGAACGCCAACTTAGCGGGCAACATCACCAACAACGGCGTGGTCAACGGCACCAACGTCAACTTAACGGGCGCGAACATCAGCGGCAACGGCAGCATCAACGCCACCAACAACCTCACGTTAAACGCCACCACGGGCAACCTCAACGTCACCAACGCCTCTGCGGCCAACGTGACGCTCAACGCGGGCAACACCTTAACTACGGGCAATGTCAATGCCACCAACAACGCCACATTAACAGGCAATAACATCAGCAATTCAGGCAACATCAGCGCCAACAATGTCAACGTATCGGGCAACAACGTCACCAACACAGGCAACATTAGCGGCGGCAATGTCAGCACCAGCGGCAACAACATCAGCAACAGCGGCAACATCTCCGGCACGACCAGCAACAACATCAGCGGGGGCAACCTCACCAACAGCGGTGTGATAAACGGCGGCAATGTGAGTGCCAACTTAAGCAACAGCCTAAGCAACACAGGCACCATCAACGGCACCGATGTCAACTTAAGCAGCATCAACATCAACAGCAGCGGCAACGTTACGGGTAATAATGTCACCTTAAACGCGACCAATAACCTGAACAACACCGGTAAAATCAACGCCACCGACGCCGCCAACTTGGGCGGCAATAACGTGAGCAACGCGGGCAACATGACTGCGGCAAATGTCAACGTCACCGCCAACAGTAACTTTAACAACAGCGGCAACGTCAGCGCCAGCAACAACGTTAATGTCAGTGCCAACAATGCCACCAACAGCAACACAGGCAACATCACTGGCAACGGCAACACCACCGTATTGGCGGGCAACGTCAGCAACAACGGCGTGATTGGCAACGGCGACGTCACCATCAACGCCACGGTCAACTTGGTCAACAACGGCACTGTCAACGGCACCAATGTCAACATGACCGCGCCGAACATTAGCGGCACGGGCAATGTATCTGCCACTAATAATCTGTCCCTAAATGCAACGGTCGGCGACTTAAACGTCAGCAAAGCAACCGCAGGTAACGTCACGCTCAATGCAGGCAATAACTTGATCACAGGTAATGTCAACGCCACCAACAACGCCACCTTAACGGGCAACAACATCACCAACAGCGGCAACGTCAGCGCGAACAACCTCACGGTTGATGCAGGCGCCACGCTCATCAACAGCGGCAATCTATCGGGCGGCAATGTCAGTGTGGATGCCAACAACATCACCAACAGCGCGACCGGCAACATCACAGGCACGCAAACCACCAACGTCACAGGCGGCAACCTCACCAACAACGGCACAATTGGCCAAGGCGCGGTTCAAGTCAACATGACTGGCGAGCTGGTGAACAACGGCACAATCAAAGGTGTGGACGTCAACTTAACTGGCGCCAACATCACAGGCGCAGGTCAAGTCAACGCCACCAACAACCTTTCCATGAACGCCACGGTGGGCAACTTAAGCATTGCTAATGCAAATGCAGCCAACGTCACGCTGCATGCAAACAACACCTTGAGCACTGGCAACGTCACCGCCACCAACAACGCCACATTGAGTGGCGGCAACATAAGCAACGCGGGCAACATCGCAGCGGCCAACGTCAGCGTCAACGCCACCAACACGTTCAACAACAGCGGCAACATCAGCGCCACGACCAGCGCCAACCTATTCGGTGTAGACATCATCAGCTCAGGCAACATCAGCGCACCAAACATCAACATCAGCGCGGCCAACAACCTAACCAATAGCGGTAAAGTCAACGCCACGAACAATGTCAACGTCAGCGCAGGCAACGTCAGCAACAGCGCCACCGGCAACATCACAGGCAGCGGCAACACAACCGTCAACGCCAACGGCACGATTGTCAATGACGGCATCATCGGCAACGGCAACGTCGCCTTAAACGCCACAGGCAACATCACCAACAACGGCACCATCAAAGGCACGAACGTCAACGTCACGGGCGCGAACATTACAGGTTCAGGCCAAGTCAACGCGAGCAACAACCTCACGATGAACGCCACCGCAGGCAACTTAAGCATCACCAACGCCTCTGCTGCCAATGTCACACTCAACGCCAACAACACGTTAACGACAGGCAACATCACCGCCACCAACAATGCCACCTTGACGGGCAATAACATCAGCAACGCAGGCAACATCAGTGCGAGCAACATCAGCCTGAACGCCAGTGCCAACCTGACCAACAGCGGCAACATCACGGCCAGTAACAACGCCGTTGTCAGCGGCAAAGACGTCAACAACACCGGCAATATCAGCGGCTTGAACACCACCGTCAATGCAACCAACAACTTAAGCAACGCTGGCACCATCAATGCGGTCAACAACACCAACTTGAACGCGCCAAACGTCAGCAACACCGGCAACTTGACTGGCAACAACATCAACATCAACGCCACCAACGTGAGCAATGCAGGCAACGCAACAGCCAACAACAACCTCACGGTCAATGCAGGCAACGTCAGCAACACCGGCAACTTGACGGGCAACACCACCGTCACGGTCAACGCCACAGGCACCATTGACAATCAAGGCAATGTCAACGGCACCAACGTCACCTTGAACGCGACCGGCAACATCACCAACAACGGCACCATCCGTGGCACGGACGTCAACGTCACCGGCGGCAACATCAGCAACAACGGCTCAGTCAACGCGACCAACAACCTCACGATGAACGCCACCAAAGGCAACTTGACGTTGAACAACGTCAGTGCAGGCAACGTCACGCTCAACGCCAACAACACCTTGAGCACCGGCAATGTCACCGCAGTCAACAACGCGACCTTGAGCGGCACCGACATCAACAACACCGGCAACATCGCAGGTGCCAATGTCAACCTCAACGCCACGGCCAACTTGACCAACGCGGGCAGCATCAACGCCACCAACAACGCCAATGTGAGCGCCAACACTGTCAACAACACAGGCAACATCGCAGCGGCCAACACAACCGTGTCTGGCAACAACGTGAGCAACGCGGGCAACATCACCGCCAGCACCACCGCCAACGTATCAGGCAAAGACATCAACAACACCGGCAACATC
>JAFEII010000032.1 GCA_017495165.1 Hydromonas sp. | reverse complement strand
TTGTTGTGATTTTTGTGATTTGAAAAAATGGTTCGGGTTTCCCGAACCATTTTTTTAGGTAAAAAGCATGAAAAAGCCACATGGCTCGTCATTTTTCCGCCTCAATAAATAGTGGCGGCTGGGTTAATGATTTAGTCCCAAAATCTTATGGCGGGCTATTGTCTGAAATAAAGGAGACAAATTTATGGGGAGCATACTGCATGGCAATGCCACGACCACGCCTCGAATCCGAAAAGAAATACAAGACGCTCAAGAGAGCCTCGCAACGTTAGCCGAGCGTTATTACATCAACGAAAAGACCGTGCTGCACTGGAAACACGCGGACGGCGTTGAGGATAAAAAATCTGGCCCGAAATTTCGCAAAAGTGTTCTGAACGAGTTGGAGCAGCAAGTGATATGCACCGTGCGTCGGCATTTACGTTTACCGTTGGACGATTTACTCATCGTATTCAAGCCGCTCATTCCTGCCCTGACGCGTTCAAACCTGCACCGCTGCTTGCAACATTACGGATTATCTCGTCTCCCAAAAGACGAGCTGTCCATGGAAAAGAAGCCGTTTAAGCAATACAACATCGGTTATGTGCATGTGGATATTACTGAGCTGCATGGCGAGACGGGTAAATGGTATCTGTTTGTGGCGATTGACCGCCTGACAAAATACGTTTATGTCGAGCTGCATCAAGGCATGACAGAGGGCAACGCGGTTGATTTCTTACGCAACTTGCAGGCCGAGTGTGTGTTTAAAATCACGCACATTCTGACCGATAATGGCGCGCAATTCACTTACAAATTATTGCCAGAAAAGGATCGACCCGCGACCGAACACCCATTTGATGCGCAGTGTAAGGCTTTTGGAATTGAGCACCGAACCACAAAATTCCGCCATCCGTGGATAAACGGTCAAGTGGACGTCACCAACAAAATCATCAAGCAGGCGACCGAACAGTTTCATTGTGCCGATCCTGAAGAACTTAAAATGCATCTGATGACGTTTTTGCTGTACTACAATCATCAGCAGCCACTTAAGTCGTTAAAACTGAAAACGCCTTGGGGTTTGATTGTGGAATGTCACAATCAGAACCCTGAGTTTTTTAAATCCAATCCGATTGATAAGATTGTGGGGCTTAATATGCCCGAAGGGTTGGTTTGATTGGGGTTTGGATGAGCGGCTTGCCTCTCAATAAAACCCACTTGTTTATCATTCTGACAAGTCTGCTTTATCAAAATGAAGTTTTGTAAGCCTTTGCTGCTCACATTTTTAAAGCCCGGACTGAAATCAAAAACCCTCAGCGTTTCGCTGGGGGTTTTTTAATGCTGCGTGAATTCAACCGTGAATTAATAAATGGCTTTTATTGCTTATTCATCTTTTAAACCGTAAGGCGGCGAAACCGTAGGTTGGTTTCCAGTTACGGGTTTTGCCTGACCAACGGGTGGGGTTCTTCTCTTTTGCTACACAATAAACCATGTCGCGTTGTGCGAGTATGTCAATGTATAAACCTAAGTATATTTTTTTACATAAGTTTGGCTTTTTTTGTTAGAATCCATGCCGCTGTTTTCTTGGACTGGTATTTTTTTAATGGAGTGGAGAGGTATGAATAAAGTATATAAAAGTGTTTATAACGAGCAAACTGGGACTTGGATCGCAGTTTCAGAGTTGGCCGCTGCGCGCGGTAAAACGAAGTCGGTTCGGGCTTTGGTTTCAGCCACCGGTTTCTTGTTCAGTTTGGCTTTGGGGTTAACTTATGCACCGTTGTCTCAAGCAACTTATCTTGCTGGTGGCGGGGTCGAGGTCGATCCACTTGCTCAAGGTAACATTGCCGTAGGCGCTAATACTGTAGACTGTCCTGCTACTGTTGTTGGCGGCCAGGTTAACGTTGCTATTGGGTGTAAAGCATCAAGTAACGGTGTAAATAACGTGGCAATCGGGGCTTCTGCTATTACATTAGGGGACTCTTCACTTGCTTATGGAGCAGATGCTAAAGCGCTAAATACATCTGCAATTGCAATTGGTCGCTCAACTAAGGCTTCTGGGGTTAGCTCAATTGCTATGGGGGTCGGGTCAGTAGCTGATGTTGTGGGTGCTGTTGCCATAGGGGGAAGCGCGGTTGCCAGTGGGGCTGTTGGTATTGCTCTTGGCTCTTCAGCCAGAGTAGCCTCTGGTGCTACGTCTTCAATTGCTATTGGTGATAAGGCCCTTTCATCAAAAGCGCGCGCTGTCGCAATGGGTGCTACCGCAACAACTACTGCTATTGCTGCTACTGCAGTTGGGTATGGTGCGGTGGCTGGCGGTGAATATGGTACGGCTGTGGGGAGTGAGGCCACTGCGTCGGGTCTAAACGCAACAGCTTTGGGTAATAAGCTGAATGTGAGTGGTGCGCAGTCTTTGGGTATTCTGTCGGGAAGTGCTGTATCGGAGGTACAAGGTACTAATTCTGTTGTCATTAATCCTGCCTTAACGCCCCGTATCTATACTGCTAATAGCATTACAGTTGTTGGTGCTGATGCAATGGCGAGTTCTAACTATGCAACTGCAGTTGGGACTGCTTCTACAGCGTTTGGTGTATATGCTGCCGCATTCGGTGCTAACAGTAGCGCTCTTGGGGCAAGCAGCGTGGGAATTGGTTTTAATGCAACAGCTTCAGGTTCTGACGCCATTGCCATTGGCACTGGTGCGAATGCTCTAGGTGAACAATCGGTAAGCATTGGTCAACGCAGTACGGTTATCGGGGCCCATGCTGGTGCCTTGGGTGATTTCAATGTGGTTAATAATGGAGGCTCGTATGCGCTCGGTAACTACAACAACATCGCCATTGACAACGCTGGTGTCTTCGGTAACGACAGTGTAATTACAAACACCGCCGTAAGTTCACGAGCCATTGGTAACGGTAATACCGTATCAACAAGCCAAACCTTTGTGATGGGTAACCGAATCACCCAAACTGTTGGTAACAGTGTTGGTTTAGGAACCGATTCAGCCATGACGTCAGGGCTCACTGGGTCTAGTGGTGGTTTGACCGTTGTCAATAGCGCCACTGTCGGTGGTCTTACCTACAGTGGTTTTGCAGGCACCACTCCAGTTGGGGTCGTCAGCGTTGGGTCTGTTGGCGCAGAGCGTCGCATCCAGAATGTCGCAGCTGGCCTGATTGGCAGCACCAGTACAGATGCGATTAATGGCTCACAACTGTACAACACCTTATTAGCTACAGAAAGTACAGTGGCCTCATTGTCGACTTCAACCTCGACCTCCTTGAGTACTGTTGATAGTTCAGTTGCATCGTTGAGCACTTCGACTTCAACTGGTTTGAGCACTGTTGATAGTTCTGTTGCTTCGTTGAGCACTTCGACTTCAACCGGCTTGAGTACTGTTGATAGTTCAATTGCCTCATTAAGCACGTCGACTTCAACTGCTATGAGCGGCGCATTGAGCGGCGTGAGCAGTTCAGTGGCGTCATTGTCGACTTCAACCTCGACTGGCTTGAGCACTGTTGACAGCTCTGTTGCATCGTTGAGTACTTCGACTTCAACTGGCTTGAGTACTGTTGACAGTTCAATTGCCTCATTAAGCACGTCAACTTCAACTGCTATGAGCAGCGTTTTGAGCGGCGCAACGAGCAGCGTGAACAGTGCAGTGGCGTCATTGTCGACTTCAACCTCGACTGGTTTGAGTACTGTTGACAGCTCTGTTGCATCGTTGAGCACTTCAACTTCAACTGGCTTGAGTACTGTTGACAGCTCTGTTGCTTCGTTGTCCACTTCAACCTCGACAGGCTTGAGCAATGTGAATAGCTCTGTTGCTTCGTTGAGTACCTCGACTTCAACTGCTTTGAGTACTGTTGATAGTTCTGTTGCATCGTTGAGCACTTCTACTTCAACTGGCTTGAGTACTGTTGACAGTTCAATTGCCTCATTAAGCACGTCAACTTCAACTGCTATGAGCGGCGCATTGAGCGGCGTGAACAGTGCCGTGGCGTCATTGTCGACTTCAACCTCGACTGGTTTGAGTACTGTTGATAGTTCAATTGCCTCATTAAGCACGTCAACTTCAACTGCTATGAGCAGCGCAACGAGCAGCGTGAATAGTTCAGTTGCCTCATTGTCGACTTCAACCTCGACTGGCTTGAGTACTGTTGATAGCTCTGTTGCATCGTTGAGCACTTCGACTTCAACTGCTATGAGCAGCGCAACGAGCAGCGTGAATAGTTCAGTTGCTTCATTGTCGACTTCAACCTCGACCGGTTTGAGTACTGTTGACAGCTCTGTTGCATCGTTGAGCACTTCTACTTCAACTGGCTTGAGTACTGTTGACAGTTCAATTGCATCATTAAGCACGTCGACTTCAACTGCGATGAGCGGCGCATTGAGCGGCGTGAACAGTTCAGTTGCCTCATTGTCAACTTCAACCTCGACTGGTTTGAGTACTGTTGACAGCTCTGTTGCTTCGTTGTCCACTTCAACCTCGACAGGCTTGAGCAATGTGAATAGCTCTGTTGCTTCGTTGAGTACCTCGACTTCAACTGCCTTGAGTACTGTTGATAGTTCGGTGACGTCGTTGTCAACTTCAACCTCGACTGGTTTGAGTACTGTTGACAGCTCTGTTGCATCGTTGAGCACTTCAACTTCAACTGGCTTGAGTACTGTTGACAGCTCTGTTGCATCGTTGAGCACTTCAACTTCAACTGGTTTGAGTACTGTTGACAGCTCTGTTGCTTCGTTGAGTACCTCGACTTCAACTGCTATGAGCAGCTCATTGAGCGGCGTGAACAGTTCAGTTGCATCATTGAGTACTTCGACTTCAACTGCTTTGAGTACTGTTGATAGTTCTGTTGCATCGTTGAGCACTTCAACTTCAACTGCCTTGAGTACTGTTGATAGTTCGGTGACGTCGTTGTCAACTTCAACCTCGACTGGTTTGAGTACTGTTGACAGCTCTGTTGCATCGTTGAGCACTTCAACTTCAACTGGCTTGAGTACTGTTGACAGCTCTGTTGCTTCGTTGTCCACTTCAACCTCGACAGGCT
>JAFEII010000024.1 GCA_017495165.1 Hydromonas sp. | reverse complement strand
CACGATGAACGCCACCAAAGGCAACTTGACGTTGAACAACGTCAGTGCAGGCAACATCACGCTCAACGCCAACAACACCTTGAGCACCGGCAATGTCACCGCGGTGAACAACGTCAATATGAGCGCCAACAACGTGAGCAACGCAGGGAATGTGACTGGCGCCAACGTGACCGTTGAAGCAAGCAATAACCTGACCAACACCGGCAATGTCAACGCGAGCAACAACGTCAGCATGGTTTCCAACAATACGTTGAGCAATAGCGGCAACGTCACGGCCAGCAACAACGCTGTTGTCAGCGGCAAAGACGTCAACAACACCGGCAACATCAGCGGCTTGAACACCACCGTCAATGCAACCAACAACTTAAGCAACGCTGGCACCATCAATGCGGTCAACAACACCAACTTGAACGCGCCAAACGTCAGCAACACCGGCAACTTGACTGGCAACAACATCAACATCAACGCCACCAACGTGAGCAATGCAGGCAACGCAACAGCCAACAACAACCTCACGGTCAATGCAGGCAACGTCAGCAACACCGGCAACTTGACGGGCAACACCACCGTCACGGTCAACGCCACAGGCACCATTGACAATCAAGGCAATGTCAACGGCACCAACGTCACCTTGAACGCGACCGGCAACATCACCAACAACGGCACCATCCGTGGCACGGACGTCAACGTCACCGGCGGCAACATCAGCAACAACGGCTCAGTCAACGCGACCAACAACCTCACGATGAACGCCACCAAAGGCAACTTGACGTTGAACAACGTCAGTGCAGGCAACGTCACGCTCAACGCCAACAACACCTTGAGCACCGGCAATGTCACCGCGGTGAACAACGTCAATATGAGCGCCAACAACGTGAGCAACGCAGGGAATGTGACTGGCGCCAACGTGACCGTTGAAGCAAGCAATAACCTGACCAACACCGGCAATGTCAACGCGAGCAACAACGTCAGCATGGTTTCCAACAATACGTTGAGCAATAGCGGCAACGTCACGGCCAGCAACAACGCTGTTGTCAGCGGCAAAGACGTCAACAACACCGGCAACATCAGCGGCTTGAACACCACCGTCAATGCAACCAACAACTTAAGCAACGCTGGCACCATCAATGCGGTCAACAACACCAACTTGAACGCGCCAAACGTCAGCAACACCGGCAACTTGACTGGCAACAACATCAACATCAACGCCACCAACGTGAGCAATGCAGGCAACGCAACAGCCAACAACAACCTCACGGTCAATGCAGGCAACGTCAGCAACACCGGCAACTTGACGGGCAACACCACCGTCACGGTCAACGCCACAGGCACCATTGACAATCAAGGCAATGTCAACGGCACCAACGTCACCTTGAACGCGACCGGCAACATCACCAACAACGGCACCATCCGTGGCACGGACGTCAACGTCACCGGCGGCAACATCAGCAACAACGGCTCAGTCAACGCGACCAACAACCTCACGATGAACGCCACCAAAGGCAACTTGACGTTGAACAACGTCAGTGCAGGCAACGTCACGCTCAACGCCAACAACACCTTGAGCACCGGCAATGTCACCGCGGTGAACAACGTCAATATGAGCGCCAACAACGTGAGCAACGCAGGGAATGTGACTGGCACCAACGTGACCGTTGAAGCCGTCAACAACTTGACCAGCACCGGCAACATCAACGCCAGCCGAAACGTGAGCCTGAACGCCAGCAACATCAACACTTCAGGCAACATCAGTGCCACCAATGTTGACATCAACGCCAGCGCCAACTTGACCAACAGCGGCAAAATCAACGCCACCAACGTCAATGTGACCGCCAATAACGTTCTCAACAACGCCAGCGGCAACATCACAGGCTCAATGAACACCGTGGTCACAGCCGGCAATGTCACCAACGACGGCATCATCGGCAACGCGAACGTCACGATTAACGCCTCAGGCAACGTCAGTAATAACGGTACCATCCGTGGTGATGACGTCAACGTGACCGGTGCGTATGTGTCAGGCACGGGAAAATTTAACGCGACCAACAACCTCTCGTTGAACGCCACCGTTGGTAACCTCACATTGGGCAATGTCTCAGCGGGCAACGTCACCTTGCATGCCAACAACACGTTGACAACCGGCAATGTGAGCGCAGTCAACAACGCAACCTTGTCAGGCAATAACATCAGCAACAACGGAACAGTTAAGGCCAACAATGTCAGCGTCGCAGCCAACAACACCTTGAGCAATGCCGGCAACATCAGCGCAGGCAACATCAGCTTGGCAGCGTCAAACGTCAGCAACAGCGGCAATGTGATCGGCAGCGTCAACACCAACATCCGCGGTGGCAACTTGGCCAACAACGGCACATTGGGCAATGCAAACCTCAATATTTACATGAATGGCACGATCAACAACTCGGGCAATATGACAGGCGCCAACGTTGTCCTGAACGCAAGCGACATCAGCAACACAGGCAACTTAACCGGTAACAACGTGACGGCCAACGCCACCAACAACTTGACCTCAGTCAACTTGAGCGGCGGCAACATCTCGTTGGGTGGCGGCAACATCAGCGTGAGCAACATCGTTGGCAGCGGCAACGTCAGCACCAACGGCACCAACACGACGATCAACGGCATCACCGCAGGCAACATCAGTGTGAACGGCACAACCGTCAACTTGGGCAACATCAGCAGCAAAGGCACCAGCAACTTAAGCGGCAACACCAGCGTCAATGTGAGCAACTTAACGGGCAACAATGCCTTACTCAACGGCGGCAACCTCACCGTAGGCAAGACCAGCTTGACCGGCAACTTGACTGCAAACGGCACGCAAATTGAAATGGGTAACCTCACCGCAGGCAACGCCACATTCAACGGCAGCAATGTCAACCTCACCGCAAGCAACAATGTGGCCGGCACATTAACCGCCAATGGCACAGGCAACGTCACGGTCAATAATGTGACAGCAGGCAACTTAAACATGAACGGCGGCAACTTAACCTTGGGCGGCCATAAAAACACCGTATCAGGCGCCGCCGTGATTAACGCCGTGGGCAACGCAACGGTCAACGACCTCTACGCAGGCAGCTTGTCCTCAAAAGCGGCCAACGTAAACGTCACCAACGCATCAGTTGTCGGCGCCACCACATTGCAAGGCTCAACCAGCGTTTACACCTGTAATGTCACCTCAGGCAGCACATCCATCTCAGGTGGCAGCATCAACAGCTGCTTTAACCCACGGACTATCTACGGTGCAAACCCAGGCGAAATTGCCGCCATGATGGCAGCGGCCAATGGCCACTGGATTGGCAGCTCAGACCGTCGTTATGACAGCACCTTGCCGCAGCTCGACAAAATCTTAACGATTCGTCAAGACCTCACGCAACGCAAAGACCCAGTCACCATCGGTCATGAAGCAGTCGACGTGCGCGGGCCAGACGCCTCACAAGGCAACTTAGCCCCAGCCTTGGTATCGGTCACGGTCGAGACTGACGGTTTGTTTCCATTTGGCAAATCAAACCTTAACGACATCCCGAACGCCAGCTTTGCCAAGCTCAACAGCGCATTGTTAGAGATTCGCTCAGGGTTCAGCAAGCTCGATTTGGTAGACATCGTTGGGCACACAGACCGCATTGGGTCAGGCAAAGCCAACATGGCATTGTCAAATGCGCGAGCGAATGCGGTAAAAGCCTTCTTCGTGCAAAACGGTGTGAATCCAAGCCTTATCAAAACCCGTGCGGTCGGCGAAAGCCAACCAGTCGTAAACTGTGCACCAGGTAAAGGCAGTGCAACGATTGCTTGCTTGGCACCGAATCGACGTGTTGAAGTGATTGTGACAGGGCGCAAACGCCGTTAATTTGGCAGATGTGGCTGGATAAAAACCCTGCGCAGGTAAACTGTGCGGGGTTTTTTATGGTGGGTTGGTTGGGGTTGAAAACATAAGTTTCTTGTTGCAAATGCGCTTGATTTGAAGCGCATCTACAAAGGCAGACGCAAAAAAAGCGCCAGCTAAATTCTGGCGCTTTAAAGTGCGGGTAAATACCTAATTTCTGGTACCTAATACTTAATGTTTGATTTTTAACGTTAACTACTTACTGCTCAGTACCGCGCAGCTCAAGTTTGTGCTCTAAATAATGAATGCTAAAGCCACCTTGAATAAACGCCTCGTCTTCCATCATCTCGCGGTGCAATGGGATGTTGGTAGAAATCCCTTCAACCACCATTTCAGACAAAGCCGTGCGCAGACGCGCAATCGCTTGGGCGCGCGTATCGCCATAAACGATTAATTTACCAATCATCGAATCATAGTACGGCGGCACAAAGTAGTTGGTAAATACATGCGAATCGACGCGCACGCCAGGGCCGCCGGGTGCGTGCCACATGGTGATGCGGCCAGGGCTTGGGATGAATTTAAACGCGTCTTCGGCATTAATACGGCATTCAATTGCATGGCCTTTGAGGACAATGTCTTTTTGTTTGTAACGCAGTTTTTCGCCAGCGGCAATTCGAATCTGCTCTTGGACGATGTCAATCCCAGTCACCATTTCGGTGACTGGATGTTCTACTTGGACACGTGTATTCATTTCAATGAAATAAAATTCGCCATCTTCATACAAAAACTCAAACGTACCTGCACCGCGATAACCCATGGTTTCGCATGCTTTGGCGCAGCGCTCGCCTACCGCTTCTATGAGTTTGCGGTCAATCCCTGGGGCAGGTGCTTCTTCAATCACTTTTTGGTGGCGGCGTTGCAGTGAGCAATCGCGCTCGCCCAAATACACCGCGTTGCCGTGTGTGTCGGCCAGAATTTGGATTTCCACGTGGCGCGGATTGGTGAGGAATTTTTCCATGTACACTTCTGGATTGCCAAAAGCGGCTTGCGCTTCGGCCTTGGTCATGGCAACGGCGTTGAGCAATGAGGCTTCCTCATGCACCACGCGCATCCCACGCCCGCCGCCACCGCCAGACGCTTTAATGATAACGGGGAACTTAATGGCGCGTGCGAGCTTTAAAATACTGGCTTCATCATCGCCCAATGCTTCGGGTGAACCGGGCACGCACGGCACGCCAGCGGCAATCATGGCTTGCTTTGCCGCGACTTTGTCGCCCATAACGCGAATGGTGGCCGCAGTCGGGCCAATAAAGGCAAAGCCTGATTGCTCGCATTTTTCAGAAAAGCCTGCGTTTTCTGATAAAAAACCATAGCCAGGGTGAATGGCTTGTGCGTCTGTAACTTCAGCGGCTGCAATAATTGCCGCCATATTTAAATAGCTTAATGCGGATGATGCTGGGCCAATACACACTGATTCGTCGGCCAATTTAACGTACTTGGCTTCGCGGTCAGCTTCTGAGTGAACCACAACGGTTTTGATGCCCATTTCGCGGCATGCGCGTTGGATACGTAGGGCGATTTCGCCGCGATTGGCGATGAGGATTTTAGTGAACATGAAGGACTTTCTGGTGTTCAGCGCATTGAGCGCAAGGCTCAATGGCGGGTGACTGGAATAACGCTTGCAAACGGGTGATTAACCGATGATGTACAGCGGTTGGCCAAATTCAACGGGCTGGCCGTTTTCAATCAACGCTTGGGTAATTACGCCATCTGCGTCAGCTTCAATCTCATTAAGTAGTTTCATGGCCTCAATGATGCAAAGGGTTTGGCCTTTTTTGACTGTGCTGCCCACCGTAACAAATGGTGCAGCGCCTGGTGATGATGCGCCATAAAACGTGCCAACCATTGGAGATTTGACTGTGTGGCCTGTTGGTGCGCTGGGCGCGACTTCTGCAGGTGCGCTCACGGCGGCTGCGCCAGTGCTTGCGGGGGCGCTGATTTGGGTGGGGGCTGAAGCGTACACAACTTGTTGTGCGCCAGCTTTGACGATGCGCACTTTGCCTTCGGCTTCGGTGATTTCTAATTCTGAAATGTCAGATTCTGAAACCAAGTCAATCAATGTTTTGAGTTTACGTAAGTCCATATGTGGCTCCTGTGTGAATGTCAAGCGAATCAATGCAGCGTTTAAATACAGCGTTTAAACGAGACTTCGCTGCACGGTGTTTTAATAAAGGGGGCGATTATATCGTTTATTTAAATTGCAATGTGGGTTAATTTCGCCTAAAGTTGCGCCATCACACGCCAAGTTCTTTTAATCGCACGGCTGTTCTTTTTAGTCCATTCGTCTGCACGCTCATCAAACAATAAAGCCTTTTATGCAACCTCTTTTATTCAAATCCCGCTCCGCCGCCTCATTTCGTGCTTTATTAACGTACCGGTTGTGCGTGGTGTTGTGTTATCAATTAACGGCGGTTGTGGTTGGCTGGCAGGTGTATGGCTTAACCCAGAGCAAATTGGCACTCGGTTTGATTGGCTTGGCTGAGGTTGTGCCGTATTTTTGCTGCGCATTGTTAGCGGGTTATGCGGTGGATCATTTCAACAAAAAACGCTTGGGGCTGATTGCGGGCGTTTTGTTGTTGCTTACAACCGCATTGCTGCTGCTCACGTCGATAGATGGTTTGGGGATTTACACCACTTTTGGCTTAACGCCGATTTATGTTGCCATTGCCATTTCGGGCGTGGCGCGTGCGTTTTTTGGGCCAATTTATAACACGCTCATGGTGCAGCTTGTCGAACGTGCGCATTATGCCAAAGCGGTCAGTATTGGCGCGACGGTGTTTCAGACCGCCCAAATTTTAGGCCCTGCGATTGGCGGGGGTTTGTTGGCTTTGGGTAATGTGACCTTGGCGTATGGCGTGGCGATGTTTTTTGTGGTGGTTGGGGTGTTTTCTTTGCTGTCGATTCGCGCGCAGCACGCCACTGTGCAAACAGACGTTGCGCACTCGCTGCGCAGCGTGTGGCTTGGGATTGGTCAAGGCCTGCGTTTTGTGTTTTCCAATCAAGTTTTGCTTGGCGCGATGGCGCTGGACATGTTTGCGGTGCTGTTTGGTGGCGCAATGGCGATGTTGCCCGCGTTTGTGAATGATGTGCTGCATGCAGGTCCGCAGGCGTTGGGTTTGCTGCGCAGCGCGCCCGCGTTTGGCGCGTTTTTTATGGGGCTGTATTTAAGCCGCAAACCGATTGCGCGCAACGCTGGGCGGATTTTACTCCTGTCTGTGGCGGGTTTTGGTCTGTGCATGATGGCGTTTGCGTTAAGTCATTATTTGTGGCTATCAATGGCGATTTTGGGATTGTCAGGCGCATTTGACAGTATTTCTGTGGTGTTGCGCTCAACCATTATGCAACTGAGTACACCAGACGCGATGCGTGGGCGCGTGTCGTCCATCAGCGGTATTTTTATTGGCTCATCCAATGAGCTGGGCGCATTTGAGTCAGGCTTAACCGCGAGCTGGTTTGGCTTGGTGCCATCTGTGCTTTTGGGCGGCGCAATGACGCTCATTGTCGTGGCGGTGACTGCAAAAGTATCGCCCAAATTGCGCCGCTTGCACCTAAACGATTTGTTGTAACTCAAGCATATTTAGCCTTGGTTGAGTGTGGGCGGGGACAAATACGTCTCAATTGGCGTGGCTGAAAAACGAATCGGATTGGCCACCATTTGCACACCGTCCGCGTTTGTAATCACCATATTGCGCGCAATAATTTGCGGGTCGGCCAGCACTTTGTCAATCGTGTTAATTGGGCCGCACGGAAAACCGCCTTGCGCGCCAATCTGCGTCCATTCCTCAATGGTGCGCCAATGCATGGCTTGCGTGAGTATGTTTTCTAGTTCAACCCTGTGTAAGACCCGCACCTCGTTATTACAAAAGCGCGCATCCTTCATCAAATCTACCCGCTCAATCGCCTCGCACAGCGCCTTAAATTGGCGCTCATTGCCAACCGCCAACATCACAAACCCATCACGCACTTGAATCGGCTGATACGGCGCAATCGACGGGTGGCTGGAGCCTTTGCGCATCGGCACAACGCCGCTGGCCAAATAACTGGCGGCTTGATTGGCCAACATCGCCGCTTGCACGTCAAACAATGCCAAATCAATGTGCTGGCCTTGTCCCGTCATGCGCACGTGATGCAACGCCGCCAAAATCGCAGTGCTGGCATATAAACCTGTCATCAAATCAACCACCGCAACCCCGACTTTTTGTGGTGCGCCATCCGACTCGCCCGTAATGCTCATCAAGCCGCCCATGCCTTGAATCAGCGCATCATAACCAGGGCGATTTTTATACGGGCCTGTTTGACCAAACCCCGTAATGGAGCAATAAATCAAGCGCGGATTCAGCGCTCGCATACTGGCATAGTCAAGCCCATACTGCTTCAGGCCGCCGAATTTGTAATTTTCAATCAACACATCGGCCGCTTTGATTTGTTCAATCAATTGCGCACAATCGTCTGGGTTTGTAAAGTCCGCGCACAGACTGGTTTTATTCCGATTGCAGCAAAAGAAATAAGCCGCATCAACCGATTGATTGGCGCGTTGTACAAACGGCGGGCCCCAGCGGCGCGTATCGTCGCCCAACGGGTGTTCAACTTTAAGCACGTAAGCGCCCATATCCGCCAACGTTTGGCTGGCAAAAGGCCCAGCCAAAATGCGGGACAAGTCAATCACACGCAAACCATCGAGTGCGCCAGCCATAAAAACCTCGCTAAAAATAGAAGAAATACGCCACAAACCGTGCGTCTTGCACAATATGGTCGGGCAAATTTTGTTATGATGCAACGCTTATTTTAATAGAATCTGGCCATCATGACTGATAAAAACAATCCGCTTCAATTTGCCACCGCCTTTGAATGGATTGGTGGCGCACAGCAAGTGCAAGCGCTCACAACACGGTTTTATGACTTGATGGCATTAGAGCCGCAATTTGCAGCGTTGCGCGCAGTACACAGCCCAGACTTGAGCAGCGCCCGCGATAAATTGTATTTGTTTCTAACCGGTTGGCTGGGCGGCCCACAACTGTACATTGAGCAACACGGCCATCCGCGTTTGCGTCAGCGCCACATGGGGTTCAAAATCGGCGTCATTGAACGCGACCAATGGGTTGCGTGTATGGCGCAAGCCATGCGCGACATTGGTGTGCCCGATGATTTGTTTGCACGGTTAAACGAGTCTTTTTACAATACCGCAGACTGGATGCGCAATCAGCCCGACGCGGTTGAAGGCGCACCGCAAATGCCCACCGCCGCAGGCGCGTTTCAACCGCAGATCAAACAAAAACTGCACCGTATTCTTGAAGCATACGGCGTAACCCCTCCAAAAGGCGCGCATGAATAACCCCATTTTAGTTCCAATCACCTTGGTTTTATTGGCCTTGGTTTTGTTCATCCTGTTTTTTTTGTGGCAAAAAATCAGCCAAAATTCAGCAGAATCATCGCAAGCGCAACAACACATTGCCGTGTTTTTAAAAGACCTACAACAAGGCATTGACGGCGCGTTTGATGCCACCCATCAATTGCTGCACGAACACGGCACAAAGTCTCGCGAACACGCCGCCGCATTGGCGCATCAACAGCGCGATGAACTCGGTCAAACCTTATTTCAAGGCCAAACCTTGCTCAACACGCAGCTCAAAGAAGTGCGCGAGAGCCAATCAAACGAGAGCGCCAGCGCCCGAGAAACCTTGGTGCAGCAGCTCAACAGCACCACCACGCAGCTCGTGCAGCAATTGCAACAATTGAGCGAAACCACCGAGCGCCGTTTGACCCAAATGCGCGAAAACATCGAACAGCGCTTGACCAGTATTGAACAAAAAAACGAAACCAAGCTCGAGCAAATGCGCCAAACCGTCGACGAAAAGCTGCACGCCACGCTCGAGGCGCGTTTGGGTGAATCGTTCAAAATGGTCTCCGAACGGCTCGAACAAGTTCACAAAGGCTTGGGCGAAATGCAAGTGCTTGCTACTGGTGTGGGCGACTTAAAACGCGTGTTAACCAATGTCAAAACCCGAGGCACGTGGGGCGAAATGCAATTGGCCAACTTGCTTGAGCAAGTGTTCACATTCGAGCAATACAGCGCCAACGTGGCCACTGTCCCTGGCAGCGCCGCGCGCGTTGAATTTGCCATCAAGCTGCCGGGGCGCAGCGACGACGCGCCCGTTTGGTTGCCGATTGATGCCAAATTCCCACGCGAGCAGTTTGAGCGCATGCAAGAAGCCGAAGACGCCGCCGACGCAGAGGCCGTGCAACAAGCCCGTCAAGACCTGTGCCGCATGATTTTAAAAGAAGCCAAAACCATCGCCGACAAATACTTGGCGCCGCCGCACACCACCGATTTTGCCATCATGTACTTGCCAACCGAAGGTTTGTACGCCGAAGTGGCGCGCCAAGCGGGCTTGCTTGACACCTTGCAACGTGAACACCGCGTGGTCGTGGCTGGGCCAACCACCTTAATGGCGATTCTCAACAGCTTGCACATGGGGTTCCGAACCCTTGCGCTCGAAAAACGCGCCAGCGACGTGTGGCAAGTGCTGGGCGCGGTCAAAACCGAATTTACCAAGTTTGGCGATGTGTTGGCCAAAACCCGCGACAGCTTAGAGCGCGCCGCCAAAAACATTGACACCGCACAAGTGCGCACCCGCGCCATGAACCGTGCGCTGAGCGGCGTAGAGCAGCTGGATGCGGGCGTGACGGCCGAGTTGTTGGGGCTGGAAGAGTAGTATTTTTTGTGTTTAAAACCGTACCCCCGGCGCAGCCAATACGGTTTGTGTGGTGTTTTTAAAATTGTATCGGTACTGTATTGTTTTTTTGATTTATATTGTGCGTGTGTTTTTTATTTCATTCTGATTAGAGGTCTTATGTCGTACTCAAAACTATTCTCAAAGCGCGCCCAAGCGCTCAAAAGCTCCGTGATTCGTGAGATTCTAAAAGTCACCGCCAACCCGCAGGTCATCTCGTTTGCGGGCGGTTTGCCCTCGCCAGAGGGTTTTCCTGTGGCGCAAATGAAAGCGGCGTTTGATGCGGTATTGAGTAACGATCCAAAGTCTGTGCTCCAATATTCAACCACCGACGGCTACGCGCCGCTGCGCGAATGGGTGGCCAACCGTGTGAGCGTGAATGGCGCGGTGATTGCACCCGACCAAGTGATTATGGTTTCAGGCTCGCAGCAAGCCTTGGATTTAATCGGCAAAGTACTGATTGATGAAGGCGACAAAGTGCTGGTGGAAACCCCCACGTATTTGGGCGCATTGCAGGCGTTTTCATTGTTTAATCCCAATTTTGTCTCGCTCGCCTCGGATGATGATGGTTTGGATGCGGATAAAATCAGTGCAGCGGACGCAGCTGGCGCCAAGTTTTTGTACGCATTGCCTAATTTTCAAAACCCCACAGGCCGCATGATGACTGAGGCGCGCCGCGCCAGTTTGGTGGCAAAGGCACGCGAGCATGATTTGCTCGTGGTGGAAGACGACCCATACGGCGAGCTGTGGTACGAAGCCGCGCCGCCGCCCTCATTGCTCTCGCGCATGCCCGAACGCGTGATTTTGATGGGCTCGTTCTCTAAAGTTTTGGCACCCGGTTTGCGTTTGGGTTACATCGTCGCGCCAGTTGAAATCGCCCGCAAAATCGAGCAAGCCAAGCAAGCCACGGATTTGCACACCTCCACCGTGATTCAACGGGCGGTGTACGAAGTCGTCAAAGATGGCTTTTTAGATGAACACATTCCCCGCGTGCGTGCGCTGTACAAAAAGCAAGCGCACGCCATGATAAAAGCGCTTGAAACCCACATGCCTGCTGGCGTGACGTGGAATCAACCCGCAGGCGGCATGTTTTTGTGGGTGACCTTGCCTGAAGGCATGGACGCTGAACGCTTGCTCGAACAGGCCTTTGCCCGCAACATCGCCTATGTGCCGGGTGCGCCGTTCTTTGCCAATGCGGTGCAAAGCAACACCTTGCGCTTGGCGTTTGTGACCGTGCCAGAGGCAACAATTGACGCGGGCATCAAGGTTTTGGCACAGGTTTTTGCGCAACAATAAAAGCTGCTTTGTTTGCCACGGCATAGAAATTTTGTGTAAAATGTGCGCAACGAATTTAATCACCGCACCCTTTATGGGCGCGGTGATTTTTTTAAAAAGCAGATGACTTTTTACGTTCATTTTTATTTTTCATTTTATATTTAGAAACAAGAGGCAAAAAATGACCATTCCTATTACCAAATTTGGCGCGCAATTACTCAAAGACGAATTGCACCACCTCAAAGCAGTTGAACGCCCAGCTGTGATTTTGGCCATTGCCGAGGCGCGTGCGCAAGGCGATTTGTCGGAAAATGCCGATTATGATGCGGCCAAAGAAAAACAAGGCTTTGTTGAAGGGCGGATTCAAGATTTGGAAAGCAAATTATCCAACTGCCAAATCATTGACCCGTCCGAGCTAGACGCCGAAGGCCGCGTGGTGTTTGGCTCAACCGTAGAATTAGAAGACTTGGACTCAGGCGCAAAAGTCACCTACCAAATTGTGGGCGACGATGAGGCAGACATTAAATTGTCCAAAATCTCCATCAGCTCGCCCATCGCCCGCGCGTTAATTGGTAAAAACGAAGGCGACGTGGCAGAGGTTCAAGCGCCATCAGGCAAGCGCGAATATGAAATCATCGCCGTCATGTATCTGTAATGTCGCACACGCAGAATCCAAACCCAAAACAAGGTTTAATCCGCCGCTGGCTTGAAGTCATCGGCGTTTTTGCCGCAGTATTGTGGGCAGGCAGCACGTGGACGCTGGGCTATGTGGTTGCCCCCAGTTTGTTTTCAGCCTATTCAAAGGTTCAGGCGGGTGAGATTGCGGGCGTGCTGTTTTTTGCAGGCCAGCTGCTCGGCTTGGCGTGCGGCGCGGTCTTGTTGCTCGATTACCGCGTGCGATTTTCCAAGCAGCTTGCCCATCAACGCGGGTTTTGGCTTGTGTTGGCGCTGGTTTTTTGTGTGTTGACTCAATACACCATGCTCTCGCCCATGATTGCGGCGGCTAAAGTGGCGCAAGACTGGCCGCGCTTTGGCTGGCTGCATGGCGCATCGCAACTGGTGTATTTGGCGCAAAGCCTTGGGCTGGGCTGGCTGATGTATGTCAAATGCGTGCCGCCTCAAAAATAAGAGCGCAAAGCAATTGCAGCAGTCAGATGAAGTTTTATAAAAAACCAGCGCCCAAGCGCTGGTTTTTTAATGCATCTCAGGCACGGCCTCTTGTGGGTGCGCCCGCACATGCAGTTGAATGGCCCACAGCACACCCGACAACGCCAATCCCATCGCCGCCCACTCCAAGCCCCGTGGCCAACGTGCGTCATAAATAAACCCATACAGCAGCGAGAACAAACTTTCAGACACAATCAACTGGGCAGACAAGCTAATCGGCAGCGCTTGGCTCGCCTTATTCCACAGCATATTGCCCAGCCAAGACGCCAAAAAAGCCACCGCCAAACCGCCAATGAGAATAAACGCCAGCCAATCAAGGCTCGGGTCGGTGTTGAGCGCCAATAAATGGTTTGGACTAAACAATGACACCACATAACCCACCATCAGCATCAACACCGCCAACAGCGCCGTCACCACACCCGTTAAATTAGACCAGTCGCTGGCGCTTACCTGTGGATGTGTGCGCAAATACTGCGCATTGCGATACGCATAAAACGTCCAGCACGCCAGTGCGCACACCGCAGCCATCAGCGCAAAGGCGCGTTGCGCGGGCGAGCTGTGTAGTTGATTGTCATTGTGCAAAAACACATCCAAGCTAATCGCGCCAATTCCCAGCACAATCAGCGCGCTGGGCAGCAACAATTTGCGCATCGGCAATGAGTCATGCTCATGGCGCCCCATCAGCGTAATCGTCAAAGGCAATACGCCAATAATCAACGTGGTCGGCGCAATCCCCGCGTACTTGACACCCGTCGCCAAACACAGGTAATACACAATATTGCCTTGCAATGACAGCACAATCAGCTTGCGCCAATCGGCAGGCGATAGCTGTTGAATCAACGGCCAAATCGTCCGCGCACTCAAAACCACCGCAAACATGCCGTAACAAATATAGCGCACCACCATTTGGCTGAGCGGCGAGAATTGGTGCATGACTTTTGGGCTCAAAAAAACCAGTCCCCACAAAGCACCCGCCAAAAGACCGCACAAAACGCCATGACGAATTTTGTTTGCATGAGTGTTTGTATGCATTTGTGAAAGTCGCCCCAAAAGAGTCAGAAAAAATTGCAAAAAAATTGCAAAAAAGCGTAGAAAAGCCCGCAACAAGCGGCCGATTCTAGCACGCAACCACGCAAAATCAGCGTATAATTTCGCTTTGCCAAAAGGAAGCCCCATGCGTTTAATCCAACAAGCCCTCACCTTTGACGACGTTTTATTAGTCCCCAACTACTCAAATATTTTGCCGCGCGACGCCTCGCTCAAAACCAAAATCTCCCGCAACATCACCCTAAACATCCCCATCATCTCAGCCGCCATGGACACCGTGACCGAATCACGCCTCGCCATCGCACTCGCGCAAGAAGGCGGCATGGGCATCATTCACAAAAACCTCACGCCCGCCAAACAAGCACTCGAAGTGGCGCGCGTCAAGCGTTACGAATCAGGCGTTTTGCGTGACCCAATCACCGTCACGCCCGACATGACCATTTTGCAAGTGCTCGAATTGGCGCAAGACGCAGGCGTATCAGGCTTTCCAGTCGTATCCAACCGCAAAGTCGTGGGCATCATCACCAACCGCGACTTGCGCTTTGAAGAATCTTTAAGCGCAAAAGTGTCAGAAAAAATGACCCCGCGCGACAAACTCATCACGATTAACGAAGCCGACAGCCTTGACGAAGCCAAACGCTTGCTCAACAAACACCGCCTCGAACGCGTACTGATTATTGACGACAACGACGAATTGCGCGGCCTCATCACCGTCAAAGACATCCAAAAAGCCAAAGAACACCCCAACGCCGTGCGCGACGCCCACGGCCATTTGCGCGTTGGCGCCGCAGTGGGCGTGGGTCCTGAAAACGACGAGCGCGTTGACCTGCTCGCCAAAGCAGGCGTGGACGTCATCATCGTTGACACCGCCCACGGCCACTCACAAGGCGTGCTTGACCGCGTCAAATGGATTAAAACCCACTACCCGCACATCGACGTGATTGGCGGCAACATCGCCACCGCCGCCGCCGCGCTCGCCTTGGTCGCTCACGGCGCAGACGGCGTAAAAGTAGGCATCGGCCCAGGCAGCATTTGCACCACCCGCATCGTCGCAGGCGTGGGCGTACCCCAAATCACCGCCATCGCCAATGTTGCAGCCGCACTCGAAGGCACAGGCGTACCGCTCATCGGCGACGGCGGCATCCGCTACTCAGGCGACATCGCCAAAGCCATCGCCGCAGGCGCGCACACCGTCATGCTCGGCTCCATGTTTGCAGGCACAGAAGAATCGCCCGGTGAAATCGTCTTGTTCCAAGGCCGCTCATACAAAGAATACCGTGGCATGGGTTCGCTCGGCGCCATGGCACAAGGCTCAAAAGACCGCTACTTCCAAGACAACGAAGGCAACGTCGACAAACTCGTCCCCGAAGGCATCGAAGGCCGCGTCGCCTTTAAAGGCAGCGCCCTCAACATCGTGCATCAACTCGTCGGCGGCGTCCGCTCATCCATGGGCTACTGCGGCTGCGCCAGCATCGATGCCATGCGCACCACCGCCGAGTTTGTACAAATTACTTCGGCAGGGATGCGCGAGAGTCATGTGCATGATGTGCAGATTACCAAGGAAGCGCCGAATTATTCGGTGGGGTGAAAAAAATGGACATAAGTGTCCATTTTTGTAAGGAGTAAAAATGAAGAACTCTTATGGTTGGTTGCTAGGCATTTTTGTTTTATGTTGTGTGGGTTGTTTCCTTTCTAAGCCAGATGATTTTCTTAGAGATGCTTCTTTAAATTTAGGTGCAGGGATAGTGGGGAGCGCGTTAGTTATATTTTTCATTGATAGGGTTATTGAAGAGCGGGAGGCTCAAGAGCGAGACAGGAAAACATCGATTGTGTTAAGAGAATTATCTAAGCCACTATGTATTCATGTAGCTCTGTTACAGAGGATGTATAAAGTATCTGTGCCGCCTGCATTCAAAAACTTCCCCCAGAGTGTTTCGAGTTTATTCGCAGACGACTTTTATAAAAACATTTCGCATTTAGATTTTTCAAAGAAAACTACAATGTTTCAGCCTGCTGCCGATAAAATATGGCTGTTTTATTTTGAAGAGTGTGCTGAAAAGTTTAGGTTGGAATTGCACAGCGTGCTTGAAAAGTATGCCGTTTTTATGAATTCAGATACTTTAGAGTTAATAGAGAATATTAGAAATCACTTATTTATTCGGGGTTTTCAGGAGTTTTACAAGCCAAATTTATCACTTACTCTTTTGTGTGGGGAGGATATGTTGAGTTCCTTAAGGCTGTATTTAAATAACATTGAAAAACTAATTAATACTGTGAACCAGATTGCATCTATTGATAATAAAATTGATATCGATGTCGGTCATTGGTCTGAGGTAGTTTGTCCAAAAATTGCCTCAGCTAGACAAGAAGATCCGATTGTACTTTTTAGATTAGTGGTCGGAGTTCCTACAACTCGACCAATTTAATGAAAATAAACGAGCCCGTAGGTCCGATTAGCGCAGCGTAATCGGACGCATGTTTGAAGCGGGGGGCAGACGCATCCGAGCTAGGCTCAAAAGCGTTGCTCAGATTTGTGAAACGACAAAGGACGCAAACATGATTTTAGAAGTCGCCATTTTAAATGTGATTCCAGCAAAAAAAGCTGCGTTTGAGCTTGCCTTTCAAACGGCATCGGCCATTATTTCTTCAATGCCTGGCTATATGTCTCACCAACTACAACGTTGTTTAGAAAAGGACGCGCAATATATTTTGTTGGTGAAGTGGGCGCAGCTGGAGGATCACACGGTAGGTTTTCGTGGTTCGGAGCAGTATCAAGCGTGGCGTGAATTATTGCATCATTTTTATGACCCATTTCCAACGGTTGAGCATTATGAATTGATTCAAGAGCAGGGAAATAGATGTGCTGCTGTTTAAAATGGTGGCTTGTAGGGTGGGCACTGCCCACCATTTCAACAATGAGCAGCACGCATGAATCGGTGGGCATTGCCCTCCCTACGGTAATATTCATCGAGTGAGGGAAATATGCCCAATTATCGCCGTTCAAACATAGCTGGGGCGACGTATTTTTTTACGGTGGTGACGCACCAGCGGCGGCGGTTTTTGTGTGACGATGATGTGCGGCGGGCATTGCGAGATGCGGTTGAAATGGTGCGCGTCGCTCAGCCATTTGTGATTGATGCTTGGGTGTTAATGCCAGACCATTTGCACGCGATTTGGACACTCCCTGAAAACGATGCGGATTTTGGCGCGCGGTGGGGCAAAATTAAAAAACATGTGTCTGCGCAATGTGGTGAGCGCTTGCATCAAGCGTGGCGGTTGAACGATTCAAAAACAGCACGACACGAGTCCTCATTGTGGCAGCGGCGATTTTGGGAGCATCAAATTCGGGATGAAATCGATTTTGCACGCTGCATGGATTATGCGTACTTTAATCCAGTGAAGCATGGTTTGGTTCAGTCGGTGGCGGGTTGGAAATACTCGACGTTTCACCGAGATGTGGCGCGGGGGCTTTATCCTGAACGTTGGGGCGATGGTTTAGATTTGAGTAGTGATGGTTTTGGCGAATGAAGTAGGGTGGGCACTGCCCACCGATTTTCGCAATTGAGCAGTGTTGGAAAATGGTGGGCAGTGCCCACCCTACGCTTTGATTGAAGCGTAGCAAATTTGTAGGGTAGGTATTGCCCACCGATTTTCGCAACCGAGCAGCATTAAAAATGGTGGGCAGTGCCCACCCTACGTTTTGATTGAAACGTAAAAAATTTGTAGGGTGGGCATTGCCCACCGATTTTAAACCAGTTGAAAGTATACCTATGAGTAATTCCCACGACAAAATCCTCATCCTCGACTTCGGTTCGCAAGTCACCCAACTGATCGCCCGGCGCGTGCGTGATTCGGGCGTTTTCTCTGAAATTTATCCATACGATGTGAGTGATGACTTCATCCGCAGCTACGGTGCCAAAGGCGTGATTTTGTCGGGCGGGCCCAATTCTGTGACGCAGGGTGATACGCCGCGTGCGCCGCAAGCGGTGTTTGAGCTGGGCGTGCCAGTTTTGGGCATTTGCTACGGCATGCAGACCATGGCGGCGCAGTTGGGCGGCAAGGTCGAGACTGCCGAAGCGTTGAACAAATCGCGTGAATTTGGCTTTGCGCAAGTGCGCGCACGTGGGCATACGGCTTTGCTCAAAGACATTGCGGACGAAACCAGTGCCGAAGGGCATGGCTTGCTCAATGTATGGATGAGTCATGGTGATTCGGTGTCGCAAATGCCTGATGGTTTTAAATTGATGGCGTCCACCGACAGCTGCCCGATTGCGGGTTTTGCCAACGAGGACAAGCAGTTTTACGGCGTGCAATTTCACCCCGAAGTCACGCACACGGTGCAGGGCGAGGCGATTTTGCACCGTTTTGTGCACACGATTTGTGGCGCCCAAGCCGATTGGAAAATGGGCGATTACATCGCCGAAGCCGTGGCCAAAATCCGCGCGCAAGTGGGCAACGATGAAGTGATTTTGGGTTTGTCGGGCGGCGTGGATTCGTCAGTGGCCGCCGCCCTGATTCACCGCGCGATTGGCGATCAGCTCACGTGCGTGTTTGTCGATCATGGTTTGTTACGCCTCAATGAGGGCGACATGGTGATGGAGATGTTCGCGGGCAATTTGGGGGTCAAAGTCATCCGCGTGGATGCCGTGGCGCAATTCATGGACAAACTCGCGGGCGTGAGCGACCCTGAAGCCAAGCGCAAAATCATTGGTGGTGAATTTGTCGAGGTGTTTGATGTTGAATCGGCCAAATTGGTCAATGCCAAATGGCTGGCGCAAGGGACGATTTACCCCGACGTGATTGAAAGCGCGGGCAAAGGCAAAAAAGGGCACACGATTAAATCGCACCACAATGTGGGCGGCTTGCCCGAACACATGAAGCTGCAATTGCTCGAGCCCTTGCGCGAATTATTTAAAGACGAAGTGCGCAAACTGGGCGTGGAGCTGGGTTTGCCGCACAGCATGGTCTATCGCCATCCGTTCCCAGGGCCGGGTTTGGGGGTGCGGATTTTGGGCGAAGTGCGCCAAGACTTTGCTGAGCTTTTGCGCCGCGCCGATGCGATTTTTATTGAAGAGCTGCGCAATACCGTTGATGAAACAACGGGTAAAAATTGGTATGACTTAACCAGCCAAGCCTTTGCGGTGTTTTTGCCCGTCAAATCGGTGGGCGTGATGGGCGACGGGCGCACGTATGAATACGTGGTTGCGCTGCGCGCCGTGCAAACCCAAGACTTCATGACCGCGCACTGGGCGCACCTACCGTATGAGTTATTGGGCAAAGTGAGTAACCGCATCATCAACGAAGTGCGCGGCATCAACCGCGTGGTGTACGACGTATCAGGCAAACCGCCCGCGACGATTGAGTGGGAGTGAGTTTCTAAAAGGCGCTGCCTTTTGCGTGATTGGAGAGTGGGGCGCACGGTTTTATAGGCGTTGCAAAGCTCAATTGACACGTACAATAAAAAACGGGCAAAAACCTGTTTTTTGTGCCAAACGCGGGAATTTCCGCATGTTCGATTTATTACAACCACGCCTCGACGTATGCACGGGGGCACCCAAATATGGCGCAAGCGTGGTTTAATATGACAAGTCAACCAAAACTAAGGTTGGCGTATTTGAGGTTGCACAGCGCGCCAAATGGTTTGGTCGCTTGCTAAATTATTACATATTCAAGGAGTTTTACATGAAAAAAGTACTCGGCTTAACCTTTATCTCTGCCGCATTGGTTTTACAAGGCTGTGCAAGCACTGGCCAAACCACCGGCCAAACCACTGGCACGAACAGCGCCTTAAAATCATCTGGTCTGGGCGCATTGGCAGGCGCAGCGGCAGGCGCGCTCATCGGCTCGGCCACGGGCAGCAACCACGTTGGGCGCGATGCAATCATTGGCGCGGCAGTGGGTGGTTTGGGCGGCTATGTGTGGAATGCCAAAATGGAAAAACAGCGCGCAGAACTGGAAAAAGCCACCGCTGGTACAGGCATTGACGTGGTTCGCACCGAGGACAATCAATTGAAATTAGAGATTCCAGCGGATGCAGGTTTTGCGGTTGGTCAAGCCAACATTCAACCACGTTTGCAAACCGTGTTAAACACCTTTGCCAACACCTTGCAGTCAAACAACACAACGAAAGTTCGGATTGTTGGTCATACCGACAACACAGGCTCAGACGCAAGTAACGAGCCTTTGTCATTGCGCCGCGCCGAAAGTACGCGCAATTATCTAACCAGTAAAGGCGTGTCATCAAGCCGATTTACTACCGAAGGCATGGGTTCACGCGCACCAATCGCCAGCAACTCAAGCGAATCTGGCCGCGCTCAAAACCGTCGCGTCGAAGTGTTTGTGGCTCAAGCGAGTAACTAAAGCCACGACGCGCAACACAAGGGTGGCGCCACCATGTCACCAGCAAAAAAAGCCCAAAACATTCGATTTTGGGCTTTTTGCACGCCCTTCAGCTCTGAATCCGCCATTTAATTTGACCGCTAAACAAGCAATGCTGCAACAACCCCCAAACAAACCGCCGCCCCCAGCCAATTATTGTGCAAAAACGCCTTAAAACACTGCACAGGCTCGCGGTTTTTTATCAGAAAGAAATGATAAATGGTCACACAACTGGCGGCCAGTAAGCCCGCAAAATACGGCCAAGCCAATTGGCTGATGTAGCCCAAATACGCCATAAGGCCAATAAACATCGCATAACAAATCATAACCATCAACACATCAAAGCGGCCAAAGGTAATTGCCGATGTTTTGATGCCAATTTTTAAATCATCCGCGCGGTCAACCATGGCGTATTCGGTGTCATACGCCACCGTCCAAAACACATTGGCAACCAGCAGCCACCAAGCGATTGCAGGCACATGATTGGTCAGCGCGGCAAACGCCATCGGAATCCCAAAGCCAAACGCAATCCCCAAATACGCTTGAGGAATCGCAAAAAAGCGTTTAAAAAACGGGTAACTTGCCGCCAAAATCGCCGCAACCACGGCGAGTTTCAAGCTCAACGCATTTAGAAATAACGCCCCAGCGCCCGCAGCCAGCGCCAAAACACCTGCCACCATTAACGCCTCTTTGCTGCTGATTTGACCGCTGGTGAGTGGGCGATTTGCGGTGCGCGCCACGTGTTTGTCAATGTTTCGGTCTGCAAAATCATTTACCGCGCAGCCCGCCGAGCGCATGAGAATCGTTCCCACAACAAAAATAACCGTTTCTTTGAGCGGCGGCACGCCCTTGGCCGCCCAAAACAAGCCCCACAGCGTTGGCCAAAGCAGTAATAAAATCCCGATGGGTTTGTTTAAACGGGTGAGTTGAATGTACAGTTGAAGTTTTTGCCACATATTGCGTCCTAAAGTGGGGTTCTGAAATAATCAATTTTAAGAGAGCTCTAAAAATCCAAAGCATCGTCATTCCCGCCTTCGCGGGAATGACGAATTTTATTGGCGAAATGCCATGAAAGTAAGCGTTTTTTTGACTTTTTAGAGGTTACCTTAAGCAGGCGCATGCACGCCCACCGCATCGCGCACGCCGCAGCGCCCAATCAATTGCGCCAAATACTCGCACGCGGCTTGGCGCGAATAATGCGAGCGCCACACCAAAACCACTTGGCGTTTGGGCGCAGGCGGCGCAAATGGCAAGTAGCTTAAGCCATCGGCCACCACGTGGTTGGGCACGGCCAGCGCGGGCAGCACGGTAATGCCAAAGCCACTGGCGGCCATGTGGCGCAAGGTTTCAAGCGACGTGCCCGCAAAGGTTTGTTGCAAGCCGTCTTGCGCCACTTTAAATGTGCTGATATTGGGATTGGTCAACAACACTTGGTCGCGGAAACAATGCCCCGCGCCCAAAACCAGCAGTGCATCACTGGCCAAGTCTTGGGCAGTGATTTGCGTGTTTTGCGCCAAGCGATGGCCGCTGGCCACGGCGACGTAAAAATCTTCATCGTACAGCGGCGCAACCGTCAAACCTGCGTCGGCTATGGGCAGCGCCACAATCGCCGCGTCCAGCGTGCCATTTTTGACCCGCTCTAATAATTTGTGGGTGAAATCTTCTTGTACCAACACTTGCAAGCGGCTTTGCGCCACCAGTTCGGGCATGAGTTTGGGCAATAAATACGGCGCAACGCTGTAAATCATGCCCAGTTGCAGCATGCCCGCAGCATGGCTGTCGGTGTCTTGCGCGGTGGTTTTGAGCAGCTCAACTTCATTGAGCACGCGCTGCGCCTGCGCCACCACGCGCTCGCCCACGGGGGTTAAATGCACATCGGGCAGGCTGCGTTCAAACAGCGTCACGCCAAGCTCTTGTTCAATTTTTTTGATGCCAACCGACAAAGACGGCTGGCTGACAAAACAGGCCGCAGCAGCTTTGCCAAAGTGTTTTTCGCGGGACAAAGCCACGATGTAGCGCAGTTCGGTAAGTGTCATGGGAAAGGTTTCAAAATAAATGATGTCAGTAAAATTAAGCCGACAAAAAATGACCGCGTTGGCCAAGCCAGCGTTGTAAATGGGCTTGCGCCGCAGCTTCATCGTGCTTGAGCAGCCATGCAGCGGCATCACGCGCCAATTCGAGCAGCGCCAAGTCTTTTTCTAAATCCGCAAAACGCAGCAACGGCAAACCCGATTGACGCGCGCCCAAAAACTCCCCAGGGCCGCGCAAGCGCAGGTCTTCACGCGCAATCGCAAAACCATCGGTCGATTCGTACATAATTTTGAGGCGTGCCTTGGCGGTTGCCGACAACGGTTTGTCAAACAAAAGCACGCAGGTGCTGTGCAACGCGCCGCGCCCAACCCGCCCGCGCAACTGGTGCAGCTGCGACAAGCCAAACCGTTCGGCGTGCTCAATCACCATCCAGCTTGCGTTGGGCACATCCACGCCCACCTCAATCACAGTCGTGGCCACCAAGACCTGCACCTCACCCGCCACAAACTGCGCCATCACCGCGCGCTTGTCCGCAGGGTTGAGTTTGCCATGCACCAAACCCACGTTCACATGCGGCAACGCGGTTTGCAGCGCTTGATGTGTGTCAATCGCGGTTTGCAGCTCAAGCGTTTCGGACTCCTCAATCAGCGGGCAGACCCAATACGCCTGCTCACCTTTGGCAACCTGCTGCGCGATTTTGTCCACCACATCTGCGCGGCGCTGCATGTCAATCAACTTGGTCACAATCGGCGTGCGCCCAGGGGGCAATTCGTCTAAAACCGCCACGTCCAAATCGGCAAAATACGACAACGCCAAGGTGCGCGGAATCGGCGTGGCGCTCATCATGAGCTGATGCGGCGCATCAAATTGGGGCGCAATTTGCGCTTGCACGCTGGTTTGCATTTTGTGACGCAGCGCCAAGCGTTGCGCCACGCCAAAACGGTGCTGCTCATCAATCACCGCCAAACCCAAATCGTAGAACTGCACGGCGTCTTGAATCAACGCGTGTGTGCCCACCAAAATCTGCACCTCGCCCGCCGTCAGCGCCGCGTACACCTGCGTTTTGGCCGATTTTTTCACGCTGGACGCGAGCCACGCCACATGAATGCCCAGCGGCGCAAACCAACCGTTGAGCTTTTCAAATAACTGTTCCGCCAAAATTTCAGTGGGCGCCATCACCGCCGCTTGTTTGCCCGCCGCCACGCATTGCGCACACGCCAGCGCCGCAATCACGGTTTTGCCAGAACCCACATCACCTTGCAACAACCGATGCATTGGATTGGTGCGGCGCGTATCCGCCAAAATCTGCTGCCATGCGCGGCTTTGCGCGCCCGTCATTTTAAACGGCAGTTGCGCCGTAAATTGCGCCAATAAATCCGTGCCAGCTTCCAACACAGGCGCACGCTCGGCGCGGCGCTTGAGCTTGGCCTTGGTGAGCGACAACTGCTGCGCGAGCAATTCTTCAAATTTAATCCGCGCCCACGCGGGATGGTCGCGCTCAGTCAACGCCGACGGATTCACTTCTGGCGGCGGCGCGTGCAGCAATTGCACCGCATCAAACAAACTGGGCCAACTCGGTTCAATAATCTGACGCGGCAATACTTCAGGCAAAGCCACGCAAGCGAGCGCCCGCGCCATGAGCTTGCGCCACGCACCTTGCGACAAACCTTCTGTGGTGGGGTAAACAGGGGTTAAATGCTCAGACACAGGCGTGGCATCGCTCACCGCTTGATAGCGCGGATGCACCATTTCTAGACCTTGATGACCGTGGCGCGCCTCGCCTTGCACCCGAATCAGCGCATTCGGGCGAAACGCCGCCAATTGCGTGCCATAAAAATTCATAAACCGCAGCACCAAAATATCATCCGCATCGTCCACCGTCGTCACCACCAACTGGCGGCGCCCACGAAACTGCACCGTGTGTTCCACCACACGCACCTGCACCTGCGCAAACACGCCCGCGCGCACATCCGCCACAGGCGTGATGCGGGTTTCGTCTTCATAACGCAAGGGAATGTGCAGCAAAATGTCTTGGTCGTCATACAAACCAAGTTTTTCCAGCTTCTCACCTAATTTGGGCGTGATTTTGAGGGCTTTGCTAAAGGAAGTGACGGGTTGGGTCATTGTGGGAATTTATCTGTTCAATTTTTCGATAGTTTACCGCGAAAGCCGATGCAAGCAAACCGCGCGCCCAAAAAAAGCATGGTTTTCACCATGCTTTTTTGCCAAAACAATCCCAAACAACCCAAAACAACGGTTGCTTGAATTTTGAAAGCGCCAATTTAAACCTGCGCCACCGCTTCAACCTCAAACAAACCACCTTTGGGCAAACTCGCCACACCCACGGTCGAGCGCGCAGGATACGGTTGTGGCACGTATTGCGCCATGATGTCGTTGACCTTAGCAAAGTCGCTCAAGTCAGTCAAAAACAAGGTGAACTTCACCACATTGGCCAACGAGCCACCCGCAGCCACCAAAATGGCTTCTAAATTTTTAAACGCTTGATGCGCCTGCGCCTCAACGCCTGCGGCCAATTCACCGCTCACAGGATCCATGCCCAACTGGCCTGATGTGAACACCAAGTTGCCGGTTTGAACCGCTTGTGAATAAGGGCCGATGGCCGCTGGCGCTTGGGTGGTGCTGATGATTTTTTTGCTCATGATAATCCTTAAGGTTGATGAATAATGCCCCAGCATTCTAACGGGTTCTGCGGCTCAACTCAATATCTGTACTGGTTGAGTGCAAACATAGCGTAAAAAGAGGGGCTTTTGGGTTTGAGGTTGTCAAATACAATGTCTAGAAAGAAACTAACGTTAAAGCTCAGCCGCGCCGCTTTTGGGCGTCGGCTGGAGCGCCTTGTTAGCAAGTTTTAGCTCTTTGTCCGTAAGTTCAGACTTTTTACTCCATAAATCTTTTCTCATTGTCTGCGCTACTTTGATAAACCCGTCTTCACTTGGAGCTTCTACAAATATTTTTAGCTCTTTAAGGATGGCATCTGGGGCATATAAACAAGCGTGATAATACTCGGCATTTAAGAAGTCAATGTGATCGTCAGCATTCAATTGCCTTCCTGTGGCAGGATCGCAATGATTTATAAATTTTGTATTGACTGGATTCAGTAACACACTCATGTGGGCTAATATATTCCGATAGCGCTCTTCACGAACGTTGTATAACTTTGCTTTAGAGTCAGCTTTTTGAGAAAGCCAATGGTTTACCAGAGCACCAATTATCCCGCCCATCCCGAATAGAGTAGCTATCTTTATAAACTCGTCCATTACAATTCTCGCTTGCTAACTAGATTTATGCGTCAAAACGACGCATAAAGTTCTTAATTTTTGATGCAGAACATCCCCATTATAAAGGGAAGCTCTAAAAATTCAAAGTACCGTCATTCCCGCGAAGGCGGGAATCCAGGCCAAATGCGCAGCATTTGAACAGCGTTCAATTAAACCAACCACTTAGGCGTACTGTGTACGCCGTCTGGATTCCCGCCTTCGCGGGAATGACGAAGTTTATTGGCGAAACATCACGAAAATAAGCAATTATTTCAATTCTTACTGCTCCGCATAATTATTGCGCACCACTTCGCGGCGCGCTTTGACGGCATCGGCCAATACCTGCAACACCGCGACCGACGCATCCCAATCAATACAGCCGTCCGTAATGCTTTGGCCGTAAGTGAGTTCTGCGCCTGCGACCAAGTCTTGACGACCGCCCACAAGGTTTGATTCAATCATCAAGCCAAAAATCCGCTCATCGCCAGCGGCCACTTGAGCGGCAATATTTGCGCACACAGGGGTTTGGTTTTCGGGTTTTTTCTCAGCGTTGGCGTGTGAGGCATCCACCATGACGCGCTGCGCCAAGCCGCCTTTGGCGATCACTTCGCAGGCGTTTTGTACGCCAGCGGCATCATAATTGGGGGTTTTGCCGCCGCGTAAAATCACGTGACAGTCTTCGTTGCCGTTGGTTGATACAATCGCCGACATGCCTTCTTTGGTGACGGATAAAAAGTGGTGCGGGCGTTGCGCGGCCAATGTGGCGTCTACCGCAATTTTGACGTTGCCGTCTGTACCGTTTTTAAAGCCAATTGGGCAAGACATGCCAGATGACAATTCACGATGCACTTGTGACTCGGTCGTGCGCGCACCAATCGCGCCCCAGCTCACCAAGTCCGCAATGTATTGTGGCGTAATCATGTCCAAAAACTCCACCGCAGCGGGCATGCCCATGGTGTTGATTTCCAATAATAATTCACGCGCAATCCGCAAGCCTTTGTTGATGTCAAACGTCTCATTTAAATCAGGATCGTTAATCAACCCTTTCCAGCCCACGGTGGTGCGTGGTTTTTCAAAATACACGCGCATCACGATTTCTAGGGTGTCTTTGTGCAATTCGCGCTGCACCAGCAAGCGTTTGCAGTAATCCAACGCCGCTTTTGGGTCATGAATCGAACACGGCCCAATCACCACCACCAAACGGTCGTCCGCGCCGTGCAACACTTTGTGAATCGCTGCGCGTGACTCAAACGGCACTTTTGCCACATCATCAGACAACACAAATTCACTCATGATTTGTGAGGGCGGTGCGAGCGTTTTGAGCTCTTTAATGCGAACATCATCGGTATTGAACATAATTGTCTTTCGTTTTAAGTGGAAAATGGGTACAAAAAAACCGCTAAAAAAATTTAGCGGTCTGGCTGTGGGCTGCGCATGGCAAACCGAACAATCAACCGCTTGTTCGAGTAAAGTACCAAAAATAAGTCATTGCTTGGCGCATGAAACACATCCTGTTTGTCTGTTACCGCAAACCGTTTGCGTGTAAACTTCTGACTTTATAGCGCGTTTTGACACTATTTGCAAGTTTTTTAACCGTTTACTGACCACAATCTTGTTTGATAAAGGCCTATTTATGTTTTTTAACCCCACGCTGGCCGAAGTGCGGCAGTTTTTTTACCACGCATGGCACAAAGCGCAGCGCCAAGAGAATTTGGCCGATATTGAGCAAATTGCCGTGCATTGGATGCGGCTGCATCCCGAATACCACGCGGTGCTTAATGGTCCAATTGAGGCGTTAGAAAGCGCGCAATTCTCGCCCGAAGACGGCCAAGCCAATCCGTTTTTGCATTTGTCGATGCATTTGTCGATTACAGAACAAATTTCAATTGACCAGCCGCCCGGTATTCGCGCCGCCGCCCAAAAGTTGTCCCAAAAATTAGACGACGCGCACGCCGCGCAGCATGTGATTATGGAAAGCTTGGGGCAGGTTTTGTGGCAAGCGCAGCGCAATAAAACCGAGCCAGACCACGCAGCTTACATTGAGCTGATTTTACAATCGGCTTCTTAAGTGAATCAATGAATCAATTATCAACCAACCAAAGGAAAACCATGTTTACCACCAGCACCGTATTTAAAGAAAATCTTGAGCAATTTCCCGCCATTGACGCGTTGGCAAAAATCGAATTTATCCAAGACGGCAAAATCGTAGGGCAATTGCTGAACATCGACGGCCAAAAAGGCTCAATGGCGCTGTATTTTTATTTATTCAAAACCATGGGTATTTTAGACAGCGCCGCCGCCAAACGCGGGCTGGAGCTCTTTGCCGAACACACCGCTGACGCCAAAGCCAATCCGGGTAAACACCCCAATATCGACCGTTTATTGGTGGTTGAAGCCAATAATGAACCGATGGAAATGAAAGTGACGTATCAAGCAGGCATGCAGCCTGCGAGTGGTTGGGATGATGAGGACGACTCAGAGCAATAAGAAATACACGCAGTTTTTGCATGAAAAACCAGCCGCAGCATTTAGTGCGGCTGGTTTTTTGTTTGCGTTTGTAGATAATCGCCCAGCCACTTTAAAAACGCATCGCTGCTGCGCGCCACATTGAGGCGCGTAAACGTCGATACGCCTTGGTGGGTAGAAAACAGCCCGCCGGGTGCAATCAAATAACCATCATTCATCGCGGCGAGCGCAAGCGCATTGGTGTCCACGCCCGTATCGACCCACACAAATAAGCCTTCGTCGGTTTTATCAGGGTAGCGCAAGCCGATTTTGGGCAGCTCCACGCGCATGCGTTCGTGCGCGCTCGCGATGCGCAGGCGCAGTTTTTCGAGGTGGCGGCGGTGTTGGCCATCGACCAATAAATTGTAAATCACCCGCTCGTTCATCTCTGGGCTGACCATATTGGTGAGCATTTTTTTCATCATGATGCTTTGCACTTGTTCGGCGGGGCAACACAGCACGCCCACGCGCAAATCGGGTGCAAGGCTTTTGGCAAAACCCGAAATATAAAACACGCGTTTGAGTTGGTCGAGCGCGGCGTAGCGCAATGCGGGTGCGCCTTTGGCAACGCCGCCGTGAAAATCGCCATAAATATCGTCCTCAATCATGTACGCATCGTGCTCATCGAGCAGGCGCAACACCTGATACGCGCGCGCAGGCGTGATGCCAAACGAAGTGGGGTTGTGCAAGACGCTGTTGGTCACGTACAGCTTGGGTTGGTCATGCGCCATGATGCGGGCGAGGGTTTCAATATCAGGGCCATCCGCATCGCGCGGCACGCCGATCACACGCAAGCCTTGCGAGCGCAAGCAACTGGACAACCAAAACCAGCACGGGTCATCAACCAACACCGCATCGCCCGCTTGTAATAAACAACGCGACACCAGTTCAATCGCCGCCGATACGCCTTGGGTGCAGACCATTTGCTCGGGTTGAGCCGCCACGCCAATCGGGCGCAAATGCACCGCGATTTGCTCACGCAACGGTAAAAAACCCTGCACATGGCCGTAGTCGTACACATATTTTTCCAAATCACGCGCCGCACTGCGCGCCGCCACGCCGATGCGCTCGTTTTCGAGCCACGCACGCGGCAACAAGCCGCTGCCCGGCGATTTGTCTTCAGCCACGTTGGAAAAAATATGGCGCAGCAGCCACGTGGCATCGACTGTGCCGCCGTTGTCGACATTGGATGCCAATTGCGCCTGCGTGCGTTCGGTGGTTTGAGGCTTGGCCGCCTGCGCGACATAAAACCCCGAACCCGCACGCGAAATCAGCACGCCCGAGGCGACCAATTTGTCATACGCATGCACGACCGTAAAACGGCTCACCGACAGTTTATCGGCCAACGCCCGCACCGACGGCACGCGCGCGCCGGGCGCATAAAAGCGCAAAGCCACGCGCTCATTGAGCCAAGTGACGACTTGGTCAACTTTATTAAACCGCGCATCGAGTTGCGGGCTGGGTAAGGTGGTTGAAATTGTATGGTGGTTCATATCGGTACAGTTTGTGGATTGATTGTGTGATTGTATCGGTACTGTACCGTATTTTTCGGTTAAAGTGCCATTTCTATTTTGCGCCGTGTGAATTATGTCGTGGTTCATTTGATTGGTGCGGCGGTGGTTTCATTGGCGTTTTAATTGGCACGGCGTGCTTTGCAGGGGCTTGATTTATCGCGCCCAAGCACGCTGGCAAACATACTGGGCGTAATCAATGCGTTTAAACGTTTAAATAGATGACGGTTACAAACAAAATTCAGCGTCATTTCCGCGCAGGCGGGAATCCAGACCAAACGCACAGCGTTTGCGCCACCTGTTGTTATGCGCACAGTTGGCCACGCGTTGCGCGGCGACTGGATTCCCGCCTACGCGGGAATGACGGCGCGGCGGTGGTTTCATTGGCGTTTTAATTGGCACGGCGTGCTTCGTAGGGGCACGATTCAGCGCGCCCAGCCACGCTGGCAAGTACACAGGGCGCAATAAATTGCGCCCCTACGGTTTGGTTTTTGAAGCAAAAATTTTCCCCATTTTAAGCGAGGCATGGCATGCACTTTTTACACAAACTCCGTGGCGATCAAGCCGCTTTGCCGCCTGCGCACAAAGCATCAAATTTAGCACTCGCGTGGCTGGGCGCGTTTGTGGTAATTGCGACGCTGGCGTTGTTGGGGCAGAGCTTAAGTGTGACGCTGATGCTCGGCTCGTTTGGCGCGTCGTGCGTGTTGGTTTTTGGCTACCCTGACGTGCCATTTTCACAGCCGCGCAATGTGGTGGCGGGGCATGTGATGAGTTCGCTCGTGGGTTTGGCGTGTGTGCATTTTTTTGGCAATCATTGGTGGTCGCTGGCGTTTGCGGTGGCGTGCGCGGTGGTGTTGATGATGTGGTTGCGCGTGGTGCATCCGCCTGCGGGTTCTAACCCTGTGATTGTGTTTTTAACGCAACCTGCTTGGGATTTTTGGCTCTATCCAACGTTGGCAGGGGCGTCGATTTTGGTGTTGTGTGCGCTGGTTTATCATCCTCTGACGCGTGCGGCGAAGTATCCAAAATATTGGTGATGACAGATTAAAAGGAAATTGTATGAAAACCATCGGTTTATTGGGCGGCATGAGTTGGGAGTCGTCGGTTTTGTATTACCAAACCATCAACCGCACCGTGCGCGACGCAGGGCAAGACCGCTTGCGTTCTGCGCCGATTATTTTGGATTCGGTTGATTTTGCGCCGATGGCGCGCTGGATGGGGGCGGCTGATTTTGAGGCGATTGCGGCTTTTTTAATCACCCGCGCAAAGATGCTCGAAGCGGCTGGCGCGCAAGTACTGGGGCTTTGCACCAATACCATGCACAAGGTGTTTGAGCGCATTACAGCGCAAGTCGCCATTCCGATGATACACATTGCCACGCCGACCATCGCAGCGCTGCAAGCGGCGGGCGTACAGCGCGCGGCATTTTGTGGCACGCAATTGAGCATGAGCGAGCGTTTTTTGGCCGACGTGTATGCGCAGGCGGGAATTGAATTGCTGATGCCCGCGCCTTTGCAAAAAAATGAGGTGCATCGCATCATCATGAGTGAGTTGTGCCAAGGCGTGGTGCGGGATGAATCGCGGGCAGCGTATGTGCAGATTTTGGCGGATTTGCAAAGCCAAGGCGCGCAAGCGGTGGTGCTCGGCTGCACCGAAATCACCTTGTTGGTGCAGGCGCAACACATTGATGTCCCGTTGTTTGATACGGCAGATTTACACGCAAAAGCCTTGGCGCAGGCGTGTTTGAGTTAACTTTGGTATGGAGAAAAAATGACCGAATTTTTTAATTACACCCCAGCCGCACTGGTGGCTTTGACCAGTTTTGCGTTTGTCTCCTCGATTACGCCTGGGCCGAATAATTTGATGCTCTTGCATTCGGGCGCGCGCTTTGGTTTTCGCCCGACGTTCCCACATTTGATGGGCGTGAATTTGGGGTTTGGTTTGATGCTGCTTTTGTGTTGCTTGGGGGTGGCAGCGGTGATTTTAGCCGTGCCCGCAACGCAGTTGGCGCTCAAGGTGCTCGGTTGCGCGTACATGCTTTGGTTGGCGTATAAATTATGGAAAAATGGCGCCTTGCCCGTGGATGGCCATTTGCCTGAGGCGAAAAACAGCCGCGCCGCGCGCCCGTTTACCTTTACCCAAGCGGCGTTGTTTCAGTATGTGAATCCCAAAGCATGGATGATGGGGCTGTCGGTGCCCGCCACTTTTTTGCCGCATACCGGCGCGCAATGGCTCAATGCCTCCGTGGCCAGCACCTTGTTCGTGGTGATTAACTTTTTTTGTTTACTGGTGTGGGTGCAGGGCGGCGTGGTGTTGCAAAAGCTCATGCACCGCCCCGATTGGGCGCGGGTGATCAATTGGGTGATTGTGGTATTGACGCTGTATTGCGCGGTGTCGGTGTGGCTTTAGATGTTTTCGATATTTGTAGTGGCGTGATCAATCCCGCTCCTACGCAGCACAATACCTCGCCTCGTCTCGCCCAATCCAGCACCATCATAGAAAGCCAACCATGCCCAACCAAAAACACCATCCCTCACTTCCATTTGCCCTTGCATTTTTGGGCGTGTTGATTTTTAGCTTCACCTTACCGCTCACCAAATACGCGATTGCCCACGGTTTAAATGCGCCATTCATTGCCTTTGGGCGTTCGGTTTTGGCGGGTTTGGTTGCCTTGGTCATCATTGTTTTCCAAAAGCAAACATTTCCACCCAAAGCCTTGTGGCGCGATATTTTACTCACCAGCTCGGGCGTGGTGATTGGCTTTCCACTGTTTAGCTCGCTCGCTTTGCAAACCGTGCCATCGTCACACGCCATCGTATTTAATGGCTTATTGCCGCTGGCAACTGCCGCACTGGCAAGCCGCATGTTTCACCACCCGCAGCCTCGCAGCTTTTGGTTGATTGCCCTACTTGGCGCGTTGGTGGTGATGGTCTACAACGCGTACCACGTAGGCTTTGATGCCTCGCAAATCGAGCTGGCAGACGGCTGGATGTTGCTGGCGGTGGGTGTTTGCGCAGTCGGTTATGCGTACGGTGCGCGGGTCAGCGGTCACATGAGCAGCGTGTTGTCGATTTGCTGGGCATTGGTGTTTGCTTTGCCCATCACCATTCCTGCCACGTTATGGATTGCCTTCCAACAAACCGCGTGGCCAACGGATGTGAGCACATGGGCGATTTTTGTGTATTTGGGTTTGATGAGCCAGCTTGTCGGCTTTTTCTTTTGGTACGGCGGTTTGGCGATGGGTGGCGCGGCAAAAGTCTCGCAAGTGCAATTGGCACAAACGTTATTGAGCTTGGTTTGGGCCACACTTATTTTTAATGAACCGTCTGATTGGGCAATGTGGGCAACGGTGGGCTTGACGGTAGTTTTGATTTATTTATCCAAGAAAGTTGGTCGATCATGAATATTCAAAATATTCCCTTTGAAATCTACAACGTCTTTGCCCAATCGCCTTGGGGTGGCAATCCACTGGCGATTGTGCCGCACGCCGACGCATTGTCTGCCACCCAAATGCAACTGATTGCGCGGCAATTTAATTTGTCCGAAACCGTCTTTATTTGCGCCTCAAATACCGCAGATGCGGCATTGCGGATTTTTACCCCCGAGTACGAAATGGCATTTGCAGGCCATCCCACCATCGGCGCGGCGGCTTGGCTGCATGCCAACCTTGGCTTTCCCGATGCGTTTACCTTGCAATTGCCCACCAAAACCGTGCGCATCACGCATGATGCAGGCGTATTTAAACTGGCCACAGCGGGTTACACGCATGTACCCTGCGCTTTAAATGATGCCGATTTAGCGGCCGCTTTGGGCTTGCACGCTCAGGATGTGTTGGCGGGCGCATGCTGGATGAACGCGGGCACGTGCCAACTCATCGTGCCGCTCAGTAACGCCCAAGCGCTGACCCGCGTGCGCCCGCAGCTCCAAGCCTTGCAAGACGTGGCGGTGGCGTTCAATCGGCTCAACGTGTATGTGTGGCACCAAAACGGCACGCACATCGGCGCGCGTTACTTTTTTGACAACATGGGCAGCGTGGTCGAAGACCCCGGCACGGGTTCAGCCTGCGCCAACCTTGGCGCGTGGGCGCACCTTAACGGGCACGCGCCACTGAATTGGCAAATTACCCAAGCCCAAGCGATTAACCGCCCGAATCATTTGTATTTGAATGTGACGTCGGATGGTGGAATTGAGGTGGGCGGTAAGGTGATGGCGTTTGCGCGTGGGGAGATGGTGGTGTGATTTTGGTAGGGGCATGATTTATCACGCCCACGATTGCGGTCTATTGCCGTTGTGATTAGCGCGATGAGTCGAGTGCTTGCAATTAAAACCTAGCAAATCATCAGCCTTGACGCTCTAAGTATCGCGCTCGCTCAACCAGTTTGGCGGTTTGATGTGGCAAACCATCCACGATTTTTTGCACGACTAATCTCCGCCACAGCCACGCCAATCGTCCGTCAAGTTTGATGGTGGTTTTAATTTCAACGCCGTTATCGCTTTGAGTAAACTCGTGAACCCCCCACATTTTTGCACCCAAAAATCGAGTGAGGTCGCTATAACATTGGTTTTCAATCACATCGAGTAAGTCGAGCTGCAAACGTGGGCCGCTGCGCGGTTTAAACGTAAAGGTTTGCCCGTTATCAAACGTACCGTTTAAATGTGCGTATTCAACATCGTCTTTCCATGTGTGCCATTGCGCGACATCCGTCCTAACCACCCACAATTGTTCTATTTTTAAATCAGCGACGGTGGCGCTGTATGAGCGTGTCCACATATTTATTCTCCTTGAATAATGAGTTGTTGTAAGGCGTGATTGAACTCGTGCTGGCTCAACGTTTGACTGGCAAAAAAGTCTTGGTCAATTTGCTCAACCACAGGAATGGCGACGCGAGCAAGCGCAATGCCTTGCTCTGTCAAAGTTATGATTTTGGCGCGGCTATCGGTCGGATGCGGCTCGCGCGTCAACCAGCCTTTACGCTCTAATGTGCGCAACACTTGCGAAGTCATCATGATGTCGAGCTTGGCGTGTTTTGCCAATCGTATTTGCGTGATGTTCGATTCGCTCTGAGACAACCATAATGTGCTGGCGAGCAACACAAATTGCACTTGGGTTAAACCGTACGGGCGCAAAGCCGAGGCGATTTGCCGTTGCCATAATGCGGTGACTTGCCAGAGCAAGAAACCACTGCTGTTGTGCGCCTGTTCCACGCTAAAAGGGCTATTCATGGGTCGCTTTCATTGCGTTGGAAATGATTAAAAAGTCAGCTTGTGTGATTTCAAAATGTCCAAAGCGAAACGGGTAACCCCAATGTTTGAGGTCTTTGATAAAAGTTAAATGGGGCAATAAAGGCATGATTTCAGTGGTTTGACTGGGCAAATAACGCACGTCCAACCGATGTGGCGTAAACGTGTCGCTCATCTGAAACAAATAAGGCGAATCGCCGCACACTTGCCCCAAGGCGGTAAACGCTTGCAACGGTGTGCCTGTCATGCTGGTTTTAGGCGAGTAATAAATCAACCAATCGCCTTTTTTCATGCGTTTAAGCGGTGCAGATTTACCGTGGCACAACTGGGCAAAACCGCCTGTTACACCGATTTTCACATGTTCGTGAGACACAACGCCGATCCAATAACGCTCAAACATTTCCCGCCTCCAAATTAATATGCATGAATTATATATTTACGCTTATTAAAAAGCAATGCCAACCGCGCAAAAAAGCCCGCAGGTCACATCACGTGACGCACGGGCTTTCGTTTAAACAAACCGCATTCGCGGTGCGTTAAAGCGTTACGGCTGTCAATTAAACCCCAAGCAATGTCAATAAACCTTCAGCCACTTTGCTTGATGAGGCGGGGTTTTGTCCTGATACCAATAAGCCATCGGTAATGGCATAGGGCGCCCAATCGTCTAATTGGCTGTACAAAGCGCCTTTTTCTTTGAGCATGTCTTCAACCAAAAATGGCACAACAGCGGTTAACTCAACGGCATCTTCTTCTGAATTGGTAAAGCCCGTGACTTTTTTGCCTTTGACCAAAGGCTCGCCGTTGGCAAGCACAACGTCTTTTAATGCGGCAAGCGAATGGCACACAAAGCCCACAGGTTTTTTGCTTTCATAAAATGCCGTGATGAGTTTGACCGAGTCGGCATCATTGGCCAAATCCCACAATGGGCCATGCCCGCCTGGGTAAAAAATGGCATCAAATTCGCTAGAATCCATGGTGCTCAACACATGGGTGTTTTGCAGTTTTTTGAGAAGCTCAGGGTCTGCATCCATGCGGCGGGTGGTGTCGGTTTGAAAATCAGCCAAGTTGCTTTTAGGGTCAACAGGTGGTTGACCGCCTTTTGGCGAGGCCAATGTGATTTCAACGCCTTGGTCGAGCAATGTGTAATACGGTGCAGCAAGTTCTTCTGACCAAAACCCTGTTTTGAGCCCCGTGTTGCCTAATTCGTCGTGGCTGGTGAGTACAAATAATACTTTTTTCATATAATTCCTTGTGTTGGCGATGTGTTGAATAAAAACGGCTTTAAAACTCGTCAGTCTGAAGCGTCTCACTGGAAAAAGCCCAGACTGATTAAGTTGGCTCATTGTATATGATTGCCTTTAAATGAAAATGTTCAAAACAGCCTTAAACATGCCTGAAAAATTCAACAATATGGAAATCCTTTGCTTTTTAATCCCTTTTCATGCCTAATTGCGCAATGGAAAAACATCAACTTTATCAAGCCGCGTGGCAGTTACATCAGCAAAGTGAGGCGGCAAACTTTAAAATCAATGCCTGCGAAGGGGCGCATTTTTGCGCATGCCCATCTGTGCAAGTTTTTTGCAGAACGCAAGCGCAACAAAAAAGCCCAACGCTGTATCAACCCAGCTTGGTTTTTATTTTTTCTGGCGTGAAAAAGGGGGCGTTGGGCGCGCATCAGTTTCAATATGACGCCGATCATTTTTTGGCGCTCACGTCGCCGTACCCTTTTCAATCGCAGGTTGAGGCCAGTGTTGAGCAGCCGTTGTTGGGCATACAAATTGATTTGGAGCGCGCCAGCATCGCGCAGCTGTTACAAGACATTTCTCAAATAAATGGGCGCGTTGAACCGCCACAAAATTCGGATACGCTGGGCATAGAAAGCCATCCGATGACTGAGGAATTGCGGGAGCAGCTGTTTGTGTTGATGCGCACGTTGCAAGACCCCGTTGCGGCTCAATTGTTTGGTGAGGAGCGGATTCGTGCTGTGCTGTACACGGTGTTGCAGGGGAGCTGTTATCACTTATTGCGGCGTTGGTCTGACATGGATGGTTTGTTTGCGCAATTCCAAAAAGCAGTGGCTTATATCCAACAAAATTACCAACGGCTGAACGACATTCAAACGCTGTCGCAAGTCTCAGGCATGAGCGCGTCATCGCTCAACAGAGCATTTAAAAAATATGCCGCCGACACGCCTTTGCAATACATCAAAAAAATCCGCCTAAATACGTCAAGAAGCCTTATTTTAAATGGGCTGACGGCACAATCTGCCGCGTTTGAGGTCGGTTATGAAAGCATGTCACAGTTTGGGCGCGAGTTTAAACGCTATTTTGGTTACACGCCAAAGCAGGTTAAAAAAGGGCTACTTACAAAATAGCAACGCATCAATCGATTGAGAGCCGCCGGCCAATCTGTGTCGCAAAAATTTAACCCGCATCTGTCACTTTTTTGCATGCAACTTTGCGCTATGCTTTGGCATTCACATTTTCTAGGCGCTTTTATGTCATCCACCACATTATCAACTTGGCAACAAATCAAACGCGACCATTCCCCCAGCGCAATCGTGGCGGCGGTTGTGGCAATTTTGGCGGGTTACGGCGGGCCGTTGGCGATTGTGATTGGCGCGGCGCAGGCGGGGCAATTGTCCAGCGCACAAACCACGTCCATGCTGTGGGCGTTGTGCGTGAGCTTTGGCTTGGCGGGGTTTGTGTTGAGCCTGAAAACCCGTGCGCCAATTATCACCGCGTGGTCAACGCCCGGTGCGGTATTTTTAACGGGCGTATTGGCTGGCGTGCCGTATAACGAAGCGGTTGCGGGGTTTGTCGTCGCCTCAGCCGTGATTTTTGTCATCAGTGTGTTGGGCGCGTTTGACTGGGTGATGAATAAAATCCCCAAAACCATTGCGTCGGCGTTGTTGGCGGGGATTTTGTTCCGCTTTGGCATCAACACGTTTACCGAATTGGGCGCGCACACGGCGCTGATGTTGACGATGTTGGTCACGTATTTAATCGGCAAGCGGTTGTTTGCGCGGTATGCGGTATTGGCGGTTTTATTGGTGGGGTGCGCGTATGTGTTTGGCGTGCAGGGCGATGTTGTGCCCGCCGTGCCGTTGCATTTGGCCACGCCGGTTTTTACCATGCCCGTGTTTACATGGTCGGCGGTGGTGAATATCGGTTTGCCACTCGCGCTGATTACCTTGACGGGGCAGCAAATGACGGGGATTGCGGTCTTGCGCAGTTCGGGCTTTGATGCGGCGCGTGTGCCCGCCAAGCCGCTGGTGGCGTTGACCTCGTTTTTGGCGCTCATCACCGCGCCGTTTGGCAATTTTGGCATCAACTTGGCCGCGATTACCGCAGCGATTTGTACCGAAAAAGAATCGCATCCTGACCCTGAACGCCGCTACATTGCGGGGCTTTGGTGCGGGGTTTTTAGCATGATTTTGGGCAGTTTTGCAGGCGTGTTGGTGCTGTTTTTCTTGGGGTTGCCAAAGGTTTTGATTACCATTTTGGCGGGTTTGGCGCTCTTGGGGGCGATTATGAACGGCTTGATCAACGCGATGAACACCACGCACAGCGCATTTGAGCGCGAAGCGGCGCTGATGACTTTTATGACCTGCGCTTCAGGCGTGACGTTGTGGGGTTTGGGCAGTGCTTTTTGGGGGATTGTGCTTGGCTGCGCGGCGCACGTGCTACTCACGCACGCAATCCCGCATCGATTTGCGTCAACCAATTAAGTGAAGAGCGTGTTTTAAAGCGCGAGTTGATTTATAATACAGCTCGATTTTGAATGTTTAACCTGATCGTCTTTATATTTACTTAGGAATACCATGAATTCATTGCTTAAAAAATTACTGTCTGTCGCATTGCTCACACCAGTGTTGGCATTTGCGCAATTCAAACCGACCGACGTCGTTGTGACGGTTGCAGATGAGCCAATTACGCACGCGGATGTGCAAGAGCGCATCAACGTCAATCTGGCTTTGATTCAACGGGGTGGCAAAAAAGATGCACTGACCAAAGAGCAACAAAACCAATTGGCCAACGATTCAGCTGGCGAGCTGGTTGAAGAAAAAGTCATGCTCAACCAAGCCCGCAAATTGGGCATTACAACCTCTGACTTTGAGGCCAATGCCATGATTGAAAAGCTTGCCAAAGCAAATGGCAAAAGCGTGGGTGATTTTAAAGCGAGCATCATTAAGCAAGACAAAGAAGAAGGCTGGGCCATGTTTAACCGCGACTTGCGCACAGACATGACCATTGAGGCGCTCAAAAAGAAAGAAGTGTTTGACAAAGTGCCTGCCCCAACCGCTGCTGAAATTGAAAAATTCTTGGCCGATCAAAAATTAGGCGCAAGCAACCCGATTCCAAAAGGCGATGGCGTTGATTTGTTTCACCTGTCAGGCGACAAAAAGAGCATGGCAAAAATGAAACAAGCCAAAGCAGCATTAGACGCAGGCCAAGCCTTTCAGGACGTTGCCGCGAAATTTGACCTGACTGGCTCACCTATTTTTATCGCGTTAAATGATGAAAAAGTTGATCCTGTGATTTTAAAAGCGGTCAAAGATTTGCCAAATGACAAAATCTCTGACGTGGTGACCGCCAAAACAGCGTTGCATGTTTTTCAGGCCAAAGGCCGCCGCACCGTTGAATTTACCCTCGAGCAGCAACAAAAATATGCCACCGAAATCTTGACCAACCAAAAGGCAAAAACAGCTTACACTGCGTGGACAGCTGAGTTGGCAGAAAAAGCAAAACCAACGATTGTGTGGAAAAAATAAGCAGCAACCTGCACCAAAAAAGCCACGCCCATTGCTTGGGGGTGGCTTTTTCATAGCCCAATCACACACCACGTGTCATACATCACGTATTAATTAAAAAGTAATTCGCCATGACAACACAGACAATTGCCATCACAACTGGCGAGCCAGCAGGCATCGGCGCAGAAATATCACTGCGCGCAGCGCATGAGTGGACAGGCGATGCGCACACAAAATTGGTGTTGTTGGGCGACCATGAATTTTTGTGCCAAACCGCGCACAACATGGGCTTGGATGCGCCGATTTGCAAAGACACCGAACCCGCGCCGCCGCCCAATGCGCTCATTGTGCATGACATCAAACTGGCCGCCCCCGTTGAAGCAGGCCAGCTTGAACCCAAAAACGCGCAATACGTCTTAAATTTACTTGATGCTGCGGTTGAGGGAATTCAAAAAGGCACATACGCCGCCATGGTCACAGCGCCGATTCAAAAAAGCATCATCAACGAAGCGGGCTGTTTGGCGCGCCCGTTCTCGGGGCATACCGAATATTTAGCAGAGCAAACCAACACCCAAAAAGTGGTCATGATGTTATCAGGTGCAGGCATGCGCGTGGCGCTGGCCAGCACACATTTGGCGCTCAAAGACGTGCCAGCCGTGATTACACACGCCGCTTTGGTCAGCACCATTGACATCATTTTGCACGACCTGCACCATCATTTTGGCATTAAAAAGCCGCATTTGCTCGTCACAGGGCTGAACCCACATGCGGGCGAAAACGGCCACATGGGGCGCGAAGAGCTTGAAACTATCGCGCCTGTGATTGCGCAATTTCAACAGCGCGGCATGAATGTGACAGGGCCGTATCCCGCAGACACCGTGTTTCAGCCGCGTTATTTAAATACTGCCGACGCGGTATTGGCCATGTACCACGACCAAGGTTTGGCGGTATTAAAATACGCCAGTTTTGGGCGCGGCGTAAACATCACCTTGGGTTTGCCCATCATTCGCACCTCCGTCGATCACGGCACCGCGCTTAACTTGGCAGGTAAAAATCAAGCCGATGCAGGCAGCATGCTCGCTGCAATCGACTGCGCACACGAAATGGTGCAGCGCCGCCATTCATTATTCATCAATCGAGAACCATCATGAGTCAACACATCGCCCGCAAACGATTTGGTCAAAACTTTCTACAAGACGGCAACGTCATTGCCAACATCATTGCCGCAATCAACCCCCAAGAAGGCGATTGTCTCACCGAAATCGGCCCAGGCTTGGCCGCGCTCACCGAACCATTGTTGCAGAACATCGCGCACATGCACGCCGTTGAATTGGATCGCGACTTGGTGGTGCGGCTCGAACAGCAATTCAAACCCGAGCGCTTGACCATTCACAGCATTGATGCCTTAAAATTTGATTTTTTAAGCATTCCCGCGCCAGACGGCGCCAAGCGCAAAGTGGTGGGCAATTTGCCATACAACATCAGCAGCCCGCTCCTGTTTCATTTGGCGCAATTCACGCCGCACATTGACGTGCAAGTGTTCATGCTGCAAAAAGAAGTGATTGAACGCATCGTGGCCAAACCATCGCAAAAAGCCTACGGCCGCCTGTCCGTCATGTTGCAATACCGCTATCGCATGGAGCATTTATTTGACGTGCCGCCACACGCCTTTATCCCTGCGCCAAAAGTCACATCCGCCGTGATTCGCATGTTCCCGCGCCCAGAAGCTGAACTCACCGCAACCGACGAGCAGCACATGTCGCGTCTGGTTGCCCAAGCCTTTAGTCAGCGCCGCAAAATGCTGCGCAACACGCTCAACGGCGTTGTGACGCAAGAACAAATGGCCGCATGCGATATTTCGCCAACCGCCCGCGCTGAAGAGTTATCCGTCGCGCACTTTGTCGGCCTGTCCAACTATTTGGTGGCACTTGCCCCCAAGGCAGACGCGTAGCGTTCACTTGCTGCATTTTGCGCAGCAAGTGCGCACAACGCACGCGCACAACAGCGCACAACGTGGCCTGCAAATCTGCAAACGTGCAAATAAAAACCGCCCAATTCAATGGGCGGTTTTTTGTAAGCGCAGAGCAATTATTCAAACAACTCAAATTAGTCAAAAAAAGTCTTCAAACGGTCAGACAACGCTTGCAACTCTTCAATCGGCATGGTTTCGCTGAGCGCCGCCACACGGCCATTTTCTTTGCCCTCATCGGTCACAACGCCCCATTCAAAGCGGTTTTGGCTGTCATGGTTGAGATGAAACAGCGGCGTGCCAAACGATGACCAACCCAATCCCAAGCGCGTTGCGCGGAAAAACAGCTCGCTGTCCTCACCGCCCCAACCAATAAACTCAGTATTCAAACCGCCCACTTTGACAAAATCTTTGCGTCGAAACACAAACACGCCGCCCGTATTGCGCTGGTACAAAATGCGCGTATCGGGCGCCAGCGCATTGCGGTTAATCCCAGTAAAAACCTCGTACAGCGGGTTGTTCATGAATGTGTTTTTTAAGTCACCCGTCACGTCAATCATTTCGTGGTACGGGCACAAAACGTCATGCGCTTGAAAATGAATCAGCTCATTCACCGCAGGCGCAAATGAGTTTGGATCAGTAATGCAATCGGCATCATGAAAGATCAAAATTTGGCTGGTCGACATTTTGGCCGCAGTGTTGTACAAAAGCGCCTTAGGAAACTTGCCATCATGCGGCATAAACACATGATGGATTTTTGGGTCACTCAGCACGTTCCAGTCAAAAGTTGGCTTTGCATCTGCTTCAAATAACAAAATTTTATAGTCTGTATACGTCGCATCCAGATGGCGCAATACCGCATATAGGTTTTCTTGGCGGTCTTGCCCCGCGCCACGATACGCAATAATAATGTCATTGTTTTGCAAAGAGTGTTTTTCGCTCATAAGTGATGATTCTCTATAAAAAAGGTGGTTTTTGAAAAAAATAATTATACCCGATGCCTTACTAAAAATCCCATGCAGACAAATAATTGCAAGCAATTCAAAAAGGCTGCGTAAAAAAAGCCACAAAATGGCGGTACAATAAAGCCTTGGCAGTTTTTTGCCGACTAACATGAATGGGTCAAAAACAATGTTTAATTTTTTTAAACGCAAAACAAATCCGCCGCCAGAGGTTGCGGACAACGCGCAAACCGCAGATTTACCGTTAATCGAAGCCGCACCACAAGACGCTCAATTGGCTGGGCAATCACTCGAGTCATTGGCGCAGACAGACGAGCGCGCCAAACCTGAAGTGCGCAGCTGGTTCAGCCGCCTAAAATCAGGTTTGAGTAAAACCGGTACTGGCATCAAGCACGTATTTGTCTCGCACAAAGTGGACGAGCACATGTTTGAATCGCTCGAAGACGCACTGCTCATGGCCGATGTTGGGGTTAAGGCGGTTGAAAAAATCATGTCGCAGCTTCGCGTGCAGGTCAAATCAGAACGAATTGAGGATGCGCAAAGCGTCAAATTCGCACTCAAACACATTCTGATTCGCCTCCTCAAAAACTTAGAAAAAGAGCTCAATGTGGAATCAGCCCATCCGATTGTTTTGATGGTCGCGGGCGTGAACGGCGCGGGAAAAACCACCAGCATCGGCAAGCTCACCCACCATTTGCAATCGATTAACAAAAGCATTGTGTTGGCCGCAGGCGATACATTTAGAGCCGCTGCGCGAGAGCAGCTTGCTGCATGGGGCGAACGCAATAATGTCACCGTCATCGCCCAAGAATCAGGCGATCCAGCCGCAGTTGTGTTTGATGCGATTGCCTCGGCGCAAGCCCGCCGCATTAATGTGGTGATTGCCGATACCGCAGGCCGTCTGCCAACGCAATTGCACCTCATGGACGAACTCAAAAAAATCAAACGCGTTGCCAACAAAGCCATGGCGGGTGCGCCACACGAAGTGGTCTTGGTTTTAGACGGCAGCATGGGGCAAAACGCCTTGGCACAGGTCAATGCCTTTGATGAGGCAATTGGCTTAACAGGCTTGATTGTGACCAAGCTTGACGGCACCGCCAAAGGCGGCGTTTTGGTTGCGCTCGCCGTTGAACGTGTGATTCCAGTTTATTTTATTGGCGTGGGCGAATCAATTGCGGATTTACAAACCTTTAATGCCAGTGAGTTTGTCGATGCGTTGCTCGATTAATTTCAAGCCACGTTAAAGTCATGAACCTATAAAAATAACAACAAATCAAATAAAAAGAGCGCGCTGATGAAAGATGGACAAGTTTTGGCAACCGTTGACTTAGGGTCAAACAGTTTTCGCATTGAGATGGCGCGGTTTGATCATGGGCAGCTGGTGCGGCTCGACTACTACAAAGAGCCCGTGCGCTTGGGCGCAGGTTTGGATGCAAACAGCAACCTCACGCCAGAGGCGATTGAGCGTGGTGTGGCATGTTTGGCACGCTTCTCCGAGCGATTGCGCGGCGTGGCGCCGCACGCGGTACGCGCCGTGGCCACACAAAGCTTGCGCAGCGCCAAAAACCCCGATGCATTTTTAATCCCAGCGCAAGCCGCGCTGGGTTATCCCATCGAAGTGATTTCTGGACAAGAAGAAGCACGTTTGATTTATCAAGGCGTGTCCAACGACTTGCCCAACGACCATCAAATGCGGCTGGTGGTGGATATTGGGGGCGGCTCAACTGAAGTGATTGTTGGGGTAAATAACCAGCCGCATCGCATGGAATCGTTCAGAATCGGCTGTGTGAGCCACACTTTACGATTTTTTGATGGGCAAAAATACAGCGTCAAAAATTTTGACAAAGCCGTTTTGGCCGCAACCGCCATATTCGAAGAAGGCGTGGCACTTTTTCATGCCGCGCATTGGCAGTTGGCGTATGGCTCATCTGGGACGGTTGAAGCGATTGCCGAAATTTGCGCCACCACCTTTGGGCACGCCGCCATTACGCTGGACGGCTTAATGCAGCTGCGCCAAATCATCACAACCGTTGAGCAAAAAAAATGGCCATTCGAAGCCCTTAAAACCCAGCGCGGCCAAGTGCTGGCAGGCGGCGTGGCCGTATTGCTTGGGCTGTACCGCGCCTTTGGCGTTACCAGCATGTTGCCGTGTTACAGCGCGCTGCGCCAAGGTGTGATGGTTGACTTGATTCACCGCAGTTCAGGGCATTTGGCCGATGATGCGCGTGAACAAAGCATTGCCCGCTTAATGAAACGCTGGTCGCTCGATGCGCAGCAAGCCATGCGGGTTCAACATATTGCCCTTGCATTGTTCAAGCAGATTGCGCCGCAAGCGCAAACGCAATGGCTCAAATGGGCGGCGTGCTGTCATGAAATTGGCATGATTATTGCACATGAAGGTGCGCATCGGCACGGCGACTACATTGTGCGCAACGCTGATTTGGCTGGATTCTCACGCGCAGAACAGGCGCATTTGGCAGACCTGATTTCTGTGCAGCGCGGCGGCCTCAAAAAATGGCAAGAAGCGCTCAAAAAGCCAGAATTTGCGCGAGAAGCCGTGTGTTTGCGCATCGCGATTTTGCTCTCGCACGCACGCGCAGGCACGGATTTGCCCGCAACGCCGTTGCAGTTTGACGCCAATCAATTGATCTGGACGTGTGATGCGCAATGGGTGGCGCAGTTCCCGCTGTCCGCCTATTTGATTGAAGAAGAATGCCGCGCATGGGAAAAAATTGGCGTGCAGACCAAGCTGGTTGTGGTTTGATTTTGCTAAATTCATGCCGCTGTCATGCGCAGCGGTTACGTTGTTTTTTTAAAAGGAGTTGAAATGTCATCAAACACCATCGTGCAACTAAATGAATTCAAAAAGCAAATTGCCATTGACAGCAACGAGTCAAGCGCGTATCCCTACGAGGATAGAATTGATCGCAACAGCTACGAAGCGCGCAAAAAAGAGCTGCAAATCGAGCTGTTGAAACTGCAGGCGTGGGTCAAAGAAACCCAGCAAAAAGTCGTGATTGTGTTTGAAGGGCGCGATGCCGCAGGCAAAGGCGGTACAATTAAACGCCTCATGGAGCATTTGAATCCGCGTGGCGCTCGCGTGGTTGCGCTGCTCAAACCGACCGAGACGGAACGTGGTCAATGGTATTTTCAGCGCTACGTCGCACAACTGCCAACGGCCGGTGAAATTGTTCTATTTGACCGCTCATGGTACAACCGCGCAGGCGTTGAGCGCGTGATGAATTTTTGCAGCACCCCCGAGTATTTTACATTTATGCAGCAAGCGCCCGAGTTTGAGCGGATGCTGGTCGGCAGCGGCATTCATTTAATTAAATTTTGGTTTTCAGTCAGCCAAGACGAGCAGCACAGACGCTTTGAAGAGCGCGCCACCGACCCATTAAAACAATGGAAACTCTCGCCGATTGATTTGGAATCACTGGACAAATGGAATGATTACACCGACGCAAAAGAAGCCATGTTTGCCTTCACAGACCGCCAAGAAGCGCCTTGGACTGTGATTAAATCCAACGACAAGCGCCGCGCCCGCTTAACCGCCATGCAATATATTCTGCACAAATTACCATACACCAACAAAAACGAGGCAACGATTGGCGAACTCGACAAGCACCTCATCAGCTCGCCGCACGACAGCATTTAACCCCAGCGCATTTCATCAAACCACTCAAGCAACTATGGCCGCACTTAAACACAACCAAGCAGGCAAAATCAGAATCATCGGCGGCACCCACCGCCGCCAAATGATTTCCGTCATTGCGCATCAAGGCCTGCGCCCCAGCGCAGATCGGGTTCGTGAAACCGTATTTAACTGGATGAACCACCAATGGGGGGGCGTTTTTGCAGACAAAGCCATTTTGGATGCGTTTACAGGCAGCGGCGCGTTTGGATTGGAATGCATCAGTCGTGGCGCGACCGACGTTTTGATGGTGGACAATCATGCCGCAGCCATCACGCAGATTCAACAAATCCTCAAAAACTGGGGGGTTCAGACAAACGGCGGCGCCACGCAAGCCGATGTGCTGGCATTGTGTCCTGCGCTGATTGCGCAAGGCAAAATATTTGACTGGATTGTGCTTGACCCACCATTTGAGCGCGACATGTTGGCCGCCATCGCCCCATATTTAAACCAACTCACGCACGCGGACTCATGGCTGTACGTGGAAGTTGAAGCCAAAATGAATTTGGGCGCATTGGCCGCGCTGGGTTGGACGCAAATCAAAGAAGGGCGCACACAACAAGTGGCTTATGGGCTGTGGCGCAAAGCCACTTAATTGCCGCATGTCACACGAAGGCGGTGCGCCGATGCGGCGCGTGTCGAACGCTCGATTGCGGCACATCCGCTTTGGCACGTCGCAAGCAACGTGTGCGCAGGCAGCGTCCGATAAACCGCGTGATTGGCAGTGTGTTGGCACTCGCCTCGTTGGCTCGTTAGAGCATCAATGTGAAAGATGCAACAAACAAAGCGCATCAACGCCTTCAAGTAGCATTGCATTGAGACGTAGGGGCGAGGTTTATCACGCCCAAACCGTGCAAATAACGAGACAGGGCGCGATAAACCCAGCCCCTACAAATACTTGCTCCAGCGGGGCTGATTGCCCCGCTCATGGCCAGAATCAACCATTGCAATGCCGCAGAACAATTTACTTGAGCATTAAAAAAACCTCATACAAAAACAGCAGCAGGCTCACAATCATCGCCAACATCGCCGCAATAAATAGCAACGCGATGATGCGTGAGACCTCGATGCTCATCAACGCGCCCACAAACGCACCCGCCACAACCAAGCAAATCAGCAGCGCCGCCAACACCGCTGAAAAAATACCGAAATAAATGACACGCAAGCGCGCAACATGTAACAAACGCTCATCATGAAACAATGTCTGCGCCTCAATTTCAGTGGTTTCTGTGAGCAGTTTGTCCAGCGCACGGCGCCGATCAATGCTGCGGCTCAACCGTGCATTTAACACATTAATCAAGGTGGCAATCGCTGTCAGTAAAAAAACGGGTGCAACCGCCATTTGAATCGCGTGAGCAATATCTGTGATATGAGTTTCCATACGTAAACGCCAATCGAAAAGAGCAAATAATACCATGCTGCGCATAATTTTTTGTGCAACAGCTTGGAACAAAGCCCGTATAATCTGGCTTTGAAAAAATTACGCAGTGTAAAAAAGGAATTTCATGCAAAGAATCGCAATTTACCCAGGCACATTCGACCCGCTCACACGCGGACACGAAGATCTTATTCGACGCAGCGCAAAAATGTTTGATACCGTCATTGTCGGCGTGGCGGATTCGCGCAACAAAAAGCCTTTTTTCACGCTCGATGAGCGTGTGGCAATTGCCCAAGAAGTTTTGGGGCACAACAGCAATGTAAAGGTGCTCGGTTTCTCTGGTCTGCTCAAAGATTTTGTGCGTGAAAACAATGGCAACGTGATTTTGCGTGGCCTGCGTGCCGTGTCTGATTTTGAATATGAGTTTCAAATGGCGGGTATGAACCGCTACTTGATGCCAGACATCGAAACCATGTTTATGACGCCCTCGGATCAATACCAATTTATTTCAGGCACCATCGTGCGTGAAATTGCCGCGCTTGGTGGTGACATCAGCAAGTTTGTTTTTCCATCCGTGGATCAGGCGGTCAAGGCAAAACACGCCAAAATGCAAGCCAAAGGCGGCGCTTAATGGCTTTGATTATTACGCAAGATTGCATTAACTGCGACGTGTGCGAGCCCGAATGCCCGAATAAAGCCATCAGCATGGGCGCAGATATTTATGTCATCAACCCAGACTTGTGTACAGAATGTGTTGGTCATTACGATGAACCGCAATGTGCGATAGTGTGTCCTGTCGACTGCATTCCGCTGGACGTGGCGCATAAAGAAAGTCCCGCAGAGTTGCAGCGCAAATACGAGCGTTTGCAAGCGCAAGGACATTTCAAAAAATAACGGTGTTGCGTTGCCCGCAATGCGCGGCGCAACGTCGGTAAGGATCTGGCTTTGAAAAAATTAAAAAATTTAAAAAATTTAAAAAATTTAAAAAAAATCACGGCTTACATGCTTTGCATACTTGCTGCGTCAGTGGTACAAGGCTGCAGCTCGTACAAGCCGCCCGCAGGCAAAGAGCGGGTGACGTATGAGCGGGTGTATGACTGGTCTAAAAGCCTCAATCTGCGCCAATTAGAGCGCGAATATGGGCTGCCCAAAGGCTTGTTGTCTGCGGTCATGCACCAAGAATCGGCTGGTAAACGCTTTGCGGTGAGCCGCACGGGCGCCAAGGGGTTGTTTCAGTTCATGCCAGCAACCGCTCGTGAATTTTCGCTAGATGACCCATCGCACCCCGAAGCCTCCGCGCAAGCCGCCGCCAAATACCTGGGGCTGTTGTATGAAAAATATGACCAAAACTTGGCGTTAACTCTAGCTGCCTATAATTGGGGCATGGGGAATGTGAGCCGTTATCTGAACGACGGTCGGGCGCGAAATAACTTTGATGACATGCCTGCTGAAACAAAAAACTATATTGCGCGGGTGAGAAGTCTGCAAAAATATTACAGCAATGTTTAAGTGTGGGGCTTAGCAGTGAATCTGCATCATCTTTGGACGGGCGATTCAAATGCGCCCTGTTTTTAACCGATGGATGTTGTAGGCGGTGATGCTGCTTAAACGCCAAGGAAGTGGAGATGGCGTCAGATCAATTTTGGGAAATAAGCGTAGGAAAGCGGAGCAATAAAATCTGGGCAATAAAATTGTGTCCCGTCCTAAAATAAGTTGACAGTTTTACGACGAATAAACCGCCGCATTTTTAAAATGTTGGATAGACGCCTGATGCATAGCATCGGGCGTTTTGTATTCTAGGGACAAATGAGGTCGCATCGAATTATAAATTTGAATCGACTGGGCAATCATG
>JAFEII010000005.1 GCA_017495165.1 Hydromonas sp. | reverse complement strand
GCATAAATCCCATCCAAAGCCGTCCCGCTCACATTGCCAGCAACGATATTCATATCAACCGCACTGGCCGTGTCATCCGCCCAAATCCCCCAAGCAGCACCACTGACATTATTCACGTTGATGTTCATGCTCCCACTTGACGCGTTACGCGCCTCAATGCCCTGTTCCGTGCCACCAACAATCGACCCTGTTGAGGTGATATTTAAGTTGCCAGTGCCTTTATGAAAGCCATAAATCCCATCACCTAAAACTGCGGTTGCATTGCCCACAGTAATAAACATGCCCTTAGCATTTACCGTATCGTCCGCGAAAATAGCGGTATTCTGGCCTGTTACGTTATTTAGGTGAATATTTGTGCTGCTGGTCGCATAGTTAATCGTTTGAACGCCTTGATCACCGCCTACAATATTGCCCGTCGAAGTTACGTTCAAATCGCCACTTCCCTCATGATCCGCATAAACCCCATCACCATTCGTACTGGAAATATTCACCGCTGACAAAGACATCCCAGTTGACGGTGAGTTATCTGATGCCCAAAGTCCCAAAGCCGTACCTGTGACTTGACCAGTAAGCACCGCGTTAATTGTACCGCTGCCTGCATTCCACAGCTCAACGCCAAAGCGATTGCCTGAGATATTACCATTAGATATCACGGATACTGAACCGGGCGTTGCCCCATCATCACCTTGATTGTTCAGCCACATACCATTACCGGTACCCACAATCGTAGAGGCATTTTCATCCGTAAAACGAATGGCACCAAGCCCGTGGACCTCAACCGCATAACCTGTTGCGTTAAGCGTGTAACCAGGCGCAGTTGTCAATGCAGCGCCATTGGCTACAATATATTGACGGGCAACATCATTACCAGAACACACGTAGTTCGAGCCAGCTGTAACCGCACACACTGCCTGAGCATCACCAGAAAAACCACCTATTCCCGTCGCCAAAGCCACAACCGCTGCAGAAATGGCTTTGGTCTTTTTGCCTTGTGATTTCGCATTTTCTGCAATTGCAACCCAAGTACCTGTTTGTGCGCTGTAAACTGATTTAAACTTCATATTCATTTTTATTCCTTTAGATGTAATAACAAAACTCGATATTTAGCAAATCCACAAATAAACTACGTGGACAATAGAGCGTTAGAATTATACCTTCGCGATCGACTAAAACAGACAACCGTTTAAAGAAATATGATAAATACTATTAAAAAACACTGACTAACGTGAAAAACTGTTATTTTTACAACATTTATACAGCATTCCTACAACATTCCTCACCGCAATTTTTACAACAAACACGCCGCTCATCTGCGGCATTACAAAACAAACACAACCCACAAACCAGCATCAAATCAGTTGACTCACACCATACAACAACACCCCAGCCAGCCCACCAATCAACGTGCCATTAATCCGAATGTACTGCAAGTCCTGCCCAATCGCGGACTCCAGCGCATGATTGAGGCGCTCCTTGCTCCAAGCGGCCATTTGCGCGGTCAGCCACTCGCGAATATCGGCCTGATGCCTCGTCAGCGCACCGGCAACCACCGACGCTATTAGCTCATTCAAACCATCGCGCCGCTCGGGCGCATTCAAAAAGCCCAATACGCCGCGCTGAATCAGCGCAGCCATAGAATCAAGCGCAGACGGATAATTGGCCGCACCATTCATCAACCACAATCGCGCTTTTCCCCAAAGCGTCTGCAACCAACCCTCAACCTGAGCCCCAGCAACAAAATGATGCGCATGGTCTTTTAGCCAATTTTGCCATGCAACATCATGCGCCAAGCGGACTTGCCATTGCGCCACGTGCGCGCCCAGCCAGTCATACACAGGATGATTGTCATCCGCCTGCACTTTCAAACTCACATCCGCCAAACTATCCAAAACCTTTGCCACAATCCAATCATCCGCCCATTCAAAAGTTTGCGCGGTCAACTGGCCTTTTAGTTTTCGCCACCACGACAAATCCGCCCGTTCAGCAGACTGCACCAACTCATCAAACCACGGCAAAATCCGCTCACGCGCATCATCGGCCGTCACAAACTCATGCAACGACGCCGCCAGCGAGCGCACCGCTTTTTTATCCAAACCTTGCTCAACCATTAAAGCCACCAACCGCGCAGCCGCACCGCCCAAGCGCTCAGGCGTTGCATAGTCAAGCAACGTGTTCTTAGCCAACCCCACATACCGTTCAGGCAAAACCTCAGGCAAACGCGCCGCCAACGTATTGAGAATATGGGGCAAATACTTACCAATCAACTCTGGCGTTAATTTGTCTTGCGCATATTGCGTCAACCGCGCCCCTATATTCAAACGCAGCAATTGCGCCTGCACCGTCACAGGCTCTAAAAACTGCGTGCCAATAAATTTGGCAACGCCCTGCGCCAACTGCGACTGCTTGGCAGGCAAAATCGCCGTATGCGGCAACGGAATTCCCAACGGATGCCGAAACAGCGCCACCACCGCAAACCAATCAGCCAACGCGCCCACGCAAGCGGCCTCAGAAAACGCCTTCAGATAACCCAGCGCAGGATGATGGTGCCCCGATTTATAAGCCAGCAACACGCCCAAAAACAAAGCGGCATTGACAAGCAGCAACACCAATGCCCAAAACTTAATGCGATTTTGTGGGAAATTCATACCAACCTTTGTTAAAAAATGACAAACAAAATAGCCAAAAAATGCCAACGCAAGATGACAAAAAATGGCGGTATTGACCGCCAATTATAAAAAACACGCTTAAACTCAGCGATCCAACGAAGCACAACGCCAATCAAAAAAGCACCCGCTTGCAGCGTTTAAAGCCCACCTAAACCGCCACTTTTCGCACCCGTTTATACAACAACCAAGCCCCAACCAACCCAATCAAAACCAACCAAGGTCGATTCCCCAGCCGCACATAAGGTGTTGTGCCGCGCATCGGCTGCACCATCACATCACGTACCACCGCTTCATCCGCAGGCAACACATCAACCAAATCACCCACCGCATCAATCTGCGCCGAGCTGCCCGTATTGGTCACAACCAACATCGGGCGCGCCATTTCCATCGCACGCGCGCGTGACATTTGCAAATGATGCGCTTGATTGGTGCTGATGTTCGCCGTGCCAAACCAACCCAAATTGGTCATATTCACCCAAACATGCGGCGCCTGCGCATCGCCCTGATCCCACGCGCCGATAAGCTCCTCGCCAAAGGTATTTTCAAAGCAAATATTGGTCGCCACGCGCACCGCGCCACTGGGCGTATTGAGCGTAAAACGTGGATAACCCGTGCCGTTTTGATAGCCCCCCAATGGGATATTCATCGCATTCACAAACCAGCCAAACCCCGTTGGAATCGTTTCACCAAACGGCAACAAATGTGCCTTGTCAAACCGCGCAGGCGCGTGCATGTCGCTGCGCGCATCCAACCACACCGCACTGTTGTGCGCCAAAACCACATCGCCCGCCTCCTGCGTGACCAACGCGCCCATCAGCACCGCCCGCTCGTTTTTAAGCGAGCGTTGAATATAATTTAAATAACCATCTGGCAAATCAGCCCACGGAAATGGCAACGCGGTTTCGGGAAAAACCGTCAACGCCGCTGGACTCGTACTGGCTTGCTCCATAAACAGCAGCGCATTGTTGCGCATCACATCCGCATCAAACTTTAAGTTTTGCGCCACATTGGGTTGAATCATGCGCACACTCGCAGGCGCGCCGTCAGGCCTGCCCCATGAAACACCTTGCAAAACCATGCCAGAAACCGCCAAAGCGCTCGCAACCAAACCCAGCTGCACCATTTTTTTTGCACGCTCCAACTGATTGCGCAGCGTCATTTGATTGGTCGCCAATAAAACCATGCTCAACAAAACCCCAGCCATCAGCGCCACCAAAAAACCAACCCCATACACGCCCGCCAGTGCAAACCAACCTTTTAAAAACACATTGTCCGTCTGCGCATAACCCGTCGCCACCCAAGGAAACCCCGCAAAAAACAAATAACCGCGCCCAAGCTCAGCCGCCAACCAAGCCAACGGAAACCCCACGCACAGCGCCCACAACTCCGACGCACCACCCGAGCGCCAACGCGCCCAAATATAAACCGCCAACGCATAAAACCCCGTCAAGCACAGCGCCAACACAAACACCGCCAACACCGACAGCGCAAAAGGCAAGCCGCCAATGTCATGCATGGAAAAATGCAACCAGTACAAACTGCCCGCAAACCAAGCCACCCCAAACGCCCACATCACGCGCACAGGCCGACGCGCCGTGCGCAGCAGCGCCAACAAACCAGCCATCACCACAATCTGCAACCCACCTTTGGGTGACGGGCCAAAACTCCACGCCTGCGCCAAACCAAGCACCAGCGCAAGCGCGTAATAACCAAGAAATACCATAATTGTGTCCTGTCCAAAATTACAAAAAATTTACAAAAAGAATGGCGCATTGTAATAGAAAAAAGCCAGCATTTATCACATCAAAGTCCATCACATCTGGCAATCATCCAATGCCACTGCTTTTATTTTTCAACCACCGCTCATGCAAAGCGCAGCGCTTGGTTTATGCAACCCGCGCCATCACCGCCAAAAACAGCGGGCTCGCTTGCCAACGCGCCAACCACTCACGCAAGGCAGGAAAAGGCGCAGCCCCAAACCAATCCGCATCAACCCCCGCAAACTGGCGCACAAAAGGCATAATCGCCCAATCCAGCGCACCGCCCTCATCACCAGCCAAAAACAACTGCACCGCAAGAATCCGCTCAAGACGCACCAAAAACACCACACCGCGTTGCCGATAAACCCAAGCAGGAAACTCAGGATGGCGCTGCGCATATTTGTACAAATCAAGCGCCTGCTTAAACGAGCCATCATTTTCCCCCAGCAACTCAAGCGCATCGGCATCAAACAAGTCCGCATCACCAGCCGCCCACGCCATAATCTCCAAACTTTGTGCCAACACAGCACCATTTGGCAAGCGTAAAACAGGCACAGTGCCTTTTGGAGAGAGCGCCAACAACTCGGCCGGCTTGGACTTAAGCGCCACTTCAACCTGAGTCACCGCAACCCCATGCGCAGCAATCGCCATGCGCGCCCGAATCGCATACGGGCAGCGGCGAAACGTATATAAAATCGGCAACTCAGTACATGCTTGCGTCATAGAACATCTTTATTAAAATTTAGGCAAAATTAAAAATCCCCGCAAATGCATCGCGGGGATTCAAAGCAGCGTTAAAACGCAAAATATTAAACATAAAACATCAACGCCGCACAAACATTCATTACATATTGGTATATGTCGGCCCGCCACCACCCTCAGGCGTCACCCAGTTAATATTCTGAGTCGGATCTTTAATATCGCAGGTTTTGCAATGCACGCAATTTTGTGCATTAATCTGCAAACGTTGCTGCCCAATATTATCGGCATCCTCAATAAACTCATACACGCCCGCAGGACAAAACCGCGCTTCCGGCCCAGCATATTTGGCCAAATTCACCGCAACCGGCACACCCGCATCCTTAAGCTGCAAATGCACTGGCTGATTTTCCTCATGATTCGTATTTGAAACAAACACCGAACTCAAACGGTCAAACGTCAGTACATTATCAGGTTTTGGATACGCAATCGGGCTGCATTGCGCAGCAGGCAACAAACACTCATGATCCGCTTTGGTGCGGTGAATCGTCCAAGGAAACTTACCACCCAACAGCTTTTGCTCAATCCCAGTCATCAACGTCGCAACCGTGCGCCCCTTTTTAAACCACTGTTTAAAATTACGGGCGCGCCACAATTCATCTTTAAGCCACGACGCATGAAAAGCCGCTTCATACTCAGGCAACTCATCGCGCTCGCGGTTATCGGCCAACGCCTGCACAATTGCAGCCGCCGCCAACATACCCGTTTTAATCGCACCGTGCGAACCCTTAATCCGCGACGCATTCAACGTACCCGCTTCGCAACCCACCAAAACGCCGCCCTTAAAATACAACTGCGGCAAAGACAAAATCCCGCCCGCCGTAATCGCGCGCGCACCATAACTCAAGCGCTTGCCACCTTTTAAAAATTTCGCAATCGCAGGATGGGTTTTATACCGCTGAAACTCCTCAAACGGCGACAAATACGGATTTTGATAATCCAAGCCCACCACCATACCCAGCGCGATTTGCTGATTATCCAAATGGTACAAAAACGTACCGCCATACGTATCACTGTCCAAAGGCCAACCCGCCGTATGCACCACCAAACCCTCTTGATGCTGCTCCGCAGGCACCTGCCAAATCTCCTTAATCCCCAAACCATAAGCTTGCGGATCGCGCCCCTGATTCAAATCAAAATGCGCCATCAACTGCTTACCCAAATGACCGCGAGCGCCTTCAGCAAACACCGTATATTTGGCATGCAACGCCACCCCGGGCTGATAATGCGCCGTGCGCAAGCCGTCTTTTGCGATTCCCATATCGCCCGTACACACGCCTTTAACCGCGCCATTCTCATCAAACAACACCTGCGCACCCGCAAAACCAGGGTAAATCTCAACCCCCAGCGCATCCGCCTGCTCACCCAACCAACGCGCCACATTCGCCAAACTCACAATATAATTGCCATGGTTTTGAAAACACTTGGGCAGCAACCAATTGGGCGTCGCTTTAAAACCCGTCTCATTCAAAAACAAAAACTGATCTTCCTTAACCGGCACATTCAAAGGCGCACCAAGCGCTTGCCAATTGGGAAACAACTCATTCAACGCAATCGGATCCATCACCGCGCCCGACAAAATATGCGCCCCAATTTCTGAGCCCTTCTCAATCAAACACACGTTCAAATCAGGATTGAGCTGCTTCATATGAATCGCGCTGGCCAAACCAGCAGGCCCGCCGCCCACCACCAACACATCATATTCCATAACGTCCCGTTCAACGATTTGATCCATTTTGAGCTCCAATATTGAGTAATTTTAAGACGCGTATATTAGCACAAGAAAAAACACCGTCAATTAAAAAGAACGGACGTTCTTTTTAATTGACGGCTTTTAAATTGCCCATTTAAACCATGTCGCGTCAACTACATTTGACAATCACACCGCCTCCAAGCCCGAAACCAGCCAAATTTGTTGGCGATCACGTTTTTGAATCAACTGCGCACGCAGCTCGGCGGGATAAGCCTCTTGTGACTGCGTTTCAAGCAAGTCGATTGACGCCGCACTCAAAGGGGTTTGACCAACAGTTTCAATCAAGCCATTCATAATATGGTTCATAAAACCAGACACGCCACCAGCGCCACCGCCAAGGCAGCTCGATAAAAGCGGCCCAATCGTTGCATACCGAACGCCCAATGACTGCTTAAATAACTCATCCAACTCCGCCATATTTACCACGCCCTGCTCCACCAAAAACGCCGCTTCACGAATCAAAACCGCTTGCAAACGGTTGACCACAAAGCCTTTGATTTCCTTGTGCAGTTGAATCGGTTTTTTACCCAAATGGGTGTAAAAATCCATCAACACATCAATATGCCGTTGCGCCGTGCTCGGCGCAGCGCACACTTCAACCAACGGCAAAATATGCGGTGGATTAAACGGGTGGCCTATCAACAATCGGCTTGCGTCTCGCATTTTTAGCCCCGCCACACTCGACGGAATCCCGGAGCTGGACGACACAATCATCGCATCAGGCGCAGCAAATTGTTCAATCTGCGCAAATAACGCCTGCTTAAACTCAATTTTTTCCGGCCCCGCTTCTTGAATCAACATCGCGTCGCACACGGCCTCCTCAACCGACTGCGCCACCGAGACATTTTGTGCCAAGGCATTAACATCAGCCCCCGCATTTTGCACCGCAGGAATTTGACTAATATACAGAGCCACGCTCGCGTGCAAAATATCCGCCAAATCAGGCCTTGGGTCATACACACGCACTTGATAGCCCGCAGCGGCAAACATCGCCGCCCAAGACAGACCAATCACACCTGCGCCAATAACGGCCGTATTTTTTGTTGTTTGTGTTGACATACTGTTTCCCTTTTTAAATTAAGCATAAAATTGGTGCGCCAATATCGCACAAAATAATATCACATACTTTTTAGTTATATGTTTGAATTACAAAAAACTAAAGTTAGTACTTAATTATAGATTTATGATAGAGTAAAGCGCTTTAAAATTTTAAGATTACAAACATCTAAATACACCTACTCAAGGAGACAATCATGAGTTTTATCATTATTTTGGCGGCATTGCTGTTCTTAATGTTTGTCGCATACAAAGGCTACAGCGTTATTCTATTTGCCCCAATTGCAGCACTTGGCGCAGTATTGTTAACCGATCCCAGCTTGGTTGCGCCTATGTTTACAGGGCTTTTTATGGACAAAATGGTCGGTTTTATTAAAAACTATTTTCCCGTATTTTTGCTCGGCGCTATTTTTGGCAAAGTCATTGAACTATCAGGCTTCTCTAAATCCATCGTCTCCAGCGTGATTAAATTTATTGGCCACAAACGCGCCATTGTGGCGATTGTACTGGTATGCTCGCTGTTGACTTATGGCGGCGTCTCCTTGTTTGTGGTGGTGTTTGCGGTGTATCCGTTTGCGGCAGAAATGTTCCGCCAAGGCAATATTCCCAAACGCCTCATTCCTGCCACCATCGCTTTGGGCGCGTTCACATTCACCATGGATTCGTTGCCAGGTACACCGCAAATTCAAAACGTGATTCCCACCACATTTTTTGGCACAAACATTTACGCTGCGCCCATTTTAGGGATTGTTGGCGCATTGTTTATTTTTGTGATGGGTTTGATTTATTTAGAATGGAACCGCCACCGTGCCGCCTCTTTGGGTGAAAACTACGACTCAGGCGTTGAGCTAAAAAATGAGCCTGCGCCTCTGACGATTGAAAAGCTCGCTCATCCGCTGATTGCGATTTCCCCTTTAATTTTGGTCGGCGTGATGAACAAAGTATTTACAGACCTCATCCCGCATTTTTACGGCGCAAAAGTTGAATTTATCCCTGCAGTCATCGGCAAAGCCACACCTGTGGTACAAGAAATCAGCAAAATTTCTGCCATTTGGGCGGTTGAAGGCGCGTTGTTGGTCGGGATTGCATCCGTGTTTCTTTTAGGCGGCAAAGCCGTATTTACCCGCTTTGCGCAGGGATCTAAAGATGCCATTTCAGGCGCATTATTGGCCACCATGAATACCGCATCCGAATACGGTTTTGGCGGTGTCATTGCCGCGTTACCCGGTTTTTTGGTAGCATCAGAAGCACTGAAAACCATCCCAAACCCACTGATCAATGAAGCGGTCACCGTCACGGCTTTGGCTGGCATTACAGGCTCTGCGTCAGGCGGTTTGAGCATTGCCCTTGCCGCAATGGCCGATATTTTCAAAGCCAACGCCGAGCTGGCGCAAATCCCGCTCGAGGTATTTCACCGCATCGCCGCCATGGCTTCGGGCGGCATGGACACATTGCCGCACAACGGCGCGGTGATTACCCTGCTTGCGGTAACGGGGCTTACCCACAAACAGTCTTACAAAGACATTTTTGCCATCACACTCATCAAAACGTTGGCGGTGTTTGTTGCAATTGGCTTTTATTACATGACTGGCCTGTATTAAATTAATGCGAATGCCACATGGCGATGACTGACACAATCGGTCATCGCCATTTTTACAATAATTTTAAACGCATCACCTATTTTTTAAATTTATAACGGAGCGCATCAATGGCAAATAAAATTTTTTCATCCGCAGCACATGCATTGGCCGATATTGTGCATGATGGCCAAACACTGGCCGTCGGCGGTTTTGGCTTATGCGGCATTCCTGAAGCCTTGATTGCCGCATTGCGCGACACAGGCGTTAAAAACCTCACCTGCATTTCAAACAACGCGGGCGTGGATGGTTTTGGCTTGGGGCAACTCTTAGACACGCGCCAAATCAGCAAAATGATTTCATCCTATGTTGGCGAAAACAAAGAGTTTGAACGCCAATATTTGGCTGGCGAGCTTGAGCTTGAGTTCACCCCGCAAGGCACATTGGCCGAAAAATTGCGCGCAGGCGGCGCAGGCATCCCTGCTTTTTATACCAAAACAGGCGTGGGCACATTGGTCGCGCAGGGCAAAGAAACCCGCGAGTTTAACGGCGAAACCTACATCATGGAACACGCCCTCACCGCGGACATTGCGCTGGTCAAAGCATGGAAAGCGGACAAATCAGGCAATTTAATTTATCGACGCACCGCACGCAACTTTAACCCGATGGTCGCAACGGCAGGCAAAATCACAATTGTTGAAGTCGAAGAAATCGTCGAGAACGGCACATTTGACCCAGACACCGTTCACACGCCCGGTATTTTTGTGCAACGCATCGTCTTAAATGCCACCCCCGAAAAACGCATCGAACAACGCACCATTTCCGCTTAAGGAGCAAAGCATGGCTTGGAATAAAAATGAAATGGCGGCACGCGCCGCTCAAGAGTTACAAGATGGTTTTTACGTCAATTTAGGCATTGGCCTACCCACAATGGTGGCCAATTACGTGAGCGAGGACAAAGAAGTCTGGCTGCAATCAGAAAATGGTTTATTGGGCATCGGCCCATTTCCAACCGAATCCCAAGTAGACGCCGATTTAATTAACGCAGGCAAGCAAACCATCACCACACTTGACGGCTCATCGGTTTTTTCATCTGCCGATTCATTTGGCATGATACGTGGCGGCCACGTCGATTTGTCCATCTTGGGTGCGATGCAAGTCTCCGACAATGGCGATTTGGCCAACTGGATGATTCCCGGCAAAATGGTCAAAGGCATGGGCGGCGCAATGGACTTGGTTGCAGGCGTGCGCCGCGTGATTGTATTGATGGAACACACCGTCAAGCGCAAAGACGGCTCAGGCGAGGACTTCAAAATTTTGCCCCAATGCACATTGCCGCTCACAGGCGTGGCCGTGATTGACCGCATCATCACGGATTTGGGCGTGTTTGACATCACCGCAGATGGATTAAAGGTCGTTGAACTGGCGCCTGATGTCTCGCTTGAGTTGGCGCAAAGCAAAACGGGCGTGCCGCTGATTTGATTGAGCGCACTTTCTGACGTTTAGATGTGCTGCGCAACAGACCATTGCGCTTGCTCGCGCAGCACCTCATTGTCGTGTTGACAAAACGGTTGCAACGCCGCCGCAATCTCTGCGGATTTCTGGCAGTTGCCCAGCGCCAAAATAATATTGCGTTGCCATTGTGCATGACCGATTCGATGAATCGCCGAGCCTGCCATGCGGGTTTTAAATGCGGATTCGTCCCATGCGAGCAAGTCAATTAAATCGCTTTGATGCAAATCATGGCGCGCCTCAAAATCGGCGCAGTCTGAGCGCGTCGCAAATTTATTCCATGGGCAAACCAGCTGACAATCATCGCAGCCATAAATCCGATTGCCAATCGCACGCCGAAACTCGTGCGGGATTTGACCTGAAAACTCAATCGTGAGGTATGAAATACAGCGCCGCGCATCCACTTGGTATGGGGCAACGATGGCGCGGGTTGGACAAATATCCATGCACGACGTGCATGAACCGCAATGCGGGCTTGCGGGCGCATCAATTGGCAAATCAAGGTTGACATACAATTCGCCCAAAAAAAACATGGAGCCTTGGCTTCGATTGAGCAACAGCGTGTGTTTGCCGCGCCAGCCCAGCGCACTTTGCTGCGCAATTTCCACTTCTGGCACGGGCGCGCTGTCAGAGAATACGCGGTATTGCAACTGAAACGGCGCAACATATTCGCTCAAGGCTTGGCCGAGTTTTTGGAGTTTGCCGCGCATGACTTTGTGATAATCACGCCCAAGTGCGTAGCGTGAAACACTGGCGCGTTGCGGGGTTTGCATCGTGCGCCACGCTTGATTTTGCCAATCCGCTTCAAGCTGCGGCGCAAGATACGGCAAGCTGACACTAATAATACTCAGCGCATCAGGCACCAAACCGTCAATCGCAAACCGACCTTCTATATTGCGCGCCATATAACTCATTTCGCCGTGCATGCCTTGCGCAAGCCAATTTAGATGTGCCTCACGCGCCGTTGACAAATCAGGCTGGCTCACCGACAGATGCGTCAAACCGAGCTGCGCGGCGCTGGCGCGAAGGTGTTGCATGAGCGGTTCAATATTGTGTGTTTGGGTCATAACCGCTATGATACCAAGCTGGCCGCAAAACAACACCATTGCATCTGTACTTTGACGAAAAATTTATGAACATTCAACTGAACTCCGAACGGGACACCCAGCAGCTTGCGCAACAATTGGCGCAGCTGGTACAAGCGGGCGATATTATTTTTTTAAACGGTGATTTGGGTGCAGGCAAAACCACATTTTGCCGCCATTTTGCCCAAGCGCTGGGCGTAACGGGACGCATCAAAAGCCCAACCTATGCGCTGGTCGAAAGCTACGATTTGGCATCTGCGCCCAACGGCATTCAAACCTTGCACCACTTTGATTTATACAGACTGGCCGAGCCGCGCGAATGGTTTTCGGCAGGCTTTGACGAATACTTAAATCCCACCTGCTGCGCCGTGATTGAGTGGCCAGCCAAAGCCGCAGGCGCTCTGCCTTGCGCCGATTTGGTCATTGACTTAAGTTATATGAATGATGATCGCCGCCAACTCGACGCAAGCGCCCAAACCGCACGCGGACACACGATTTTATCCAAATGGTCAACCAGCGCCGCTTCAATTGACAACTTCAATTAGTTGTTTCAATTAATTTGTTTAATGAGCAATTAAAATCAGCGCCGCGCCAAAATCAAAATTAATCAGTGCACCTGCAGGAAAAACTTGAGTTTTAAGGCGGCATCCTGTATTTTTATAAATTGTTTTTTTCAGCGTTTTTATAGGGGTTTTTATGGCTTTAGTCGTACACAAGTATGGCGGAACATCGATGGGTTCGGTGCAACGCATTCAAAACGTCGCGCAGCGCGTTACCAAATGGGTCAAAGCAGGTCATCAAGTTGTGATTGTCCCATCCGCCATGTCTGGCGACACCAACCGTTTACTTGGCTTGGCAAAAGAAATCAACCCTGATGCGGCCGATATGTCGCCGCGCGAATTGGACATGATTGCCGCCACAGGCGAGCAAGTCTCCGTTGGCCTACTCGCGATTGCGCTGCAAGCCATCGGCACAGATGCCGTCAGCTACACGGGCTGGCAAGTCCCAGTTAAAACCAATAATGCGTTTACCAAAGCGCGGATTGAATCGATTGACGACACGCGAATCAAAGCCGATTTGGCGCAAGGCCGCGTTGTGATTGTGACGGGTTTTCAAGGCGTTGACGCAGACAACAACATCACCACGCTTGGGCGCGGCGGCTCGGACACATCCGCCGTTGCCATTGCCGCCGCAATTGGCGCAGACGAATGCTTGATTTATACCGACGTTGACGGCGTTTATACCACCGACCCACGCGTGGTCGAGACCGCCCGCCGTTTAAATAAAGTCACATTCGAAGAAATGCTCGAAATGGCCAGTTTGGGCTCAAAAATTTTGCAAATCCGCTCCGTTGAGTTTGCAGGCAAATACCGCGTCAAAACCCGCGTTTTATCTAGCCTAACCGATCCAAACATTGACATTAACATTGAAGCCAACTCAGGCACATTAATTACTTTTGAGGAAGACGACACCATGGAACAAGCCGTTATTTCAGGCATCGCATTTAACCGCGACGAAGCAAAAATCACACTCATGCAAGTGCCAGACCATCCTGGTATCGCGCATAAAATTTTGGGCCCAATCTCCAACGCCAATATTGACGTGGACATGATTATCCAAAATCAAAGCAACAACGGCACAACCGATTTTTCATTCACCGTTCACCGCAATGAATACAAAAAAGCCATGGAAGTGCTACAGAACGAAGTGGTTGACACCATCAACGCCACCCAAGTGATTGGCGACAACCAAGTTTGTAAAGTCTCAGCCGTCGGAATTGGCATGCGCTCACACGTTGGCGTTGCCAGCTTGATGTTTGAAACCTTGTCCAAATCAGGCGTCAACATTCAAATGATTTCAACCTCTGAAATCAAAATCTCAGTCGTTATCGAAGACAAATACATGGAATTGGCCGTGCGCGAACTCCATAAGGCATTTGGTCTTGAAACCCAAGACCAAGCCATTTAATTAATTTAAAGCTGAAGTTAGATTAGATTAAACTCGCCGTTCAATTAAAAAGCACTTGCATCAAAAGACGCAGGTGCTTTTTTAAAACCAGTTTGAAGCAGTCACGCAACCATTTTAGCATCCCAAAAGGCTTACATGACCATCAACCACACACAAGCAAACAACATCCATCAAAGCAGAATCAAAGGCTTAGAGCCAGCCGCCCCACGTAAACTTCAGCACCGCAGAACCTTTTGTTACGAAGTCTACGAGCGCTGCGACGGTTTATGGGAAATAGACGCACAAATGCTCGATCACAAAGCCCACGAACTTACCCTGGCCAACCAAGTCCGAGCCGTCGGAGCACCGCTGCACGACATGGTTCTGCGCCTGACCATCGACAACAACCTCGTCATCACCGCCGTCACCTGTCACACACAAAGTGCCCCGTACATGGCGCACTGCCCTGCCATTAACCCGCATTACCAAAAAATGGTTGGGCTAAATATACTGCAAGGCTTTCGACAATCGGTCAAACAATTGTTCGCAGGCATCCAAGGCTGCACTCACATCACAGAAATGGCCAACAGCCTGCCAACGGTTGCCATTCAAGGCATATCAACCCAAATCGCCATGCGCAACCGCCAAGCCTCCAAAGAAATCGACGACTCTGGCAACAAACCATTTCAGCTTGGCGGATGCCACGCGCTCGCCCTAGACAGCGAGGCCACGCAACTTTATTACCCAAAATGGTACGAAAAACCGATGGGTTCTGAGTAAACGCCGTACAAAACACGCAAACAAAAAGCCAGATTGAAATCTGGCTTTTTGTTGCTTGCTTATTTGCTTTTTCCTTAGTTATTCACTCATTTAAATAGTGCAAATTACGCAGCATTATCGCGCTTCACTGGCGAATGGTGCTCCTGCATTTTGGTTTTATGCTTCGTGACTTGTCGGTCAAGCTTATCTACCACCAAATCAATCGCAGCATATAAATCCGCTTCAACATGTTCAGCCTGAAAATCATGTCCTTTTGAGTGCAAACGCAATGAGGCTTTTTGCAAATTTTTGTCCGTAGAAAACGTTGCGTGCACTTCAATTGCCTGATCAAAATGGCGTTTAACGCGGGACAATTTGTCAGTGATATAAGCACTGATTGCAGGGGTAACTTCGACGTGATGACCGCTTAACTGAACATTCATGGTGACTCTCCAATAAAGTTAAAAAGTTAAAAAGCTTAAAACAAAAACACATCTTATGAGTGCTTATGAGTGGCTTAAGTAATAACCACAATTTCAATTTACGCCGCTAAATTAAATATTGCAAGCATTAATTTACATAAAATATAAATTTCATCAAAACAGAATCAGCACGCTTCAAACAGGTCGTCATGCTCTCCACAAGCCGCCAAGGATTATGCCGAAGTCAACAACCCCATCAACCATTGCGCGATTTGTTCTGGCGCTTGCTGCGGCGCCAAGTGGCCAACATTTGGCAAGGTATGAATTTCAATATCAGGCCGAATCCGCGCAAGTTTTGCCCATGATTCAGGTGCAATCCAATGGCTGCCGCCAGACTTTGCGATGATGCACGGGGTTTTGAGGCGCGAAATTGCCGACCAAATATAAGGTGGCGTGCTAAAAATATGCGCTTCCCACACTTTGGGGAAGGTCAAAATAAAATCATCCTCGCGCTGGCGCAAGCCGTACTGAGCATAATCGCGCATCACGCTTAATGGAATATCTTTAAACGCAGCTTTGGACGCATGATAATCCACAAAGGTTTGACGGCTTGGCCACACATCTTTGCGGCGCAAGGCTTGAGCCGCCAGCGGCAGGTGTTTGAGTTTAAGTGCTGCGGGCACAAATGCTGCCATCAAAGCGCGCTTGATGGGCACCATCACAGGTTCAATTAAAACAATCCTTTGAAACAAATCAGGCCGCCGATACGCGGCAAACAAAGTCACCACGCCGCCAAGCGAATGTCCCACGCCAATCACGCCGTTGGGGGCAAACTGTTCAATCCCCGCAATTAAATCATCGGCAGCTTTTGCCCAAGTAAAGCGGCTATTCGGCGCGGGCGCATCCGGCCACGTGGCGCGATGGTCGAGCGCAAAAACCGGACGGGTTTGTGCCACAAGCGAGAGCATTTGCCGATAACTGCCCGATGGAAAACCGTTGCAGTGTGCAAAATGCAATGGCGTTTGCGCGCCGTGCGGCGTTTGCCAAGTGTTTAGGGTTGCGGTAAGTCCGTTGATTTGAATCGTGCTGGTGGTGGGCATGATGCGTCCTTAGAAATGCTCAACAGAAAAAATGCGTGCGTATTCTTTAATCGCATAGCGGTCAGTCATCCCCGCAATATAATCGGCGACTTGGCGCGCCTGCGCGGTTGGGTCGCCGTTTATTTGATAGTCTGGCGGCAACAAGCGTGGCTCGTCCATGAACGCATCAAACAGTTTTTTGAGCATGCGCGTGGCTTTGGCGCTGGTGCGCATGACTTGGTATTGGCGGTACAAATGTTCCATGAGGTATTTTTTGAGCGCCTGCATGGTGGCGTGCATTTGGGGCGAAAAAGCCGCCAAGCGGGGCGCGGCACGCACATCGTGAATGGTTTGAATATGATGCTGCGCAATATTGGCTTGGGTTTGTTCGGTTAAGTCAATCACCATCGCGTTAATCATGCGGCGCACGGTTTCCAACACCTCGCGCCGCCCACGCAAATCAGGATACAAAAGACGCACCTCGTCATGGCATTGGGCAAAAAATGCCACTTGCCGCATGCCGTCCAAAGTCAAAATGCCCGAGCGAATCCCGTCATCAATATCATGGTTGTTATACGCAATGGCGTCCGCCAAATTGGTGATTTGCGCTTCTAATGAGGGCTGCGTGCCGTTTAAAAACCGCTCACCCACGTCGCCCAATTGGGCTGCGTTATTGCGGGCGCAATGTTTTAAAATCCCTTCACGGGTTTCAAAACTCAAATTCAAACCGTTAAACGCGCCGTAACGCAACTCTAACGAATCCACAATCCGCAGGCTTTGTAAATTATGCTCAAAGCCGCCAAAGTCGCGCATACATTCATTCAGCGCATCTTGACCCGCATGCCCAAACGGCGTGTGCCCCACATCATGTGCCAGCGCAATTGCTTCGATTAAGTCTTCGTTCAAGCGCATTTGGCGCGCCAATGACCGCGCGATTTGCGCCACTTCCATGCTGTGCGTCAAGCGCGTGCGGAACAAATCCCCCTCATGATTCACAAAAACTTGCGTTTTGTATTCCAGTCGCCGAAAGGCCGTGGCATGCACAATCCGGTCGCGGTCGCGTGCATACATGCTGCGCGTTGGGTCTTCGGGCTCGCTCATACTGCGCCCGCGCGACGTGAGGGCTGTGGCGGCGTATGGCGCGAGGGTTGATTCGTAATGGTTGTGCGTCATGTTTGGCCTTTTGTGGTTGGTCTATTCAGCCGTAAAAATTTAATTTTTTACACTATTTTTGGGCTGGCTATTCTACCTTAAGTTTGAATAGAAACAGCCTTGAAACCTTGGCAATCATTCTTACATATTAAAAATCTTGCATTTAATTTGCCTTTGTGAGAACTTTGCATAACAAAATAAAAACCTACTTTGTTATGAATCGACAAAATTTGTTCGGGAAACCCGAACAAATTTTAGGTAAAACGCATCAAAAAATCCGCATTGCCCGTCATTTTACAGTCTCCAAAAATAGAGGCAGTTGAATTGGCTGGTTATGCAAAGCTTTCTTTGTTTTCATTTACAATTGCGCGGCTACTTTGCGCCATTTTTTATCTGGCATTTTCAAGCATTTCCTCCTTTTAAGGCAATCATGATTTTACGCGGCGAAACTCGTCCTGATTTTTTACGTACCGAAGTGTTGGCTGATTTATTAACGCATACCGCCAACGTGTGTCCTGAGCAAATTGCGCTGATTGATGGGGCGACGGGGCTGGACTTAACCTATGCCGAACTCAATCGCCGCGCTGATTTGATTGCGCACCATTTGATTGAGCGTGGGGTTAAGGCTGGCAACATGTTGGGCTTGTGGCTGCCGCGTGGAATTGATTTACTGGTAATGCAAGCGGGTATTGCCAAGGCGGGGGCGGCGTGGTTACCGTTTGATACCGATGTGCCTGTGGAGCGCATTGAGGTGTGTATGGCCGATGCGAATGCGACGGGCTTATTAAGTTGCCCTGCGTGGTTGCCGCAGTTGGAGCATTTGAGCCAACCGATTTGGACGGTTGATGATTTATTGCAAGCGACCGATGCGCCATTGCGCTCGCAACGCGCGCAACCATCTGACCCAGCTTACGTGATTTACACCTCTGGTTCGACGGGCAAACCCAAGGGCATAATGATTAACCAAGGCAGCATTTGCCATTTTTTACGTTCTGAAAACAGTATTTTAAATATTGCGATGACCGACCGTGTGTATCAAGGCTTTTCGGTCGCGTTTGATATGTCGTTTGAAGAAATTTGGATCAGTTATTTAGTGGGTGCGACGTTGTGGCTTGCGCCTAAAGAGGTGGTGAGCGACCCTGATGCGATTGTTGCGGCACTCGAGGACAACGAAATCAGTGTGATGACGACCGTCCCCACCCTGCTGGCGTTGTTACCGCGCGATGTGGCTGATTTGCGTTTGATTAATTTGGGCGGCGAAATGTGTCCTGATTCGGTGGTTGAGCGTTGGGCGACACCGTATCGACAGTTATTTAACACGTATGGGCCGACCGAGACGACGGTGTCGGCGAGTTTGGCGACCTTGCGCCGTGGCGAGCCTGTGACGATTGGTGAGCCATTGCCCAATTATGGTTTGATGGTTTTAAACGACGCGCTTGAATTATTGCCAATGGGCGAAGTGGGTGAGTTGTGCATTACGGGCGTGGGCGTGGCGATGGGGTATTTGGGACGACCTGATTTAACGGCGGAGAAGTTTTTACCCAACCCTTATGCCACCAATGATTTAGAGGCGCGTTTGTATCGCACGGGCGATTTGGCGCGGATTAACGAAGACGGTCAAGTGCAATGCTTGGGGCGAACCGATGACCAAGTCAAAATCCGTGGTTTTCGGGTTGAGTTGGGCGAAATTGAGGCGGCATTGTGCGAGCAACTCCACATTGGGACAGCGGCGGTGCTGGTCAAAAACGAGCATGGTGTTGACCAATTGCTAAGCTTTGTGGTGATGGATGCGGGGCATGATTTTGACCTGAGCGCGACCCGCGCGGCGTTACAAAAGCGTTTGCCCTCTTACATGATTCCTTCGCAAATCATTGCTCTGGACGAAATGCCACGTTTGTTGTCTGGCAAAATTGACCGCAAGGCTTTGCGGGTTTTAGAGATTGTGCCGTCTGCTACGCAAACCGCCGATACACCGAGCTCGCCGACCGAAGTACTTTTGTTTGAGGCGTTGCAAACGGTTTTCCCTGCTCAAGCGATTCGTTTTGATGCAGACTTTTTCTGTGATTTGGGCGGCCACAGCTTGCTCGCAGCGCGCCTGATTTCGATGTTACGCCAACATGCTGGGCTCGAGAGCCTGAGCGTGCAAGTGATTTATCAGCAACGCACGGTGGCGGCGATTGCGACTTCATTGGCGGAGCAGGCGGCGCAAGTGTACGCGCCTGTTGAACCATTATTGCCGCCAAGTGAGGCGTTATTGCGCCGTCGCGTATTGTGCGGTTTGGCGCAAACGTTGACGTTGCCCTCGCTGATTTGTTTGCGCATGACGCAATGGCTGATGCCATTTTTTACGTATCACACGTTGACGGGCGATGAGGACGACAGCGTGGCGTACGCGATTTTTGTGTCGTTGAGCGTGTTTTTATTGAGTAATTTGCTGACGTTTCTAACGGTGATTGTCGCCAAACGCGTGGCTTTTCACCGTGTGGCTGCGGGGCGTTATCCTTTGTGGGGTTTGACGTATTATCGCTGGTGGCTATATGAACGATTAAGCGAAGTGCCTGCGATGTATTTGTTGAGTGGCTCGTCGTTACTGAATCTATTTTTGCGCGGATTGGGTGCCAAAATCGGCCGTGATGTGATGATAGGCTCGACCATTGTACGCGTGCCGCATTTACTAACGGTGGCCGATGAAGCAGATATTGGCAACGGTGTGAACATCGAGAATGCACACATTGAAAACAATGAGCTGATTTTGGCTGAAGTACACATTGGTAAACGTGCTTTTGTGGGCTCATACGCGGTATTGCAAGGCGATACACGGATTGAGGCGGATGGGTATCTTGAGGGCTTATCCGCGTTAAACCAAGGCAATACCATTGCGGCCAATACGGTTTGGGGCGGTAGCCCAGCGGTTGTGGTGGGCGAGCGACCTAAGCACCATCACGCGCCGCGCCCACCTGTATCGAATACCCGTTTATTGTTTGAGCACGGCTATTATTTTATGGGCGCGTGTTTGATTGCCTCGATATTTTTTATGCCGATTTTCCCTAGTTTTATGTTGATCGATTATCTTGATGGTAATTTACTCGGCGCAAGCAGTAACCAATATCCTTTTGTCGTTAAAATTTTATTGGTGCTATTGGTGCAAGGCGTGCCTGCTACGCTGGTGCTGATTTTTGCGACGACGATTGCCTCATCGTTATTGCGCCGCTTGCTTTTGCCGCGCCGAATGTTAGCGGGAACGCATCAAATTCACAGCACTTTGTATTATCGCAAGTGGTTGACCAATCAGATTCAAGAATCGAGCCTGAATATTTTGCATGGCTTGTATGCGTCGGTATATGCGGCTTCGTGGTTTAGATTGTTGGGTGCACGCGTGGGTCGAGATGCTGAGATTTCAACCGCGATTGGTATCGTGCCTGATATGTTGACGCTGGGCGATGACTCATTTATCGCCGATGGTGTGATGTTGGGCGATGAACATATAGAGGGTGGTTGGCTCACGTTGCGTCCTACTGTTGTGGGCAATCGCAGCTTTGTGGGTAACGGTGCGTATGTGCCTGACGGGCGAATTATTCCTGATGACGTGTTGATTGGCGTGCAAACCCGTTGCCCAACCAATACCCAAATGGCAGCGGGGCAAACATGGATAGGTTTGCCACCGATGAACTTGCCCACGCGCGAGACCGCGCTGGTATTTGACGACAAGCTCACGTTCCGCCCGCCCGTCATGCGGCGGATTGGGCGCGGTTTGGTTGAAGCATTGCGCATTGTCTTGCCGATGTCAATGATTATCACGACAGGTTATTTTACGGTGCTTGAGGTACTGCCTTATGCCGAGTCTGGCCGTTGGGTTGCAACCATACTCGCGCTGTCGTTGTGCGGCATGATTTATGGGGCGGCATCATTTGGGCTGGTATGGTTGCTCAAATGGACGCTGATGGGTCGTTACCAACCGCGTGCAACGCCCATGTGGACGCTGTTTGTGTGGCTGAGCGAAGCTGTGACCAATATGTATGAGTCGATTACTGTGCCTAATTTTATGAATTTTTTGCGCGGCACGCCCATGTTGCCTTGGGCGTTTCGCGCGATGGGCGTGACGATAGGTAAAGGCGTGTTTATGGACACGACTGACATCACCGAATACGATTGCGTGACCATTGGGGATTACTCGACGCTCAATGCCCGTTGCGGCCCGCAAACGCACTTGTTTGAAGACCGCATCATGAAAATCGGTCGGGTTCATATCGGCGCGCATGTGACGGTATTACCGCGCACCACGATTTTGTATGACACGGTGATTGGCGATGGCGTACAGATTGGCGCGTTGTCGTTAATTCTTAAAGGCGAGCAACTGCCCGCCCAAACCCGCTGGGTGGGTACGCCGGCGCAAAGTCTTTCGTCCAACCATGCTTAAACCAGCACACTCTTTGACGGCTCATGTGATTGAGCCGTCTTTTTTGCATCTGCACGCGCAAGTGAGGGCGGTTTTTGCCCATGATTTACCGTGGCTGGGTTACGCGCAATTTGTGGGTTGTACGCAGCGCCCTGCTCTCAAAGAGCGCGGGCGCGCATTGCTCACCGAGCTTTTACAAACGTTGGCAGACAATCATCCCAACCCACTGTTTGAGCGCACCGCGCGCGGTTTGAGCACGCAAACACACTACAACGGGCGCGCATTACAACTGAGCGTGAGCTACGCGCGCGACGTGGTTTTAATCGGGATTGCACCCAAAACACGTGCGAGCGCAGGGTTTGGGCTCGACCTTATCGACACCGTACCCCTTCACTCATGGGCAGAATCAGAATTTGACGCGTTGGCGCAATTGTATTTGGATGCGCCCGCTCAAGCGGCGATTGCATCGACCCAGCATGAGCGCAAACGCGCATTGTTTGCCCAGCAATGGACCCAGTTTGAAGCGCACAGCAAAGCCCTCGCGCAGGGGGGCTTGGTTGAATACGCCGCGTTAGATGCCACGCCACATGTGGCGTGGGTGATTGACGGTTTGCCTGCCCACATGATGGGCAGTGCTTTTTGCCTATGCTTAAATTAAGCGCTCTTGAATGTCTTTGAGGCGAACCAGTTGATTGATGAGGTGCGGCACACCATCTAAGCCTTCTAAATAATCATACGAATACGACAAAATCGCAAAAATCGTCCCAGCGGTGGCATTGTCTGCTCCAAAAAAATTAAGCAAAATAAACAACACTGCCAATAAAGTTGCCAGCTCGGTAAATACCCACGCAGTGTTTTCAGCATCCGACAAAGCCACTTTCCAACGCCCAAGCAGTTTAAAGTGTTTAACCACCGCCGCAGGTGTGCCGCGCTCGAGCGTGCGGACTTCGCGCTCAATTTGATTGTTTAAACCACGATTCAAACGTTTCGATTTACGCGCATACAAAGCATTGCCCAAAATCAATGGCCCGAGCACCACAGCTGCGATAAAACCTGAACGTAAATCATAAAAAAACAACATCACCAATGAACCCGCAATGCCCAGCAAAGTGTGCGCGACAAAGGGCAGTTCGTGTTCAAAAAAATCAACGATTTCACGCGACAATTCAACCCGCGCTGAGATTTCGCTCAGCGCCTCACCCCGCGCTTGTTGGGACAAGACAATTTTATTGGCGATAAATGAATAAATTCGCGTGAACGTGCGCGTGTCATAGCGTTGGCGGCAATACGCGACCAACATGTGCGCCAACCACGTACCAATGAGCAGTAATAAACCCGTGTAGCTTTTGCTTATCATGCCATCGACCGTCATCCCCGTGAGAGCCGGATAGGCGAGCAAGCAGCCTTTTTCAAATAAAGTTAAACCGTAAGTCACCGCAATGGCGGGGCGATACGGAATGAGTAAGGCTTTGAGGTTTAACGATGACATGGTAGCTCATTTATGCGAGTAGTCAGGCGGCGAGTACCGCGAATATTTGCGTGCGCCACTGCTGTGTAAACTTAAGCGCACACGGCCAAGGTGTCGCGCAATATTTGCTCAGGCACGGATTGAATCATGTGCCCGCCCAAGCCGTTGAGCAGCACAAACTTAATCTGACCTGCGTCATTTTTTTTGTCCGTTTGCATGAGTGCAATCATCGCGTCCACGCCGAGTTTTGGTGGCTCGGTTGGCAAGCCTGCCGCGCCCACAAGCACTTTGATTCGCGCCGCTTTATCTGCCTCCAGCAACCCCATGCGCACGGACAAATCTGCCGCCAAAATCATGCCCACGCCAACGGCCTCGCCGTGCAGCCATGCGCCATAGCCCATGCCAGATTCAATCGCATGACCAAAGGTGTGGCCAAAATTCAAAATTGCGCGCAACCCGCCCTCGCGCTCGTCTTGCGCCACCACCTCTGATTTAATCTCACATGAGCGGACAATTGCGTGGGTTAAGGCTTGCGGGTCTTTTGCCATGAGCTGCGTTATGTTTTGTTCGAGCCATTCAAAAAACACCGCATCATAAATTGCGCCGTGTTTGATGACTTCGGCCATCCCTGCGGCCAGCTCGTTTTGCGCCAGCGTATTGAGGCTATTTAAATCAGCCAATACCAGTTGCGGCTGATAAAACGCGCCAATCATGTTTTTACCCAACGAGTGATTGATGCCTGTTTTGCCGCCAACCGATGAATCGACTTGCGAGAGCAGTGTGGTGGGCACTTGAATAAACGGCACGCCGCGCATGTAGGATGCGGCAGCAAAACCCGCCATATCGCCAACCACGCCGCCGCCCAGCGCCACAATCGTGGTGCGGCGGTCGCATTGATTGGACAACAACGCATCAAAAATTGTATTGAGGGTTTCGAGGTTTTTGAACTGCTCGCCCGTCGGCAACTCATGCACATACACGGTTTTGTTCAGCTGCTCCAACGTGGTTTTTAGCGCGCCCGCATACAACGGCCCCACCATGTCATTGGTGACAATCAAAACGGTTTTGCCTTGAATGGCGTGCGCCAACGCCTCGCGTTGGTGCATGGCTTGGCCGCCAATCATAATGGGGTAACTGCGTGCGCCCAGCGCAACATTAAGGGTTTTCATGTGCGATTTCTCCTAAGTTTGGTTTCTCTTGAGCCGCTTGTGGGCTTTGCGTCTGAGTGATTTGGTGTGATTGATGGTGTGCAATCAGCGCTTGCACGACCGCCATCGCCACTTGCGTGATTTGCCCCGCGCCCGTTTTGATGACCACATCGGCGGCTTCAAGGTAAAGCGGGTGGCGCACGGCGTAGAGATTTTTGAGGACCGTGAGTGGGTCATCATTTTGCAGCAGCGGGCGGTTTTTGTCATAGCGCGTGCGCACCAATAAGCGCTCAGGCGTGCTAGACAAATACACCACATAGCCATTATTGCTAAGGTCTGCCCGATTGGACGCTTGTAAAACTGCGCCGCCGCCCGTGGCCATCACCAAGTTTTTAAATTGGCATAAATCATGAATCACTTTGGCCTCACGCGCCCGAAAACCTGACTCGCCTTCAAACTCAAAAATAGTGGGAATCGTCGCGCCCATGCGTTTGACAATTTCTTCATCGCTGTCCAAAAATGGTCGCTTGAGCGCTTGCGCCAAAATTCGCCCCACACTGGACTTGCCTGCGCCCATTAAACCAACCAAATAGACATTGGGAATTTCTTGTAAAACCTCTCGTTGTTGCGTTGAAATGGGCAGATGAGGGACAAAACGTTTTTTGTGGTGTTTATTTGACATAATTGGCTGTATTGCTAAGAAGCTGCCCCTTTGCATCAAGCAAATGAGGCGTTAAAAAAATAAGTAATTCGGTTTTACTGGTGCTTTTAGTGGTCGATTTAAAGAGCCGCCCCAAATAAGGAATATCGCCCAAAAATGGGACTTTGTCTTCGCTGTTGCGCACATCTTCTTGATAAATCCCACCAATCACAATCGTACCGCCATTTTCAATTTTGACCGTGGTTTGCACGTGTTTGGTGTCAATCGTATAACCCGCGCTGGTTAACAAACTCCCCACGCTGTCTTTGGTCACATCCACGTCCATGACCACATCGCCATTGTTCATAATTTGCGGCGTGACTTGGAGTTTGAGATTGGCTTTGCGAAAAGACACGGAGGTTGCGCCTGAGCTGGTCGATTGTTGATACGGAAGTTCTGTGCCCTGCTCAATCAGCGCCTTAACCCCATCGCTTGTCACCACACGCGGACTCGAAATGACCTTGCCTTTGCCATCGGTTTCAAGTGCGCTGATTTCTAAATTAATAAACTCACTCAAACCCGAACGAAACAAACTCACCGCAAAACTAGCAGGATTGGCCGAAGCGCTCGCCAAAGCTGGTAAATTAATCAAATTATTGCTCAGCGCCGGGTCTTGGCCACTTAAGTTTTGTACGTTCGCAATGGTCGAGCCAAACACCGCCCCCGTTTTGGTCGGCGCTTGCACTGGGATTTGAATGGTTTTACCTGGATTGGCTGGGTCGGGTACGGTTGTGTAACCCGTGCGACGCAAATCATTAAAGCCCAATTTCACCCCCAAACTCCGTGAAAAACTATCGCCCGCCTCAACAATCCGCGCTTCAATTAAAACCTGTTGCTCTGTCCCATTGGCACGGCTTTTGCCTTCAGCATTCTGAGGATTGGCGGTTGAATATGCTGGATTGGCGCCTGCATAATTTGAGGGATTTTGCGCGCGAATATAATAAATACCATTTTTTTGCTCAACCGATAATTGCTTGGCGCGGCTCACCACATCCAACGCTTCTTGCCAAGTCGCTTGCTTTAAATTAAGCGTCACCGTGCCATTGACCGAGTCATCCGCCACCACATTTGCCCCAGCGCTTTCCCCAAGCACCTGTAAAAATGCGCGCACAGGCACATCTTGAAAGGCAAGATCCATGCGTTTTTCTGTATCAGGCTGCGCATGATGAACCGTCAGATCAAGCGCCTGCGCCCAAGCACAATAAGTCGTACAGGCCAACATGCCCACAAGCATGAATTGATGTAATTTGAAAGTAACGTTAGTTTTTTGCATACGTAATCGCCTTTTTTCCGACTTGAAGCTGCATGGATTGGGCGTTCACAGACAAAACCCGCCATGCGCCTTGACCAACCACATCGCCAACATTGACAATGTACAAATGCTGATTCACTTTAACCAAGGCCTGCGTGTGCGCGCCCTGCATCAAAGTGCCAGAAAAAACAATGTCCTCAGGCTGCGCATCGCTAAGGCTTTGCGCAACAGATTTGGCAGCCGAAAACCCACCATTTTGCAGCACAGTCAAGTGCGCACCCACTGGCTCAGACAACGCTGCTGGCGCATCAGACGCACCCATTTGAGCCGTTGGCGCTGCAGCATCGGCCAGCACAAAAACGTTTTTGTTGCTCGCTGCCAGCGCCACACCAAGCAGCTGGCCGGTTTGCGCTTGCGCGGTGCGCAGCGCATCTTGCATGGCGATTTTTTTTGCCTCATCCACCCACGCCAATACTGCTTGCGGATTATGAAGCTCAGGCAAATCTGTTTGCGCGCTGGGCTTACAGCCACAAAGCAGGCTCACCCCAACCAGCAACATCAATTTTTTCATGGCCGCACCTCTAAAGCGAAGCGCACCAAAACTTGGCCGTGTACACGTTTATCGCCAACCCCATTCATCTCAATTTGTGACATGCTCAACACATGCTCGCTCGCGCTCAAAGCCGCCCACCAACGAGCCAAAGCCGCATAATCGCCATCCGCTTGCAGCAACACACGCCCGCTGATTGCCTCCAAACTGTCTGCGGGTGCAGCGCTGCCAGCGCCTTGTGAGGCATCCATCATTTGAGGCGCAACTTTAATCCCCGTCAGTCCAAGCGCTTGTGCATCCGATGCAATCGTTGCCAACCAAATAGCCAACGCATCTTTTGACAACGCCTGCACGCCTTGCCCAGATGCGCCTTGGCTTTTTTGAGCAAGCGCCCAAGGATTGACCTGCTGGGCAAACTGGGTTTGTAATTGGTGGTTGAGCTGACGGCGCTGTTGCAACACCTCATATTGCGGCATCAGCCAATACAAGGTGACACACAAAAGCCCCAAGCTTGCCAACAAACCCAACACAAATCGGCGCGGCGCGGCATCCCACAGCGCAATGTCTTCAAGATTCAGCTCCCGCCACGGCGTTTTTCCAAGCGTCATCGCGCACCTTCCTCAAAAGACTTCTCGTTCACCCGAACTTCAAAATACCAGCCCGCATTCGATCCCGTACTTTGATTTTCAAACGAAGCCAAAACCGGCGCTGCCGTATCTGACAGGTTTTTTAGGCGCGCTAAAAACGCCTGCATGTGTGCAGCACTGGTGCTGCGCCCAAAAATATGCAGCGCACCATCTTTTTGAATCACTCGGGTAAGTTGCGTGTCCGCGTCAATCAAATCAGGCAAATAAGCCAGCCAATTGAGCTGCCCTGCAGAACTAAGGCGCACATCTGTGTATTGTTTATCAGGTATCGCCTTGCGCGTGCTGTCCGCGTTTGGCGTAATCAGGCCGAGTTGCTGTTGCAGCGCGGCATGCACCGCATCAACTTGAGCGGTTTGATGGCGCAAGTAAAAAAGCGCCGCCAGCACAATGATTGCGCTTAGCAACACCAAACCAGCCAGCTCTTGTGAAAACGAGGTTCGCACCGCTTGGCGCGTCCGCGTTGCATCTGGCCATAAATTAAGCAACCTCATGAACTGCCCTCCACTTGCACACTCAAATGCCACAAGCCACCAAACACACAAGCCTCATCCACACCCACATGTTCGGGCAAGCCCGCTGTTTGGACGGGAATGCCCAAGCGCGTTTGCAATTTGGGCGCCAGATTGACCCAATTCACGCCCGCGCCAAACACATGCACCATGTTTAAGTGACGTTGATTGCTGCCCAAGTTTTGCGCAATCAGCGCTTCCATTTCATCGAGCACAAAATCAGTTTCCAATTGAAACAACGGCGCTCCCGTGCCACCGCTAAGGCACTCAAAGCCCGAATCATTGGCCTGTTCAGCGCTAAACGGTTTATTTAAAGCGCGTCGATAACCTTTTTCATCAAACCAAAACAACGCAATGCTTTGCGCCTCAACCTGCAGCACCGCGTAGTGTTTAAACTCAATATTGCCCGCAAACGCATCGAGCCAAACCAATTGTTCGGCGCACACATTTGTCATCGTGCAATTTGTGTCATTAAATAAGGCCGCGTATTGCGCCACTTCAGATTGGCGCGCCACCAAAATCAAAATCGGCGGAGGCTGCAATGAGTCTGGCGCCTCGCTCACCAACGCCCAGTCAAAATACACGTCCTCAAGCGACAAACCAAGATCATGCGTAATATGCCGGCGCACATGATATTCAGCCTCCTCCTCACTCAAGCCTTGCGCCACAGGCAAGTAATGCAAATGCACGCGGCTACACGACAACATGACCGTCACTTGCGCCGCCACACTCCCCAACAAAGGAAACAGCCTCTCGCGCACCGCATTCACATCAAACATGCGCCCATCCAAATCGGGCTCATGCAAATGAATCTGCCCAAAAACCGCTGGTTTGCCGGGTTCAAGATACAAATAGCGCACAGAGGAATCCACCAATTGCACCAACAACTGGGGTTTTCTTTTGCGAAACCAATGGGAAATTTTCATGCGCGGTTGGGTGGGGTGAGGCTCATTAAAAAGTTTACGTGTGCGATATATACTAGATATTGAACACAAACTATGGTCGCGAGTATACAATAAGCACCGATTTTTAATTCATTTTTTCCTTAATTATATTACCAGCCGTTAGAAAGACTTATGAGCGATACCCAACAGCCACCAATCAGCAGCCAGCCCGTTAAAACAGTATCTCGCGGCAAACGGATTTTTAAAAACATCATGCTATTTATGGTGCTCGCGCTGATTATCGGCGCACTGTTTTTAAGCATCGTGGCTTATTACGTGTCACAAACATTGCCATCAATTGACGCGCTCAAAAACTATAAGCCCCAAATGTCATTGCAAGTTTTCACCGAAGACGGCGAACTGATTGGCGAGTTTGGCGAAGAGCGCCGCAAACCTGTTGCCTCAAAAGACATTCCTGACCACCTCAAAAAAGCCATTTTAGCGATTGAAGACTCACGCTTTTACGAACACGGCGGCGTGGATTATTACGGACTTGGCCGTGCTGCCATCAACAACATCTTGCATCCTGGTGACTTACAAGGCGCATCCACCATTACACAGCAATTGGCAAAAAACTTCTTCCTTAGCTCAGAGCGCACTTTCAGCCGCAAGTTTAACGAAGCGCTCATGGCAAAAAAAATTGAAGCAAACATGAGCAAGGACGAAATTCTTGAGCGCTACATCAATTTTATTTACTTGGGCGAACGCGCTTATGGATTTGCCGCAGCAGCCGACATTTACTACGGCAAAGAGTTAAGCCAATTAACCATTGCCGAATCAGCCATGTTGGCCACATTGCCTCAAGCACCTGGGCGCAACAACCCAACCCGCAACCGCGTCAACGCCGACATTCGTCAGCAATACGTGCTGCAACGGATGCGCGATTTAAAATACATCACAGACGCTGAATACGAGCAAGCCAAAAACGAAGTGGTCAAAATCATTGACACCAAAGCCAAGCCGATTGAAGGCAAATACAAAATTCATGCCGAATACGTGGCCGAAATGGCACGCCAATTGATGTTTGACAAATACAAAGATGCCGCCTACACAGAAGGCCTCAAAGTTTACACCACCATCAACGGCGCAGAACAAGAAGCCGCTTACAACGGCGTGCGCTCAGCGGTATTGGCTTACGACCGCAAATACGGCTATCGCGGCCCATTGGCCAACATCGCCCTACCAAGCAAAGAAGATGAGCGCCTCAAAGTCATGGACGCAACATTTGACAAATACCCAGACTTAGGCAATTTATTAACTTTGATTGTGACCGAAGTCTCAGGCGGCGGCCTCAAAGGCGTTCTATCCAATGGTCAGCCTGTTGACGTCGCACCATCTGGCCTCGCTTTGGCACGCGGCGCATTGGGCAGCGGCAAAAATGGGGTTAAAGTTGGCTCGGTCATTACCGTCACCGAATCGCAAGACGACGGCTCTTGGCGCGTCTCGCAAGTGCCTTCCGTACAGGCCTCATTTGTGTCGATGGCCTCAACCGACGGCGCAATTCGCGCATTGGTTGGCGGCTTCGACTTTAATTTAAGCAAATTTAACCACGTCACCCAAGGCTGGCGTCAACCCGGCTCTGGCATCAAGCCATTTATTTACTCAGCCGCCATGGAAAAAAATGGCTTAACCCCGGGTTCAACCATGAACGACTCACCGATTCAAGTCGGTGGCTGGCGCCCACAAAACTCGGACGGCCGCTATTTGGGCGCCATTCCGATGAGCACCGCACTTGCGTTATCGCGCAACATGGTTTCGATTCGCTTACTCCAAGGCGTGGGCAATGATTACTTCCGTGAATACGCATCTCGCTTTGGCTTTGACGGCGACAAAATTGACCAATACCTCACCGTGGCACTGGGCGCAACATCGGTCACCAGCTGGCAAATGGCGGGCGCTTACGGCGTATTTGCCAACGGCGGTTACAAAGTCAACCCATACATCATCAGCAAAGTGGTTGATCGCAACGGCAAAACCATTATGCAAGCACAACCGCGCAAAGCGGGCGATGAAGCCTACCGCGTGATTACCGCCAAAAACGCCGCCATGACCGACAGCTTGATGCGCGGCGCAGTTCAGCGCGGTACAGCACGCGCAGCAATGGCGCTGGGTCGCACCGACCTTGCCGGTAAAACGGGTACAACCAATGACGCAAAAGACGCGTGGTTCAACGGCTACCACCCCAAATTGGTTGGGATTGCATGGATGGGTTTTGACCGTCCAAAATCATTGGGTACAGGCGAGTTTGGCGGCACATTGTCTTTACCAATTTGGATGAACTACATGCGCGTGGCACTCAAAACTGAGAAAACCGCCGTACGTAAAGACGCTGATCTTGGTTCTGGTTCTGGTTCTGGCGCAGGCGCAGGACAAAGCAGCAACAATAACGGCAACCATGCGAATGGCGCCACCCCAGATGACACGCCAACCGCGCTGCCCTCTGACACGCCAGCTGAAGAGTTAAAAGTTGACTCAAAAGTCGTACCGCCAAGCTCAAGCGAAGCGCGCCAAGACTCTGAAAAAACCAATCAAGTCGACGTAAGCGAAGCGAGCAAAGCACCGCCGCCAAAAACGCCCAAACCAGTCGAAGCGCCAACGGCCGATAAACCTGCGCCATAAGCGACGGCTGATTTGACCTAAAAACCAGCATAACGCTGGTTTTTAGGTTTTTAGGTTTTTAGCAGCAGATATTGAATGTTAGCCCCACAACAATTTTTAAAGGACTTTTATGAACACCACCCACCTACGCAGTCAATACCGCCCTTTTGAATTTGCCATCCCAACCGTTGAGTTGTTGTTTCACCTTGAAGCCGAACGCACCACAGTTGCCAACCGTTTCACATTCAAGCGCCACACAGATGCGCCCGCCAGCATGACGCTGCACGGCGAACACATTGAGCTCATTCAAGTCTCATTCAACGACGATGCGCCTTTAAGCCCAAACGACTACACACTCACCGCCACCAGTCTGACCTTGCACAACCCGCCCGCCAGCGGCACAGTCAAAATCATCACGACTTGCACGCCCAGCACCAATACGAGTTTGTCGGGTTTATTTGCCACAGGCGCGCACTTAATGACCCAATGCGAGGCTGAAGGTTTTCGACGCATGACGTTTTTTGCCGACCGCCCCGATGTGTTGTCAACCTACACCGTGCAACTGGTGGCGGATAAAACCGATTACCCCGTCTTGCTATCGAACGGCAACTTAATCGCCCAAGCCGATTTGGATGACAACGAACACAGCACCACATGGCATGACCCGTTCCCAAAGCCATCGTATTTATTTGCACTCGTTGCTGGGCAATTGGCCTGCTTAGAAGAAACCATTGAGCAACGTGGTTTGCGCAAATTATTGCAAGTGTATGTGGAGGCGCATGATTTGCCCAAAGCACAATTTGCGATGGACAGCCTCAAAGCCTCGATTGCGTGGGATGAAGCGCGCTTTGGCTTGCCGCTTGATTTAGAGCGGTTCATGATTGTGGCCACCTCTGATTTTAATATGGGCGCCATGGAAAACAAAGGCTTGAATATTTTTAACAGTAAATTTGTGCTCGCGCACCCTGACACCGCCACTGACGTGGATTACGACGGCGTTGAAGCGGTGATTGGGCATGAATATTTTCATAATTGGACGGGCAACCGCGTCACCTGCCAAGACTGGTTTCAGTTGAGCCTAAAAGAAGGACTAACCGTGTACCGCGACCAAGAATTCTCCCGCGACCAAGTGGCAGCGGGTTTGTCTGAGCAAGCGGCCATCAGCGCACGAGCAGTCAAGCGGATTGATGACGTGGCGGCATTGCGCAGCGCACAATTTGCCGAAGACAACGGCCCGATGGCGCACCCGATTCGCCCAAATGCGTATGAGGAAATCAACAATTTTTACACCATGACGGTGTATGAGAAAGGCGCGGAAGTCGTGCGCATGTACGAAACCTTGCTGGGGCGCGACGGCTTTCGGCGCGGCATGGACTTATACTTTGAGCGGCACGACGGTCAAGCCGTCACCTGCGATGACTTTCGCGCCGCCATGGCAGACGCCAATGGCGCAGATTTAGACCAATTTGGCCGCTGGTACGAGCAAGCAGGCACGCCCACCGTGCGCGTCACCGCTGATTATGACGCGAGCGCCCAGACCTACACCCTGCACTTTGCCCAAAGCAACCCAGCGGTTGGGGTTGAACTATTACAAGCCGATTTAATCAAAGCACCGCTGCACATTCCACTGAACGTGGCATTGATTGGCGCAGACAATGCAGAGCAACTGGTGGAACTCAATCACGCCACGCAATCGGTGGTGTTTAGCAACATTGCCGCCGAACCGATTCCATCCATCAACCGCAATTTCTCCGCGCCCGTCCAAATTGAATTTGACTACACCGACGCGCAATTGTGCGAACTGATGGCGCACGACACCGATGCGTTTAACCGCTGGGACGCCACCCAACAATTATTTAGCCGCGCGATTTTAAACGGCACGGCTTTGCCAGAATCGGCCATGCACGCATTAAGCGCATTGCTCAATGACAACGCATTAAGCCCCGCGTACCGCGCACAATTGTTCAGTTTGCCAAGTTTTGCGTATTTGTCGCAACAAATGCAGCGCACCGCGCCGATTGACCCGAACGCCATTTCAGACCAAATCAAAACTCTGCGCGCCCAACTTGCCCATACATTACGCAGCACGTGGCAAACCATTTACACCGCACTCAACCATGGCAAACCCTACGCATTTAACGGCGCGCGAGCAGGCGAACGTGCGCTGAAAAATTTGGCACTGGGCTATTTGTCATTCGAAAACCAAGACGCCCTGCCCCAAGTACAAGCGCAATACCACAACGCCGACAACATGACCGACCGCTTTGCCGCACTGAGCATCGCCGTTGCGCATTACCCGCAAGCCGCTGATGTACTCATCGCCGCGTTTTATCAGCAGTTTGAACACGAAGCATTGGTGATTGATAAATGGTTCGCCGTACAAGCAAGCAACAAAAGCGGCAAACAAGAAGACATACGCCACACCCTAACGCAACTGCAAGCGCACCCTGCATTTGCACGCCCCAACCCCAACCGCACCCGCGCCTTGGTCTTTGCATTTTGCATCCAAAACCCGCGCCATTTTCATGCACAAGACGGCTCAGGCTATGAGTTTTGGGCAGACCAAGTCCTGCACATCAACGCCACCAACCCGCAAGTCGCCAGCCGCCTAGCCCGCACGCTCGAACACTGGCGCACCTACGCGCAACCGTATCAAGGCTTGATGCAAAAAGCCTTACAGCGTGTATTTGATGACGTGAATTTGTCGCAAGACGTGCGCGAAATTGTGGGCAAAGCGTTGGGGTGATTGGTTGTGATTGTGATTTATCAACGCAAATAAAAAACTGGCGATGCGCCAGTTTTTTATTTACCGATTTTATATTTTGAGTAGCCCGCCATGGGCGCAGCGAGTCGCGGGGATGGCGATATACTCACAAACCTGCGATTCGCTTTGCTCATGGCAGGCTACGCGGGGTATACAGTCGAGGGATTACATTGAAGGCATTCCCGCAGCCTTACATTTCTGTGTTTGAACCGCCTTCCAATTTGCGTATTCTTGTTCATTTTTAGCCTGCAACCAAGCCGCTGACACCATTCCTGCTTGCACACAAATATCAATTTTCGTACCGTTTCTTTCTGCTATTTGATATTGCGTCACAGCATCCTCAGCAACTTTGTTTTCAATTTTTGCCATCTCCTTGTTGGCTATTTTATCTAAGATGTTTCCAGATGATTTTGATGGTTGTGTTGTTGCGCTGGTAGATGTAAGCGTTGCTGTTGTGTTCGGCTTATGGTCATTAGCTCCTACAAAAATCACCCAAACAGCGAGCCATACAAATGCCACAGTTTTTGCTAAAGCAGAGCGACCTTTTTGCAGCGTAAACCATACAAATATCAGTGGCATTAAAAAAATGCCAAAGCCAAGCAATACGCCAACTGGTTTTTTTAACACCTCTGGATTGTTTGTTAAATTAGTCATAAATCCTCCTTTTTTAAGATAAGTCCGAATTGTATCAAAGACAACTGCTAACGTTCTAATTAAATACCCAAAGAATTCTAAAAACCGTAAGTAAGATTAGCCTGTAAACACAATCAACCCGTAACACGGTTCAATCGTAGGCTGGGTTCGCGCAGCAACCCAGCACATCCGCAAAACAGCGGGCAATGTCACAGCAATCTACGGTTGGACAGCAGTGCGCATAAAAACCAGCATGTAGGTGCGATTAGCGCAGCGTAATCGCACGCATGGGCGATATTTTGCAGCATGAAAAACCTCCGATTACGCTGCGCTAATCGGAGCTACGCGGGCTGGAACGGCGAGCCCCTCGCGTTTGAGCGTCACAACGCAAATAAAAAACTGGCAATGCGCCAGTTTTTTTATTTGCCGATTTTATACTTTGAGTAGCCCGCCATGAGCGCAGCGAATCGCGGGGATGGCGACATACCCACAAACCTGCGATTCGCAAAGTTCGCTCATGGCAGGCTACGGTTTGTGCGGGGTACGCGGTGCAACTTAAAACACAGGGTCGCGCTTGTTTTTATTGTCTGCAGGTATTTTTTCACCCATGACATCCCAGTGCTCAGCGATTTGGTAGTTGTCATTCAATCGCAGAACGTCAAAAAGCGCATAACTGCCTGATTCATCTGTCCATTTGGCGTGTACGACAGCAAAATCTTTCTCCACCAAAATACGTGCAATCTCGACTTTGATTGGCGTTTTGCTCGCCTTTAAGCCCTGAACCAACGCTTTAAGTGCGCCACGACCATCTGCAACCTGCGGGTTGTGTTGAATCAAATCAGGCGCGACGTGTCGGTCAATCGCTGCGGTGTTTAACTTTCCCCAAGTTTGCTTGAAGTATTGGCGTGCGACTTCACGCACCTTTTGCGGATCGAGTTGACTGTTTGGATTGGGGCGCGGCCCTGCAACGATACCATTCGCATTGGCGGGGGTTTGTGTCGTGTAGCTTTGCACGGCATCCCAATGCTCAACGATCTGACCATTTTTGATGCGGTATAAATCCATGCTGACATCCACTGGTTTGCCGTCGATTGATTCCTCTGTTTGTGACACCACTAAGTCGCCTTCGCCAATCATGCGGATGTTTTTACCCGCGAAGCTGGGCATTTTTTCCTTCATGTAGCCGATGTAATTCATCAATGGGGTTACGCCATCTTTACCGTTGATTGCGTGTTGGATGTATTGATTGGGGTTGATGAACTTGGTCACTTGACTGGCGTCTTTACGATTAAAGTTGTTGTCGTATGAGTTAAGGACGAGTGTTTTATTGGCTTGAATCTGATTGATGGGCGTGGCGTGTGCGATTGAACTAAAAACACTTACAAAAATCAATGACTTGATGAGTATTCGCGGCATTTTGTGCTCCATGGACTGGTTTAAATTCACATTGTAATGCGTCAGTCTATTTCTAAAAAGCCTTTAATTTGGTATAGTTTGTTTCTTATATGGAACAATTGGATGGCGTGATGTCACAATACAATTTACAGCCTTTGGTCGGCCTCATTGACCCACGCATGTTGTACGGATTTACGATGCTGTATCAAACGCGTAATTATCGAGTCGCGGCTGTGCAGCTGCATCAGTCTTTAACGTCTTTATCTCGCAATATCAAAGCACTGGAAACGTTGCTGGGGGTTAAATTATTTCAGCGCACCACACGCCAAGTTGTGCCGACACAATTGGCCGACGAGTTGTATTCGCGTTTACAAAAACCATTAAACGATTTGTCGGATGCTTTATTGGGTGCGCAAGAGGCGACGGAGCAAGTGAAAGGACGCGTACGCTTGACGACGACCAGCATGATTGCAGAAATGATGTTGCCCAGTGTGTTACAAGCGTTGAGCACACAATATCCACAGGTTCGCCTTGAGTTGGTGCTAGATGAAAAAATTACTGATTTGCGTGCGCGCAGTATTGATATTGCAATCCGTGCGGGTCAAGTGAAAGATGAGTCATTGGTTGGCCATGAACTCACGCGTCACATCTTTTATGAATATTGTGCCGCAAAATGGGCGGGGCAAACCAACGTCCCGCGTTTGGCATATTTTGATGAGAGCGAGCTGGCACAATCTATATTGGTGTCAAGCAATATGCGATTGAATTATTTGGCGGTCTGTGCGGGTGTTGGGCGCGCTGTGCTGCCTGAAGCTTTGTGTGAGGCTGATGAGCGGCAAGGAACGCTCATTAAATATCGCCCAGAAGTGTTGGGGGACTACCCGATTTATTTGTTGTATCCGAGCAGAGAGCATTTGCCGCGTTGCGTCCAAGTGGTTTTGCAATTGATTCGATTGAGCCAAAGTGCTTGAAAGTACCCACGGCGCTTGTCAAGCCAACCCGTAACACGGTTCAATCGCAGGCTGGGTTCGCGCAGCAACCCAGCACATCCGCAAAACAACGGGCAATGTCACAACAATCTACGGTTGGGACGGCGGTGCGCATAAAAATCAGCATGTAGGTGCGATTAGCGCAGCGTAATCGGACGCATGGGCGATATTTTGCAGCATGAAAAACCTCCGATTACGCTGCGCTAATCGGAGCTACGTGGGCTACACGCTTAAATCGACTGCGCCAACGCAACCGCATTGCCCAAATACGTGGCGGGCGTCATTTTGAGCAGGCGCTCTTTTTCTGCGGCGGGGATGTCCAAATCTGCGACAAACACTTGCAGCGCTTCTTGCGTGATGCCTTTGCCACGGGTCAAGTCTTTGAGCTTTTCGTACGCATTTTCAATCGCATAGCGGCGCATCACGGTTTGAATCGGCTCGGCAAGCACTTCCCAGCATGCGTCCAAATCTTTGTTTAAGGCGGCGGCATTGAGCTCAAGTTTGTTTAAACCACGCAGTGCAGAATCGTACGCCAGCACCGCATACCCCAACGCCACGCCCATATTGCGCAGCACAGTTGAGTCGGTTAAGTCACGCTGCCAGCGCGACAATGGCAGTTTTTCTGACAAATGGCGCAGCAGCGCGTTGGCCAAGCCCAAATTGCCTTCGGAGTTTTCAAAGTCAATCGGGTTGACTTTGTGCGGCATGGTTGATGAGCCGATTTCGCCTGCTTTGGTTTTTTGCTTAAAGAATCCAAGTGAAATATAGCCCCAAATATCGCGGTTTGCGTCTAACAAAATCGTATTAAACCGCGCCAACGCATCAAAATATTGAGCCATGTAATCATGTGGTTCAATTTGAATGGTGTACGGGTTAAAACTCAAACCCAAGTCTTTTTCAATCACATGTTGCGCAAATGCTTGCCAGTCAAAATCAGGATACGCCGATAAATGGGCGTTGTAATTGCCGACCGCGCCGTTCATTTTGGCCAAAATTTCCACCTGCGCCAAAGCGGCACGCGCACGGCGCATGCGGTGCGCGATGTTGGCAAACTCTTTACCAACCGTGGTTGGCGTGGCGGGCTGGCCGTGGGTGCGCGACAGCATGGGCTGTGCGGCGTACTCGTGCGCAAGTGCGGTGAATTTGGCAATCACATCATCCATCATGGGCAACACCACTTGAGCGCGGGCTTTTTGTAACATCAAGCCGTGCGATGTGTTGTTAATGTCCTCTGAGGTGCAGGCAAAGTGAATAAATTCAGCCGCTTTTGCCAAATCTGGGCGCGTGGCCATTTTGTCTTTGAGGTAATATTCAACCGCTTTGACATCGTGATTGGTGACTTTTTCAATCTCCTTGATGGCTTGCGCATCGGCTTCGCCAAAATTGGCCACAACGCTGTGTAAAAAAGCCTGTGCATCCGCTGAAAACGCAGGCAACTCAGCAAAACCAGCTTTTGACAACGCAATCACCCACGCAACCTCGACCTGCACGCGGTGATGTAACAAACCCGCCTCTGACATAATCGGGCGTAACGCCTCGATTTTACTGGCGTAACGCCCGTCAAGCGGGGAAATTGCGTAGAGTGAAGAAGTCATGGGATTCCTAAGGTCAATGGTGGAAAAGCAAACGGCATGCGCATAAAACACAGATTATTTGGCTGCAAAAAAACGCGCCATTTTAACATGGCGCGCTTTGGGATTGAGGCTATCTGATTTTGAATTTTAGCAAAACATGGCTTTTTAAGCCGTCAACGGCTTCATGCTCGCTTTAAATCCGCCCGCAGCATCCGCAGTAAAGTGCAGCTCATGCGTATGAAACGCCGATAATTGCGCATGGTGCGAAATGCTAATCAACGTCAGCTTGGGCAAAAACTGCACCAAGCCTGCGTATAACGCCTGCTCGTTCGCAATATCCAACGATGCCGTGGCTTCATCCAAAAACAAATAATCAGGCCGCTGCAAAAATATCCGCGCGAACGCCAAACGCTGCTGCTCACCGCCCGACAAAATTTGCGCCCAATTGCCCTGCTCAGCCAAGCGCTCGCGCAAATGCGGTAACTGGCACATGTCCAAAACCGCATCATAAGCCATGTCTTTATAAGCATCCGCGCCCGCAGGATACGCCAGCGCCTCGCGCAGACTGCCCACAGGAAAATACGGTTTTTGTGGCAAAAACAAAACCTTGGCTTTATTGGGCAAATCAACCTGACCGCGCCCATACGGCCACAAACCCGCAATGGCACGCAACACCGTACTTTTGCCCGCGCCCGATGCGCCCGAGACCAGCCAGCGCTGGCCTTGCGATATTTGCCAATCCAAGCCCAGTACTTGCGCCACTTCAGTGACCTTGCCATCCGCGCCCACTTGCGGGCGGTTCAGCGACACATGATTGAGCGAAATACCGCCCACATTGTTATGAGCCACATCAAGCATGCGCGCGCTTTGCGCCGCATCAACCGCGCCCATTGCCGCTTGCAAGCCAAACAAACGCGTGGCTGCCGCACGGATTTCGCTGATATTGGTGTAATTGGCAATAAACCACGTCAGCGCCTCGCGCAATTCGCCAAACGCACGCAGCACCTGCATAATGCCGCCAAATTTTAACTCACCCGAAAAGTAGCGCGGCACAGCCACCACAATCGGAAAAATAATCGCCGTTTGGCTATAAACACTGGATGCAAAACCCACATACTTCGTGCGCCACATCAAGCGAAACCAGTTAGAGCGCACATCTGCAAACAAGCGCCGCGCCATGTTTTCATGATGCAAACCCCCACGCAAAAACGCAATCCCTTCCGCGTACTCACGCGCACGCACCAAGTGATAACGAAAATTGGCATTGTAGCGTTGGCCCAGCACATTGATTTTGACCAAACGCCGCCCAATAAAATGAATCAAACCCGAGCCAAACAGGGTGTACACAATCACCGCCCAAAACATATACGCGTGAATCACCCATGTTTTACCAAACAAATCAAGCTCATAATTCCCCGAGATTTTGAGCAACACGATGGCATACTCATACACCGACAGCGCCGCCAAGTAAAAGCCAAAAAACAGCGCAACCCCCAACGAAGTAAAGCGATCCAAATCATCGGCAATCCGCTGGTCAGGATTGTCTTGCGCCGCTTGTTGGTTTAAATGGTAATAACGGTCTTGGGACAAATACCCCTTGGTAAAATTTTCGGTCAACCACGTACGCCAACGCATTTGCAGCATTTGCATAAAAAAGATGCGGTACGTGCCAGCAATAATAGAAAAGAACGCCAACTGCGCAAACAACAAAAGCCCAGGAAGAAATTTATCCGCCTGCTTCTCTTTAATCGACTCCCAAAAATCGCCCGACCAGCCGACCAACTCCACACCCACCTTCACATCCATCGTCGCCAAAAACAACACCACCGCCGACAACACCCACGCTTTAATCAAACCAGCGCGCTTGGGAAATTGGTACAGCAAGCCATAATAAGTCCCAACCAAAAGCCCAACAACCAACAACGGGCGCCACAATAAATCAGTTAATTTCTGCAAATCAAATGCAATCACGCCCGACACGCAAGCGGCAACCCACGTCCGAATCGCCTCGTAATAAACCGCATCAGTGACCACGTAAATCAAGCCAGACACAAACCCAACCATGGCAAGCAAGCCAAACAAACCACCCCAATATTGAGCCGCGAATTTTAAAATGTGTGCAAAGCTTGCCAAATTTTGGTTATCAATTTGTTGCTCATCGGCCAAAACTTGCGGCGATGCGTCATTTGACCAAGTGTCGAAATTAATTTGATGTGTCATATAAATCAGTCAGTTGAAATTTTGAAAATATTAAAATTAAATAGGGAAATTTTGATGTACGGCTTGTTTGATTTGCAGAACTGGCGCTTGGCGGCCAAATCTGCGAAATAAAAAATCAAACTTAATTTTTTCTATTTGATTTAGCCGCAGGTTTTTTAACCAGCGTTACCGTCGACTTGCGCAGCGACCATTTGGCCGCCAAAAAAGCCGCCAGCGCAATAAAAACAACCCCGCGCACATCGCTTGGAAAAAAAGCCAACTGCGGCAAAAAACCTTTAACCAACATGCCAAACCAGCCAGTCACCAAGCTCGCCCCACAAGCGTAGACAGCCAAACGCTTAAATGCGGCGCTGCCGCCGTGCGCATTTTTAACCACGCCAGCCACAATAAGCCCCACCAAAATAAGCCAAATTTCTTGTTGTAAATACATAATAAACCTGTGTTTTGATAAAATTTACCTACGGGAAAATGCCTCCAACGCATAGCCCTTGGGCGAATTGCCGCGTATAATACCCCGTTTAAAGCCGCTATTTTTGCGTTTTACAGAGATTTTTATCTTATGCCGTTATTTGTCCTTGGATTAAACCACACCACCGCCCCGCTCGCCTTACGCGAGCGCGTTGCGTTTGCGCCCACAGAGCTCACGCACGTGTTGCCCAACCTACAAAAAACCGTCAATGCGCAAGCACAAATCGCCCTTTTGTCCACCTGCAACCGCGCCGAAGTGTACGCCATCCTAGACAACGAGCAAGACCTTGCCACAGCCGCCCAGCGCATCCAACAATGGCTGGCCGATTACCACAGCGTACCGCTGAACGACCTAAAAGCCCACACATACGTCTTGTTTGGCAGCCAAGCCACCGCGCACGCGTTCTCAGTTGCCAGCGGCATGGACTCAATGGTATTGGGCGAACCCCAGATTTTAGGACAAATGAAACAAGCCATTCGCTTGGCGCACAGCGCCGGCACATCAGGCACAGGGCTGCAACAATGGTTTGACAAAAGCTTTGCCGTGGCAAAAGAAGTACGCACGCTCACCGAAATCAGCGCCCATTCGGTTTCAATGGCCGCAGCATCGGTCAAACTCGCACGCCAAGTCTTTGAGTCATTTGCCAATCTGAATGTATTACTGGTTGGCGCAGGCGAAATGATGGAAGTCGTCGCCGCCCACATGGCCGCGCAAACCCCAGCCAGCCTAACCGTTGCCAACCGCTCACTAGAAAATGCGCATGAATTATTAACCCCATACCCACACCTAAACACGCACGTGCTGCGCTTGGCCGAGCTGCCAGAGCAACTACACCGTTTTGACGTGGTGATTACCTGCACCGCCAGCACATTGCCCATTATTGGGCAGGGCATGGTTGAAGCCGCCCTAAAACTGCGCCGCCATCGGCCCGTGGTCATGGTCGACTTGGGCGTGCCGCGTGACATTGAGGTGGCCGTCAGCAAACTAAGCGACGTTTATTTATACACCGTAGACGACTTATCCAGCATCGTGCAGCACAACAGCGCCCAGCGCACCGCAGCACTGGCCAAGGCACAAACCATCGTGGATTTTCATGTGGGACAATTCAGCTTGGAGCGCTCACGCCGCCAATACGCGCCGCAGATTCAACACTTTCGCAGCCACATTGACGCGATTCGCCAACAAGAAATCAGCCACGCCATGCGCGCATTTAAAAACGCCGAACACATCAGCGCCGCCCAGCTCGAAGCCGCGATCCAACAAATGTCGCGCCGCTTTATGAACAAAGTCCTGCATCAACCCACAATCGGCCTGCGCTCAGACCACCCCGCCACGCGTGACGCTTGGCAAACCGCCACACGCACGTGGCTCAACGACACGTCCGAGCAATAGCCGCGCCACGCGCCGCAGCCCTCATTTTTATCACCCATCATTTATTATTTATTATTTATTATTTATCCTTAAAAAAACACCATGAAAAACTCCATGCGCGAGAAACTCGCCCAAATTGACCGCCGTCAATACGAAATTGACCACATGCTGCAGCAACCCGACGTCACCAGCGACATCAACAACTACCGCAAACTCACCAAAGAGCACGCCGAAATCACCCCCGTCGCCACCGCCTATCAGCAATATTTACAAACAGAAAACGACATCGAATCGGCCACCGAAATGCTCGCCGATCCAGACCTAAAAAGCTTTGCCACCCAAGAAATCCTCGAGGCAAAAGACAAACTCGAGCAGCTCACCCTCGAGCTACAAACCATGCTCCTGCCCAAAGACGAAAACGACGACCGCAACATTTTGTTAGAGATTCGCGCAGGCACAGGCGGCGAAGAATCCGCCCTGTTTGCCGCCAATTTACTGCGCATGTACACGCGCTACGCCGAACGCGCCCGCTGGCAAGTAGAAATCATGAGCGAATCGCCCTCAGACTTGGGCGGCTACCGCGAAGTCATTGTGCGCATCGCAGGCGCCAACGCATACGCAAAAATGAAATTTGAATCAGGCGGCCACCGCGTCCAACGCGTCCCCGAAACCGAATCACAAGGCCGCGTTCACACATCCGCCTGCACCGTCGCCGTCATGCCAGAAGCCGACGAAATCGCCGATGTGAACATCAACCCCGCCGATTTACGCATCGACACATTCAGAGCATCAGGCGCAGGCGGCCAACACATCAACAAAACCGACTCCGCCGTGCGCATCGTCCACATCCCCACAGGCACCGTCGTCGAATGCCAAGAAGGCCGCTCGCAACACAGCAACAAAGCCACCGCCATGAAAATATTGGTCACCCGCATCAAAGACGCCCAAATCCGCGTCCAACAAGCCAGCGAAGCCGCCACCCGCAAATCACTGGTAGGCTCAGGCGACCGCTCCGAACGCATCCGCACCTACAACTTCCCACAAGGGCGCATCACCGACCACCGCGTCAACCTCACGTGGTACAAAATCGACGCCATGCTCGATGGCGACCTAGATGAAATGTTCAACGCTCTTGCAGCGGAATACCAAGCAGAACAATTGGCAGCGCTGGGAGATGCAGGTTAATTGGTGGTTTTACCTATAAGCAACAAACCGACCAATCAAGTAAATCAAAAATCAAAAAGCGGCGCATTATTTGCGCCGCTTTTTTTGATTCAAATAGTTTACAAAAAGCATTTTCAGTGCTTTAAACGTAAAAAAATCCCAGTCCGAAGACTAGGATTTTGCACACTTGGTGCGTTGCAGGACTTGAACCTTTATCTAAACCATTACATTCATTGGCTTAAATAGGCTGCATCTTTTAAGTTACCCAATAAGTTACCCAATTTTTTGAGTTTACCCCCCTTTTTTTTGGCGTGGCATGGGACGTTTCAAAACTGGGGATTTTAATAATAGTTGGCTGTCCGTCGTGTTGCAATTAAATCACAGTCTCACGCGTCATTTTGCAATCAGCCATACCGCATAAACCGCCTTGGTAAATTTCTACAACGAGGGACAGTTTACAAAGTCAATCGGTGGGTCAACAATCGTTCGGACAATGCTTATAATGCCGCCGTTTATCTCAACCTTGCCACCCATGCCCAAATGCTTACCCTCAAGCTCAAGGGCTTTAAGCGCACCATTTAGCATTGCCGTGTTTGATGGGTCTTTGAGATAGTTGCTTTTTGCCTCCTGTGCCAATTCTTGCACATCTGCTAAAACGTCCGCTGCCTTGCGCTCAGTCTTTGTTGCTCGTTCGGACAACGCGCTTTCAATCGCCCGCTTAATCCCAAGTTTTTTCAAGTTCTGTTCACCAATTTGGCCAGCCGTGTGTTCGCTATAACCAGCACGTATTGCCGCCTGCGTGGCGTTTAAATCAATCAGGTACTCTTTTACAAAGCATTGCTGCCTCGCGTTTAACTCGTTTGATGGCATGGCGTGTGGCTTTCGTTTTGGGGTGGTTCGTAACGTTGGTTTATCTGTGTGAAAAAGGGTGTGAAAATAAAACCCCTATACACAGGATAGGGTTTGTGTTTTTTAGAGTTAAAACCCTATATAGGGGTTTATGCGGCTTCTTGTTTTTTAGCCCCCTTTCCTTTTGATGTCATGATGCCCACAAACGTTTTATTTTTTCGCTTTGGGGCATTGTCTAGGGTTATGCCTAAAAGCGCAGCATGGGGCTGTGGGTCGCTTTTTATGCTATCGCTAAACACTGCCCACCCTACTGACTTTCTCACCGGGTCGTTTGCATAGGCACGCAATACCGCCGTTGCCAATTGGTCGCGCTGGGCGTGGGTCAAACGCTTTGGCGTTTCTAATCCGTGCTTGCGCCCAACTTGCGCCATAAATGATTCTCGCAGTTTGCGGATATTGCTCACGTTGCCCTTGATTTTATCGCCTTGCAATCGGCCATCAATCAACGGAAAAATTAAGGCGTGGGCGTGTGGTGCAGCTTCATCATTGTGTACGTCAAAAGCCAATAAATCACCGCCCATGGCTTGATTTAACCAAAGCAAGCAATCGGCAAAGTAAGCAGTGTTGTCTCGCTCGCGCCATGATTCGGGCAAACCAAAAATCACCTCAATGGCCATTACGGCGTTTTTGCGTGGCTTTAAATTACATTCGGCTAATGCGACATTGGCACGGGTGTTAATCGCCTCAGGGGTGGCCTCAGGGCTTAGGCTGTAGTTCAAATGGCTACGCGCTTGGTCAATGTGTCCAGCTTCGGGCAGGGTGCGCTTGTTGTGTTTTAATGCGGCCAACAAACCGCGCCCTTTCTCATAGGACACACTGCCCACCCTTAAAAATCCATATTGGGTGGGCATTGTTTACACCTTGCGTAGTTTTGGTGCTTTAATCAAAACGTATTTTCCAACCCTGTGCAGCTTTCCGCACGCGGTCGGGTGGTCTTCTTTGATGGTTAGAATTTGCCAGCCTTTGGCTTTGAGTTCCTTTATTCTGCCCGCTGGGTGCATAACGTCCAAAATATCGCGTAATTCAACCGTGGTGGCACATATATTTTCCATCAAGTAATCGGCAATTCTTGCGCGTTGTGATGAAGTGCTGTTGCTGTGGTCGTTTTTCATGCGTTCCCCCACTTCGTCGCGCGTTGATTTTCAAGTGACAAAACCAAAGCCTTGATTTCTGCCTCACTTTTGCCCGCGATTCGTGCGCCCACGATGGCCGTGACTTCACTTTCCAGCCAACCGCTGCATCTTTCAGATAGCTTTATCGGGCGGCAAAATAAGCCTTTGTTCATGTGGTCGTAGAGCGTCGAATTGGGCAATCCTGTTTGCGCCTTTATTTCCTTGATGCGCATGATTCGCTTTTGTTCTATTGACATAGTAATCCTCATAGTTTGAATTAGCCTTAGCCGTTCGGCTTTTGGCAAAAACAGATTATTAAGTCTTACCCATCAAACTAAAACAAAGTACGAAGTTTGGAGTTCGTAATTGCGTACTATTTTTTAATTATTGTTCTTTTATAAACAAGGTTAAAACATGCGTTGGGTTTTCATCTATAAAAACATTCAATCGGTTGCCGATGGTTTTTACATCAACTTTGAGGTGTGTGCTTAAATTTTTATTCAACCCGTGCCGCTCACCGTTGTGGCTTGCTTTAAAACTCTCAATCGCTGTGATTAAAGCATCGTCTGTTATTTTTGATTTTCTAGTTGGCGTTTCCTGTCCTTGATGCCGTTGCGCGTCCCTCATTGCGCCGCCGCCTATGCTGTGTGGGTGATGCCACCCCATATTTTGATGCCCTAAAAGGCTAAACGCGCCCCACGTGTGAAGTGACAAAGATAAATCATCAAGTGTTTTTAGCACGCCGTCTTTGGGTGTTAAATAATCCTTTCCTTGCTGCTTGTTTAGATATTCTCTATCAAACGCGGTGAAAATATCATTTAATCCACGATAAGCACTATTGACCCATTTGAGCCGCGCCCACATGCTTATGGCTTCTTGCTTTTGTTGTTCGGGCGTGAGGGTTTCCCAATAATCTGACAATTCGCTAATGTCGCCCTCGGTGACGTCTTGCAAGTAGTTACCATGCCCACGGGTAGCGTCTTTTGCAATAACGCTTTGATACGCCCAAAGCGGGTTATTTTGTTGCCGCTCCAATTTGTAAACTTCTGCCACATGTTTTGAATCGTGGGAATTTACCCAGTCATTCATGTTTGTGCGTATCAGTTGCTGTGTGAGTAAATAAAACTCTATCGGTGAAAGGTCTTTGCCATTCTTTGAGTGCATCATTTTGAAACGTTTTTGTTTCTGTTTTGTTTTTCTCATAATCATTACGCCCTAAACTTGATAATCGTGGCACTTGCCTTGAGTTCATCAAGGTAATCACCCCAAGCCTGCATCATGGTTTTTCTATCATCAAGGTATTTGGTGCGGTTGTAGGCTGTGCCCAAACTATCGGGCACACGGTGCGCCAATTGGTGCTCAATGATTTCGGGCTGTACCTTTAGCCGTTCTGCCAAAATGGTGCGTGCCATTGAGCGTGCGCCATGCCCTGTGTACTCGGTTTGCGTGTCCCACCCCAAACGGCGCAGGGCTTTATTCACAGTCGCGTCACTCATAGGCGCGTCTTTGTTGATGGCAAACACATACTCATAATGCCCCGTCAAGGCGTGTAAGTCGCGCAGTATGTCGATGGCTTGCGTGGATAGGGGCACGATGTGCGGGGTTTTGGTTTTACTCACCACAAACCGCCATTCGCCATTATCAAGGTCAATGTCTGCCCACCTTGCAAGTCGTAACTCGCTGGGTCGCACAAACCACAATACTGATAATTTCAAAGCGCATTGAACGGGGTATGAGCCTGTGTAATCATCAAATGAGTGCAATAACCGCTTCACGTCTTTGGGCTCGGTGAATGATGCCATGTGGCGGGTTTCGTGCGCAGGTAGTGCGCCGCGTAGGTCATGGGTTACGTCACGCTCACACTTGCCTGTTTGCACGCCATATCTAAACACCTGTCCACAGTTTTGCATGGTCTTATGGGCGGTGTGTAATAAACCACGGTCTTTGATGCGGCGAATGACGGTTAAAACTTCAGGGGCGGTGATTTGTGCAATGTCTTTTTTGCCTATCCACGGGAATATGTTGCGCTCCAATCGGCTAATGATGTGGTCGGCTGTGGACTTACTCCATGTGTCTTTACGCTCGTTATACCACTCACGCGCCACAATCTCAAAGCAGTTGGGGTGATAACCGTCAGGGGTGGATTTTTCGGCTTTGCGTTGGGCGGCGGGATTGATGCCTGCGCTGATTTGAGTTTTGAGCGTGTCGCGCTCAAGGCGGGCTTGTTTGAGTGTGATGTCAGGATAAAGCCCCAAAGACAATAGTTGCTCTTTGCCCTCGAATTGATAACGATAACGCCACCGCTTTGAGCCGTTGGGTTCAACGTACAAAAACAAGCCGCCGCCGTCTGATAATTTTTGCGTCTTATCGCTTGGCTTGGTGTTTTTGATGATGGGGTCGTTTAGATTTTGTTTCATTGATTGGGTAACTTATCCTTGAAAATTGGGTAACACCTTGTGAAAAAGTGCAGTTACCCAATAAGTTACCCAGTTTGCGCTTAGATGTCAACGATTGCGTCGGACACTATAGACAAAGAAAAACCCCACAAACTCAATGTTTATGGGGTTTTTTGGATGTTATCGGATGTTCTCGATAATGTACTTGGTGCCCGTTGCAGGACTTGAACCCACCACCCCCTGATTACAAGTCAGGTGCTCTACCAGATGAGCTAAACGGGCTGAAACAACAGACGCAATTATAAGCAAGGTTTCTAAAACTGTCAAACATTTTTTCTGTTTTTAGACAGATTTTTTGAGTATTTACTTAAAAAATGTCGATGCGCAATTGCCAACAATCAAACCCGCCCCGCTGTTTTTAGTTTTGCATGACCATAAAAATTAAAAACCGTGCGCCCTTACGAAATCCGCATGCCTGCTTGCGCGCCAGCGTTTGGTTCGAGCAAGTACAAGCCGTCGTCGTTGCCTGATGCGCATAAAACCATGCCTTCAGAAATGCCAAACTTCATTTTGCGTGGGGCCAAATTGGCCACCATGACGGTGAGTTTGCCAATCAAGTCCTCTGGTTTGTAGGCCGCTGCGATGCCCGAAAACACGTTGCGCGTGGTCGCTTCGCCCACGTCAAGCGTGAGTTGGAGCAGTTTGGTTGAGCCTTCAACCGCTTGGCAATCAACGATTTTGGCGATGCGTAAATCAACTTTAACAAAGTCATCAATCCCAATAATGTTTGATTCAGCGGCAGCGGGCGCGGCTTTGGTCGGCGCTGCGATGGCGACGGGTGCGGCTTCTTCGGTTTTATTGGCCGCAATCAATGCGTCAATTTGTTTGTCTTCCACGCGCGTCATCATGTGGCTGTAAGCGTTGATGGCGTTGGCTGATTGCAGTGGCGTGTGAACGTCGTCCCAGTTTTGCGCGCCAATATTTAAAAACGCATAGGCCTTGGCGGCGGTGTTTGGCATGACGGGCGATAAATAGACACTCAAAATTCGGAAGGCTTCAACGCACACGCTGCACACGGCGTGTAATTCGTCGGTTTTGGCTGGGTCTTTGGCCAAATCCCATGGCTTATTGCTGTCAATAAACACGTTGACTTGGTCGGCCAGTTCCATGATGGCGCGCATGGCTTTGCCTGATTCGCGTGCTTCGTACAGCGCGCCAATATTGCTTTGGGCGGCGCGTAGGGTTTGTAATAGTTCGACGTTCATGGCGCTGTCCAACACGCGCCCTTCAAAGCGTTTGACGAGAAAACCTGCGGCGCGGCTGGCGATGTTGACGTATTTGCCCACAAGATCAGAGTTGGTGCGGGCGATGAAGTCGTTAAAGTTTAAATCCAAGTCTTCCATGGACGCGTTGAGTTTGGCGGCAAAATAGTAGCGCAACCATTCGGGGTTCATGCCTGTTTGAATGTAGCTGTCGGCGGTAATAAATGTGCCGCGTGATTTGCTCATTTTGGCGCCATCCACGGTTAAAAAGCCGTGCGCAAAGACGTTGGTCGGCGTGCGCAGGCCTGAAAATTTGAGCATGGCAGGCCAAAACAAGGTGTGGAAATACAAAATATCTTTGCCAATAAAATGGTACTGCTCGGTGGTTGAATCGGCTTTGACCCAGTCGTTGAAGTTCAAATTTTTGGCTGCGCATAGGTTTTTAAAGCTGGCGTAATAACCCACGGGCGCATCCAGCCAAACATAAAAATATTTGCCCGGCGCGTTGGGGATTTCAAACCCAAAATACGGCGCATCGCGTGAAATATCCCAATCCGATAATTTGTGTTCTGCGCCCTCGCCCAGCCATTCGCGCATTTTGTTGGTCGCTTCAACTTGTGCCAAACCTTGTACCCAGTCGCGCAGGAAAGACTCGCAACGCTCATCCGACAGTTTAAAAAAGTAATGCAGTGATTTTTTGCGAATCGGGGTTGCACCTGAGAGCGCCGAGTACGGTTTGATTAAATCCGTGGGCGCGTAGGTCGCGCCGCAATGTTCGCACGAGTCGCCATATTGGTCTGGCGTGTGGCATTTGGGGCATTCGCCTTTGATGAAGCGGTCGGACAAAAACATTTCTTTTTCAGGGTCGTAATACTGCTCGATTTCACGCTCGGCAATCAAACCGTTTTTTTGCAAATTGAGGTAAATTTCGTTGCTGAGTTCTTGGTTTTCGGGCGAATCAGTGGTGTAAAAATTATCAAACGAAATGCCAAACGCGTCAAAGTCACGTTTGTGTTCGCCCCACACGCGGGTGATGAGTTCTTTGGGCGTGATGCCTTCTTTTTCGGCGCGCAGCATGATGGGCGTGCCGTGTGTATCATCCGCGCCGACGTAGTATACTTCGTGCTGATTTAATTTGAGGTAGCGCACCCAAACGTCGGTTTGAATGTATTCAACCAAATGACCAATGTGAATTTGACCATTGGCGTAAGGCAAAGCAGATGTAACAAGGATTTGGCGGGCGGTGTGTGGCATAAGTCAATCTCTATTGAATGGTTAATAAGTAAGTTTGTAGGCGCGAAATTTATCGCACCCAAATCGTGACAATCGCAAACAAGGGCGCGCTAAACCTGCCCTACGCCATGCGCACAGTGAAGTACCAACAAAATAATCGGGCATTTTAACACAGGGCAAACCACATGAATCAGCAAGAATTACGCAATCTATTAGACACACTCACGATTGAGCAGGACGCGCCGCTCACGTTGGGGCAAGTACGGGCGATTAAGTCGCTCGATGCCACACACGTTTTGATTGAGCTGCCCTACGCCTGCGCGAGCGCACATGCCGATTTAATTGGGCGCATTCACGCGGCGGCTGGCTCGCAGCTGGCGGTCAATATCACCACAAAAATCAGCGCGCACATGGTGCAAGCGGGTTTGTCTGTGTTGCCGCAGGTTAAAAACGTGATTGCAGTGGCATCGGGCAAAGGCGGCGTGGGCAAAAGCACCACAGCGGTCAACCTCGCACTGGCATTGAGCGCGGAAGGCGCAACAGTCGGTTTGCTTGATGCGGATATTTATGGCCCATCCGTGCCGCTCTTGCTTAATTTATCAGGCAAACCCGCACTCAACGCCGCTGAGCAAATGATTCCGCACACGCAATACGGCGTGCAAGCGAACTCGATTGGTTTTTTGATTGACACAGATGCACCCGCCGCGTGGCGCGGCCCGATGGTCTCGCAAGCGTTGCAGCAATTATTTAACCAAACGGCTTGGACGGATTTGGATTATTTAATCATCGACATGCCGCCCGGTACTGGCGACATTCAGCTCACATTGTCCCAAAAAATTCCCGTAACGGGCGCGGTGATTGTGACCACGCCGCAAGATTTGGCGCTGCTGGATGCGCGCAAGGGTTTAAAAATGTTTGAAAAAACCAATGTGCCTGTGTTGGGCATCGTGGAAAACATGGCGTTGCACACCTGCGCAAAATGCGGCCATGAGGAAGCGATTTTTGGCGCAGGCGGCGCAGATAAAATGTCGGCTGATTTTGGCGTGACTTTATTGGGGCAATTGCCGCTGGCAATGGAGATTCGCAGCGCCGCAGACAACGGCAAACCAACGGTGGCGCAAAACCCTACCAGCGCAACCGCCCTGCATTACTTAAGCATTGCCCGCAAAATCAGCGCAGCCGTGGCGCTTTTGCCAAAAGATTTAAGCCATAAATTTAAGGTGACCAGCGTTTAGGTCAACACAGCGCAGACAAAAACGTGCGCCTTCCTCGTGGTGCATAAAAAAACGGCTCATTTTAATGAGCCGTTTTTTGTGGTTACAAATTGCGAATTACAAATTCGTCATGACTTATCGCGCACTTTGGTGAGTTTGAAGTAAAACCAAACTGAGGTCAGTACAAATACCACCAAGCCCAACACATCCGCCCAAGGTTTTAAGAACTCAATCCCCAACGCCAGTGGCGAATCTGAGCCGCCGCGTAACACGGATGCCAAAATAATAATTGCCACAATCACGCCAATCAAGCTTTCCCCCACAATCAAACCTGAAGAAATCAGCACGCCACGTCGCTCAGAGCGTTTTTCTAAATCAGGTAAATTTTCGCCGCGAGCCGCCGCACGTGCCTTTAAGGTGCGTTGCGCGAACCACGCAATGATGGAACCAATCACCAACGGCATGTTCACCGCAGGTGGCAAGTAAATCGCCAAACCAACCGCCAACACAGGCAAGCGCATTTTACCGCCACGTCGTTTAAGCAATGCATCAACCAGCACCAAAGCCGCGCCCAAACCCAAACCGCTCACAAAATAAGTCCATTGGATGTTGTTCGAGAAAATCCCCGTTGCAATGGTCGTCATCAAACCTGCTTGCGGCGCTGACAATGCATTTTTAGCCTCCATCCCTGCACGTGGCATGGCATCCGTGAAGCCATATACTTGATAAAGCACATCCAACACAGGCGCAATCACCAACGCACCAATCACGCAACCAATCAGCAAGGCAATTTGTTGTTTACGCGGCGACGCGCCAACCAAAAACCCCGTTTTAAGGTCTTGTAAATTGTCATTCGAAATCGCAGCCACCGCCACCACAGCGCTGGTTGAAAACAATGCCAACGCCGTTGCAAACTGCGTGCCTTCTGGCGTATCAAGCAAACCGGTTGCGCGTCCCATCATCAACAAACTCAATGATGAAACAATCACCGCAATAATGCCAATCCCAGAAATGGGACTAGACGACGAGCCAACCAAACCCGCCATATAACCGCAAGCGGCCGCCACCAAAAAACCAATCAGCACCGTGAGCACCGTCACCAACAGCACCAACAACCAAGCCGATCTCAACGCCATTGGCGCTTGCGCCACAAAACTCGAAAATGTGGCTGCCAGCAAGACAACTGTGCCCAACACCACGCCAAGAATCGTTTTGCCTGATAAATCACGGTCAGTTTCTGGCAATTGCGCGCCATTTTTTTGCGAGCCTCGCGCTGCGGCAAAGGACATTTTAATCCCTTCAACCATCGGTTTAAACAACGTAATCAATGTCCAAACCGCCGCCAGCGCAATCACGCCCGCGCCAATCAAACGCACTTTTGACTTCCAAATGCCCACCGCAAACTTGCCCAATTCGTCCGCCACCGGCAAGGCTTCATGCGCCGTAAAATACGGCACCAAAATACCCCAAGTCAACACAATTCCAAACAACATGGCCAAACCCGCCACAATCCCAATCAGATAACCTGCGCCAAGCAATGCGAGCGAAAAACCCATAGGGATTTGAAACACAGAGCCGCCAATCACAAAAAACTTGCTCCAGCCTTCGCCCAAAATTTTCAAACCTGCGGTACAAAACGCCACCAGCGCCGACCAAAAGCTGCCCACGGCAATGTCTTTTAAACCGTCTTTGGCCGCAGTGTCTTTGCCGCCCTTGGTATCTGTGTAGCCAACGTTTAAAATTTCCGCCGCTGCAACGCCTTCAGGGTATGGCAAGTCACTGTTGACCACCATCACGCGGCGCAGTGGAATGGTAAACATCACGCCCAGCATGCCACCCGCAGCGGCGATAAAGAACGTTTGCCAAAAATGAAACCCCGTCCAGTAACCCATCATTAACAAACCGGGTAACACAAAAATAATCGCCGACAACGTACCCGCTGCCGAGGCTTGGGTCTGGACGATGTTGTTCTCTAAAATATTTGGGCCCTGAAACAAGCGCAACACGCCCATCGAAATCATGGCGGCGGGAATGGCGGACGAAAACGTCAAGCCGACCTTTAAGCCCAAATACACGTTGGATGCGGTAAACACAATGGTGATAAGCGCACCCAATATGATGCCGCGCAGCGTGAGTTCTTTTAAATTATTAGTAGGATTCATTAAAATTTTTCCTGTCTGTTTGAACACACCGATTGCATGTGTTTTTTATAACAAAAGCGCTTTTACTTCATACAACAGTAAAAACGCTTTTGCGATGATTCAAGCCGAAATTGAATGACAACAAATTAAATTAAATCAATTTGATTTTATGTATTCTGTGCTCACAGCGCGCTGGCGTTCTCAGTCAAATAAGACGCAACGCCGCTTGGACTTGCCGTCATGCCTTTATCGCCTTTTTTCCAATTGGCAGGGCAAACCACGCCGTACTCATCCGTAAATTGCAACGCATCAATGATGCGCAACAACTCTTCCATGCTGCGTCCCAACGGCAAATCATTCACGATTTGTGAGCGCACAATCCCTTTTTTGTCAATGATGAACGCACCGCGAAACGCCACACCATCGTCGCATTCAACGTCATACGCTTGTTGGATTTGGCGTTTGGTATCGGCCGCCATGGTGTATTGCACCGCGCCAATCCCACCATCATTAATCGCCGTATTGCGCCATGCGTTGTGGGTAAATTGAGAGTCCACCGACACCGCCACCACTTCAACGCCGCGTGCGGTAAATTCGCTCATTTGACGGTCAAGCGCAATCAACTCTGATGGGCACACAAACGTAAAATCCAACGGATAGAAAAACACCATCGCGTATTTGCCTTTGGACGCTTGGCCAAAATGGTATGAGTCAACGATCTCGCCGTTACCAAGAACCGCTGCAACATTAAAGTCTGGGGCTGGTTTGCCAACTAAAACTGCCATGAAAAACTCCTTTAAGAAAGTAGGTAAAGAAAGTGGATAAAAAATGTGTGACACTGCCGCGCATTGTACCTGAACTTTTGTTTTTTGAAGCGAGCGCCCAAAATTCAAACCACGTATTTTTACGCCACGCAATTGGCGTTGCAAAAGCCATATTTTATAAAATATGCGGTACTTTTTGCTACAATACACCGTTATTTTTTGCCCCAAACCATCCAAAATAAAGGCCCACATGACCATTTTACAAACCAACCAACAACCCGCTTGGCAAGCGCTCGAACAATTATTTAACCAACAACGCGGCGCCAAATTACCGCAACTGCTGGCTGATGATGCAAGCCGTGCGCAGCGCATGGTTACCAGCGCCGCTGGCGTATCGATTGATTACTCGCGCCACTTATTGACTGACCAAACACTCAATTTGTTTGAACAATTATTTGAGCAACAAGACTGGCAAGGCTGGCGCGCAAAGATGTTTGAGGGCGACATCATCAACACCTCCGAGCAGCGCGCTGTGTTACACGTCGCGCTGCGCGACTCGTACACAGGCGCAGATGCAAGTATTGCCACAGAATCGGCCGCCACCCGCGATGCGTTTTTAAACTTTGCACAGCAAATCCGCGCAGGTGAGATTAAAAGCCATTCCAACCAAGCATTCACCGACGTGGTGAATTTGGGGATTGGCGGCTCAGACTTGGGCCCGCGTTTGGTGTGCCACGCATTGGCGCAACCTGATAACGGCCCGCACGTGCATTTTGTCGCCAACTTAGACCCCGCCGAAATGGCACGCGTGTTGCGCGGCCTAAACCCTGCAACCACCTTGTTTATTTTGTCATCCAAAAGTTACTCCACCATGGAAACCCAAGCCAACGCACAAGCTGCACTGAGCTGGTTGTGCGCCAACAATTCTGCACCAGAAGCGGCAATCAAAGCGGCGCATTTTTGCGCGGTCTCAAACAACATTGCAGCGGTCAGCGCTTGGGGGATTGCGATTGAGCGCTGCTTTACCTTGCCCGAATGGGTCGGCGGACGGTTTTCATTGTGGTCAGCGGTTGGGTTGTCGATTGCGATTGCGATTGGCGCGGATGGCTTTAAAGAATTGCTTGCCGGCGCGCACGAAATGGACACACATTTTTTAAACGCACCATTTAAACAAAACATGCCCGCGCTCATGGCCGCATTTGGAATTTGGTACACCAATTTTTATGGCGCCCAAAACCACGGCGTGATTAGCTACGCCGAGCGTTTGCGTTATTTGCCCGATTATTTACAGCAACTCGAAATGGAATCAAACGGCAAATGCGTCGACAAACAAGGCCGCGCCATTTCATACGCCACCTCGCCCGTGTTGTTTGGCGGCCTTGGCACCAGCACCCAACACAGTTTTTTCCAAATGCTGCACCAAGGCACGCATTTGGTGCCATTGGACATCATCAGCATCGATGCAAATGATGACCACAAAACCAGCGCCGCCGACACCCGCTCGCAAGACTTACTCCTGTTTGCGCGCGCCCAATCCGACGCGCTCGCCTACGGCATCAACGCCCTGCCCGCCAGCCTGCGCGACGCATGGCAAAGCAAACCCAGCTACAGCCACTTCCCCGCCAGCCGCCCAAACAGCCGCCTCCATTTAACCGAACTCACCCCAAAAACCTTGGGCGCGCTGATTGCGTTGTATGAACACAAAACCTTTATGCAAGGCGTGGTGTGGAACGTCAACAGCTTTGACCAATGGGGCGTGGAATTGGGCAAAGTGATGTTTGGGGCGATGAAGTAGGTTTTGGGTTTGCTCAAGCTGCACGGACAAACGCTCAAACGCCCATACAAAAGCGGCGCATCCTTATTTGAATGCGCCGCTTTTTTGCCTTTATTCGCTCAACGGCGCTTCACAAAGCCGTGCGGCGGGCTGGACAACCGACACCTGACCGTTCATCAGCATGGGCAACAGCCAATCGCGCAGTTCGGCGAGGGAGTCACTGCGGGCTTGACCCGCAGTCTCCTTGCTAGGGAGATTGCGGGTCAAGCCCGCAATGACCGAGGATTATTACAATGGTGAAAGTTATTTAACCGTTACCTGCCCATTCATCAGCATGGGCAAAAGCCAGTCGCGAAGTTCGGCGAGGATTTGGTTATCAGTGCGTTTTGTATGACAAGCCTGAACAAAACATGAGTCACTGCGGGCTTGACCCGCAGTCTCCTTGCTAGGAGGTTGCGGGTCAAGCCCGCAATGACCGAGGGTTATTACAATGGAGAGCGTTATTTAACCGTTACCTGCCCATTCATCAGCATGGGTAAAAGCCAGTCACGGAGTTGGGCGAGGGTTTGGTTTTCAGCGCGTTTTGTATGAAAAGCCTGAACAAAACATGAGTCACTGCGGGCTTGACCCGCAGTCTCCTTGCTAGG
>JAFEII010000008.1 GCA_017495165.1 Hydromonas sp. | reverse complement strand
AAAAATGCGGCGGTTTGTTCGTCGTAAAACTGTCAACTTATTTTAGGACGGGACAGTTTACTGATTTACTGAGGTACGCAAATTTGAATCAATGCACGGTTGTGTGGTCGTGATCTTCGTGGTCGTCGCCATGTACGTGTTCGTGCTCGATTTCCTCGTCAGTTGCGGCGCGCACTTCTGTGACCGTCACTTTGCAGCGCAATGCCATGCCCGCTAAAGGGTGGTTGCCGTCAAGCACAACTTTGTCGCCTTCGATGTCGGTAATGGTGTAAAACTCTAAATCGTCTTCTGAACCATCTTCTGGAATGCCTTCAAACATCATGCCAGGCTCAATATCCGCAGGAAATAATGAGCGTGCTTCGACGCGAACCAGCTCGGCATCGTATTCGCCAAAAGCATCATCTGGATCGAGCTGGACTTCGGTTTCAAAGCCGATGTCTTTGCCTTCTAGTTGCTCTTCGATTTTTGGGAAAAAGTCATCATAGCCGCCGTGAAGGTAGGTGAAGCCTTCGCCTGATGTTTGTTCAATAAAGTTATTTTGGGCGTCTGTCACGTGCATGCTTAAAGTGACGACTGTGTTTTTTGCGATTTTCATAAGGCCTCTTGGGTTGGTGAATTAACCGGCGCATTATACTAGACTCGTTTATGCTTTGGGCTAATTTTCTGCAAATGAGTGGCGCTGCTGAGCGCCTTGGTTTACAATGCGCAGGCTTAAATGCACAATTTATTTGTGCATTTTTTGTGGCAATTTGCCGCAAAAATTGTAGTGAATTTATTGCATAAAATTTTTTAGAGGAATCAACATGGAATCCATTAAAGTTGGCATCGCCGGTATGGGCGTGGTGGGTAGCGGTGTGGCGGCTATCTTAAAGCGCAATCAATCTGAAATCGCACGCCGAGCAGGCCGCGGGATTGAGTTGGCGGTTGTCGCCACGCGAACGCGCAGTAAAGCGCAAGCGCTGACTGCTGATGGCGTGGTTATTGTGGATGATATTATGGCGGTTGCACGCCATCCTGATGTGGATATTGTGGTTGAAACCATGGGCGGTTATGAGCCCGCCAAGGCATTTGTGCTCGAAGCGATTGCGCATGGCAAACACGTGGTGACTGCGAATAAAGCGCTGCTGGCTGAACACGGCAATGAAATTTTTGCGGCGGCGCAAAAAAAAGGCGTTACGGTTGCGTTTGAAGCGGCGGTGGCGGGCGGGATTCCTGTGATTAAAGCCTTGCGTGAAGGTTTGTCTGCAAATCGGATTGAATGGGTGGCTGGGATTATCAATGGCACAACCAATTTTATTTTGACCCAAATGCGTGAGAAAGGCTGGACGTTTGCCGATGCGTTAAAGGTTGCGCAAGAATTGGGCTATGCCGAAGCCGATCCAACCTTTGACGTTGAAGGCGTTGACGCCGCCCATAAAATTAGTTTGATGAGCGCGATTGCTTTTGGCGTGCCTGTGAGTTTTGAAGCGGCGCACATCGAAGGGATTTCTAAACTCGATGCGATGGATATTGCGTACGCAGAAAAATTTGGCTATCGAATTAAATTGCTGGGCATTACCAAGCGCACGCCTGAAGGGATTGAGTTGCGCGTGCATCCAACCTTGATTCCTGAATCACGCTTGATTGCAAATGTGAATGGTGTGATGAATGCGGTATTGGTCAAAGGCGATGCGGTTGGTGCGACGCTGTATTATGGCGCTGGCGCTGGTAGTGAGCCGACTGGCTCATCCGTGGTGGCCGATTTGGTGGACATTACGCGTTTGTATGCGGCCGACCCTGCGCACAGCGTGCCGCCGCTGTCTTTCCAAAATGATGCCTTGGCCGAAATCAACATGTTGCCTATTTCTGCGGTCAAAACGCGTTACTATTTGCGCTTAAAAGTGCAAGACCAGGCGGGGGTTTTGGCAGATGTGACCCGAATTTTGGCCGAATATGGCATTTCAGTCGATGCAATGATGCAAACGGAAGTGGATGATTCGACGCAACAAACCCATATTGTGGTGATGACGCATGTGTGCCAAGAAGCCAGTATTGATGCCGCAACCGCAAAAATAGAGGCATTGACCAGCGTGTCCGAACGCTTGGTCAAGTTGCGCGTGGAAGAGCTTGGCTAAATTTTGACCCAAAAGCCAAACATGTCGCCACTTTAACCCCACGAAAAAACAAAGCATTTTTTGGCTCTTGTGGTTACAATGCATGCTCAAAATAACGCCAGTTGGCCATGAAACAAGGTCGACAACCAATTAACAATGGGCGCGAATAAGACCCCATTCACCAGAACTAGGAGCACTATATGAAAATTTCTGACATCCTTAAAACCAAATCTTTTGCGTTGTTTACCACGTCGCCCAGCGCCGAGCTACAAGGCGCAATTGATTTAATGGCCGAAAAAGACATGGGCTCGCTCGTGGTTCTAGAAAACGGTACGCTTGTGGGCATGTTGACTTTTCGTGAAGTATTTAAATCATTGAGTTTTGCGCGTGGCTCAGTGCAGGGCGCGTTGGTTGGTGATGTGATGGATAAAAACCCATTGATTCTCAATTCTGAAACCGATGTCAACGAGACGCGCCAACACATGATTGAACGCCATGCGCGCTATGTTCCCATCATGGATGATGGCACCTTGATGGGCGTGGTCTCTTTTTATGACGTGGCAAAATCCATGCTCAATGCGCAGCAGCTTGAAAATCAAATGCTTAAGGCTTATATTCGTGATTGGCCGGTTGAAAATTAAGGACATCTAAAAAACGGGCAAATCGCCCGTTTTTCAATTTGGTGTTCGCCTTATGCATTGCCCAATGCGTGCGCGCAAACCACTAAACCCCCGGCAAAGAGCCGATTCAATCGATTTTTTTGCATGCAAAACAACCCCCTGGAATTGTGAATCTTTATGAGTCAAACCTCAAAATCATTGCTGATGCAGCGCAAATTTTTGCCTTTTTTTATTACCCAGTTTGGTGGCGCTTTTAATGACACGCTGTTTAAAACCACGTTCACGCTATTGGTCACTTTTTACGCGGGCGTTTACACAACGCTGAGCACCGCGATGGCGGTTAACGTGATTAGTGCTTTGTTTATATTGCCGTTTGTTTTTGTATCATCCACTGCGGGTCAGCTGGCTGACAAATTGGACAAGGCTGTTTTAATGCGCGGGGTCAAGGTTTTTGAAGTGGTTATTTTGAGCGTGGCTTTCATTGGTTTTATTAAACATGCAGCGGTTTTTTTGTATTTGTGCGTGTTTTTAATGGGGGTTCATTCGGCCGTGTTTGGCCCAGCCAAATACGCTTATTTGCCGCAGCACTTAAGCCCGCGTGAAGTGGTTGCGGGCAATGGCTTGGTTGAAATGGCGACCTTTGTGGCTATTTTGTTTGGCTCAATTGCGGCAGCAGAATTGGTGGGCTTGGGTGAGTCGGGCGTGACTTTTGCGGCGGGTTTGTGTGTTTTTGTGGCTTTGATTGGTTGCGGCGCCAGCTGTTTTATTCCTTCTACGCCGTCGCTTGAATCGGTCAAAATGAGTTGGAATCCTCTGAGTGAAACGTTGCGCAATCTGAAATTGGCACGTGCAGATGCAAGCGTTTTTTATGCAATGATTGGGATTTCGTGGCTTTGGTTCTTTGGCGCCGTGCTGTTGACGCATTTTGCGCCGCTGGCAAAAGAAGTGATGCATGCCAATGAGCGGGTCGTGACGTTTATGCTGGCGCTTTTTTCGGTGGGAATTGGCGCTGGCTCGCTCTTGTGCGCGAAGCTGTCGCGCCAACAACTTGAAATTGGCTTGGTGCCTTTTGGCGCAATTGGTATGTCTGTGTTTGGGCTTGATTTATATTTTGCAATTAATGATTTTACGCAAACGCTTACCGATAGCGCCGTGATTGGTTTGCCTGCGTTTTTTGCGCACCAAGGCGGTGTGCGTTTTTCAATTGACTTGTTCCTACTTTCAGTTTTTTCTGGGCTTTATAGCGTTCCACTGTATGCAATGCTCCAAACCTATGCGCAGCCGAGTCATCGCGCCAGGATTGTGGCGGCCAACAATGTGATTAATGCACTGTTTATGGTGGCTGCCGCTGTGATGGCGGTGACCTTGAATTATTTTGGTGCCAGTATTGCGCAAATTATTGGCGTGACCGCGTTGCTCAATGCGGCGGTTGCAACTTATATTTTTAGACTCATTCCAACGTTTTTTATACGCTTTTTGTCATGGGTTTTAACCACGATTTTTTATCGACTGACCTTTGTAAATCGTAAGGCAATCCCCACCAAGGGCGCGGCTATTTTGGTTGCCAATCATGTGTCATTTATCGATGCATTTTTTATCACCGCTGCAAGTCCTCGACCGATTCGGTTTGTTATGGATGCTCAAATTGCAAAAATCCCTGTTTTATCTTCTTTGTTCAAAATACTCAAAGCCATTCCGATTGCGAGTGCAAAAGAAGATCCTTTTGTGATGGAAAAGGCTTTTTTGAAGGTGGCGCAAGAGCTGGAAGACGGCCAGCTGGTTTGTATTTTTCCAGAAGGGCGGTTAACCTCTGATGGCGAGATTGCACAGTTTCGCCAAGGAATTAGTAAAATATTGGCCTTGCACGCAGCGCCCGTGATTCCAATTGGGATACAAGGCTTGTGGGGTTCGTTCTTTTCACGCAAATACGGCGCCGCGATGAGTCGTCCGTTTATTCGCGGTTTTTTCTCAAAAGTTCGGCTCAATGTGGGGGCGCCAGTTGCACCCGAAAAGTCCACGCCGCAATATTTAGAGGTGCAAGTGCGCGAACTAAGAGGAGATTGGCAATGACAATTGAGCGCTTACAAAAAATGGTGCTTGCCTCTGACAACCAAGGCAAATTGGCGGAGTTTGGGCGGCTATTGTCGCCACTGGGTTTTGAGGTGCAAAGCCAAGGCTTTTACCAAGTTGCGCCATGCGATGAACCGTTTGAAACATTTGTCGAGAATGCGCTGCATAAAGCGCGGCATGCATCGGCTGCCACAGGATTGCCTGCGTTAGCGGATGATTCTGGCTTGTGCGTGGCTGCGTTAAATGGTGCGCCGGGCGTATACTCGGCGCGTTACGCGGGTAACTCAGGTGGTGCTCATTTAACCAAAGATCAGCGCAACTGCGCAAAACTATTGGCCGATTTAAATGGTGCATCAAACCGACAGGCATATTTTTATTGTGTGCTGGTGTTTGTGCGTCATGCGCACGATCCGCAGCCAATTGTCGTGGATGGTTTTTGGCAAGGGCAGGTGGCCGAACAGCTAACTGGTGCAGGTGGTTTTGGTTATGACGCTTGTTTTTTTGTGCCGGAACACGGACTTACTGCTGCGCAGCTCTCGGATGAGCAAAAAAACCTATTGAGCCATCGAGGGCAGGCTGCGCGTGCGCTCATTGCACGTTTGAGTGTGCAAAAAACAGGTTAAATTCAAAAAAACACACTAAATTTAAAAAAAATACTTGCCAAAGCAGCATGAAGTATTTATACTGTCGTTCTTGGTAAGGGAAGCGTGGCAGAGCGGTTTAATGCTACAGTCTTGAAAACTGTCGTGGATTTACGTCCACCGTGAGTTCGAATCTCACCGCTTCCGCCAACCGAATATAATTTACCTGTCGCGGGGTGGAGCAGCATGGTAGCTCGTCGGGCTCATAACCCGAAGGTCGTAG
>JAFEII010000007.1 GCA_017495165.1 Hydromonas sp. | reverse complement strand
CAATGACGTTGTGGGAGATAAGTTGTGAGGTTGCGGGTCAAGCCCGCAATGACGTTGTGGGAGATAAGTTGTGAGGTTGCGGGTCGAGCCCGCAATGACGTGATGGGAGATAAGTTGTGAGGTTGCGGGTCGAGCCCGCAATGACGTTGTGGGAGATAAGTTGTGAGGTTGCGGGTCAAGCCCGCAATGACGTGGTGGGAGATAAGCTATGAGGTTGCGGGTCAAGCCCGCAACGACGTGGTGGGAGGTAAGTTGTGAGGTTGCGGTTCAAGCCCGCAACGACGTGGTTTTGTGGGTTATTTAAACGTTGCGCTGATGGGGGCGTGGTCGGAGCGTTGGCGCCATTCTGGGCTGGCGTGGACGTGGGCGGCAACCACGTTGAGGTTGCGGGTGTAGAGGCGGTCGAGTTTGAACCATGGCAAGTGCACGGGGAAGGTGCGGCCGAGGTGTTTTTTGTGCGCATGGTCGATGCTGTCAATTACGTGGAGTTGGTGGGTGAGTGCCTGATGGACGTGTAAATTCCAGTCGTTAAAATCGCCGCCGATAATCAGCGGTGCGTCTGCGGGGATGTGTTGTTTGACGTGTTCAATCAGGGCAACGGCTTGGCGGACGCGGCTGACTTTAAATAGGCCAAAATGGGCGCACAAAACGTGCACGTCGCCCAAACGCGGGTGCTGCAAAATGGCGTGTAGGATGCCGCGCTGCTCTAGGCGGTGGTCGGAGACGTCGATGTTTTGCCATTTTTGAATCGGGTAGCGCGACAAAATGGCGTTGCCGTGGTGGCCGTGGTGGTACACGGCGTTGGCGCCGTAGGCGGCGTATGGGTAGCGGTTGCTTTGGAGGGCGAGCAGTTGGGATGCGCCGTGCGCGTCGATGGATGCGCTGCGGCGGCGGCTGGTTTCTTGGACTTCTTGCAGGCAGATGATGTCGGCGTTGAGCTCGTTCAGGCCTTGTTTGAGGCCGCTTAAGTTGCAGCCTTTGAATAGGGTTTGGCCTTTGTGGATGTTGTAGGTGGCGACTTTAAACATGGTTGGCTCGCGTGATGGTGGTGCGGATGGTGTTGATGCTGTGGCATAAGTCGGTGGCGGCATCCAGTGTGCGCAAGGTGGCGCGGTTCATGGCGTCGCTGTCAACAAATAATAACCCATTGTGCCGCACCGCGCTTAAGTTGCCCCAGCTGCGCCACGCGTCTAGGCTTTGGTTGGTGGTGGCTTGGGCGCTGGCGGTGATGATGAGTTCGGGGTTGAGCGCGAGCACGGGTTCCATGCTGACGGTGGGTGCGGTGATGGGGGCGTTGGCAAAAATATTGCGCGCGCCGCAGCGGTTGAGCGCATCGCTGACCCAGTTGGACTGGTTGAGGGTCATGAGTGGGGCGTGCCACACTTGATAAAACGCGTTTAAATTGGGGCTGGGCGCGTCTTTTAATAATGCGATGCGCTGATAGGCGGCTAGAACGATGGGCGCGGCGGCTGGCTCACGCGCGGTCAAACGTGCGAGCTGAGTGAGCGCTAACGGAATGTCGGCCAAGGTTTGGGATTGTTGTTGAAAAATCGGGATGTTGAGTTGCTGCAATACGGCCAATTGCGCGGGCGAGTTGCCGCCTTGCCATGCAATGATGAGGTCGGGTTTGAGCGCGGCAATCCGCTCTAATTGGATGGTTTGAAAATCGGAGGTGATGGGAATGGCGCTTGCGCCCGCTGGATAGTCGCTGTGGCTGCTTGTGCCCACAATCAAATCACCCGCGCCAATCGAAAACAGGTTTTCGGTAATGGCGGGCGATAAAGACACAATCCGCTTGGCGGGCGCTGCCAGCGTGATGTGTGCGCCTGTGTCGTCCGTGATGTGAATGGGGCTGGCGTGAACATGAGCGGCTTCAAGCCAGCCGCAGGTTAAAAAAACGCACAGCCAGCGACGCATTATTTGCCCCCAGCTTGGGTTAAAAAGCTCACGCGGCTTAGCCCAGCGCTTTGAGCGGCGGCGAGTAAATGCGCGACTTTTGCGTAGGCGATGCTTTGATCGGCGCGAATGTGGATGGGGGTTTGGGCGTTTTTGCGCGCCAGTGCGGTGAGCGCGTCGGGTAAATTGGCCTCATCGACGCGGGTTTGGTCGATGAAAAATTGGCCTTGCGCATCAATCGCCAACACAACGGGCGCGTCTTGGGCGCTCGCGGCGGCGGCTTTTTCGGCAGGTAAATCCACGTTAATCGAATGGGTGAGCAAGGGCGCGGCCATGATGAAAATCACAAGCAACACCAACATGACGTCGACCATGGGCGTGACGTTGATGTCTGACATGGGCTTGAGCGGCGGTTTTTTGGGGGAGTACAGCGCCATGTTATTGCCCCAAGTGTTGGTTGAGAATGTCGTGCGCAAATGCGTCGATGTCGGTTTGATGGGTTTGGTTGTTGCGGTTGAAAAAATTGTAGGCAAACAACGCAGGCAGCGCCACGGATAAACCCACCGCGGTCATAATCAGCGCCTCGCCCACCGGGCCGATGATTTTTGCCACGTCCATTTGGCCTTGGGCGGCCACCGTGCTTAAGGTGCGATAAATCCCCCACACTGTGCCGAGCAGCCCCACAAACGGCGCGGATGATGCAATGGTGGCGAGCAGGGTTAAGCCTTGCTCGAGTTTGTGTTGCGATGTGCGCACGGCTTGGGATAATTTGCGCTCCAACGATGCGGTGGAGCCGTTGTGCTGCGCGAGCTGGGCGATGGGGGTGAGCAGTTGCTCGCGGTCAAGCCTTTTGATTGATTCAAGTTGAACGGCTGGGTCTGGGTTGTTCCAATAGCTGTTCAAGGCTTTGGGCAATTGGCGCAGGTTTTTGTACAGCGCGAGGCGCAAAAAAATCACGCCCCAGCTAAGCACCGACATGATGAGCAGCACAATGCTGATAAAGTGGCCAAAGCCGTCGCCTTGCGCCCAAAAATGTGACAGGTTAAACGATTCCATGAAATTCCTTTTAGAGTGGTGAGCATTGAGTTATTAAGTTGCTCGACTGTAAATGATTTGCTGCGTGTAATGGTTTACTTTTGCGCTGTATTTTGCGCAAAAACCCAACCGAGGCTGGGTTTTTGAGGGGCTTTTTTGCGCGCTGACCTTGCTGGGTGGCGTTGTGGCAAGTCGTTAATTGCTCAAGCCCAGCACGTCTTGCATGTCAAATTCGCCAGAGGTTTTGTTTGCCAAAAACAGCGCTGCGCGGATTGCGCCCACCGCGTATGTGTTGCGCGATGATGATTTGTGGGTGATTTCAATCCGTTCGCCGTTGCCCAAAAACATGACGGTATGGTCGCCAATCACATCGCCGCCACGAATGGTGGAAAAACCGATGGTTTGCGCGTCGCGCACGCCAGTCACGCCTTCGCGCCCATAAATGGCGCATTGTTGCAAATCACGCCCCAAACCTTGCGCAACCACTTCACCCATTTTTAGTGCCGTGCCTGATGGTGCGTCGATTTTGTTGCGGTGATGGGCTTCAACGATTTCGACATCAAAACCTGTGTTGAGAATTTGAGCGGCCAATTCAAGAATTTTAAAAGTGGCGTTGACGCCCACGCCCATGTTTGGAGCAAATACCACGCCAATGTGGGCTGCGGCCTGCACAATGGCTTGTTTGCCTGCATCATCAAACCCCGTTGTGCCAATGACGGCGTTTACTTTGTGCTGGGTGCAGGCGGCAAGGTAGTTCAGTGTCGCTTCTGGGCGGGTAAAATCAATCAGGCAATCTGCGCCCGCCAATGTGGCGTTGACGTCGTTTGAAATCAACACGCCGGTTTTTTGCCCCAAAAAATCACCCGCATCCGCACCAATAAATGCGCTGCGCTCTGAGTCAAGCGCGCCGTGGAGTGTGATGCTGGGTGTGTTGAGCGCCGCTTCAATGAGCATGCGCCCCATGCGGCCTGATGCGCCGGAAATAACAATTTTTAACATGATGGGACCTTTGCGCAACAAAGTAAAAACCTACTTTGGCGGTATTGGACAAAAATTGTTCGGAAAATCCGAACAATTTTTAGGTAAATTTAGGTAAAAAGCATGAAAAATTCGGATGGTTCGTCATTTTTCAGCCTCTAAAAGCAGAGGCGGCTGAATTGATTGAATTGGCTGTTGATGCCAAGCTGATTATTTGGCAGCCTGTGGCGCAACGGGCAAATCACGCTCGATTTTAACCGCTTTGTCGTTGACAAACCAAATGGTGATGCGGCGTTGCTCGGCGGTTTGGAAGTGCTTTTGTAGGGTGTAGATGTAGTCCCAACGGTCTTGGTGGAAAACATCTTTTAACAGCGGTGAACCCACAGTGTTTTCAATGTCAGCGCGGCTCATGCCCTCACGAATCAAGTCAACGCGTTCTTGTTCGATTAAGTTGCCTTGCTGGGTGGGTGCTTGATAAGGAAAGTTGACGCAGGCGCTTAAAATTAAGGCTGTGCTGCCAAGTGCGAGCATTTTGAATGTATTTTTCATTAAAGTCCTTGTTTGAGAAGTGCTTTTGGGCAAAATTTCTGTGTGGCGGCTTTGATTTAAACGGACGCATGAGTTCTGTGTCCGTGCCTGCACGCAATGCGGTGTCATCATACACACAAACGAGCCAATCCGCAGCATGATGGCGAAGAATTTATCTGCGGCATTGGGCTGCATGAGGCTTGTCAGATTTAAATTGGCCGCGCTGCTTGCGGTGTGGTTTTTAAATACTGGCGGCTTGCTTTTTTTGCGCAGATTCACGCTCTAATCGTGCGAGGACTTTAAAACACAGCACGCCGCCAATAACGCCAAACAAAACCACGCCCAAGCCGTAACCCGCCAATACACCGACCGCGCCAAAGTAATGCGCGCCCACCCACACAAACGGAATCACGCCCAGCGTGGCGCGCCCCCAGTTGAGCAGGGTTGAGTACAGCGCAAAGCCCAAGTTGTTAAACGCGGCGTTGGCAACAAACAATGTGCCGTTAAACAAAAAGCTGCCGGCCACCGCCAAGCAAAAAAATGCGATTAGGTCTTGTGCTTGCCCCGTTGCGCTAAAGAATCCGGCGATTTGGTGGCGGGTGAGTGCGAGCAACAACCACACGGCGAGCACATACACCACCGTGACTTTTAAACTGTCTTGAATGGTGGTGCGGATGCGGTCAAAGCGTTGCGCGCCCAAATTTTGCCCCACAATCGGGCCAATTGCGCCAGACAGCGCAAAAATCACGCCAAAGGCGACGGGAATCAGGCGGCCAATAATTGACCAGGCCACCACGGCGGAGTCGCCATAACCGGCCATAAAACGCGTCACAATCGTATTGCCCACGGGCGTGGCGATTTGGGTTAAGACGGCAGGCACGGCAATGAGCAAATACGCGTTCATTTCGGTTTTGTAAATGCCCGTTTTTGGCATGGCGAGCAGGCCATGTTTGCCTTTTAATGCAGCAAAACCAACGGTGAGCATGAGCAGGCGAGAAATGGATGTGGCAATCGCTGCGCCATCTAAGCCCAAATCAAAGACAAAAATGAGCAGTGGATCAAGCAAAGCCGTGCACAGCGCTGCGCTGAGTGTGACATACATGGATTGTTTGGCGTCGCCCACCGCCCGCAGCAATGCGCCCATGCACATGCCCAAGCCCATGACGGGAATGGATGGCAGGACAAAGCGCATAAAACGGACGGCCAAATCAGCCGTTTTACCTGTGGCACCCAGTGCTTCTACCAATGGGCGTAAAAATGGGAAAGTCAGGATGGTCAAAAATACCATAATTGCGGCCATGCTGATGAGCGCTGCGCCAGAGAGTTGTTTGGCGTAGTCGCGCTTGCCGCTGCCCAGTGCGCGTGACACCAAAGCGGTGGCGGCAATCGATAGGCCGATTGCAATCGAGGTGTGAAAGAAAAGCAATGTGCCTGCGTAGCCAACGGCTGCGGCAAGCTCGCTTTGGCCTAATTTTGAGATATAAAACAAATTAAGCGCATCGACGGCAAACACCGCGACCAAGCCAATTGAGGCGGATAAAGTCATGGTGATGACGTGTTTCAGGGTAGAGCCTGTAACAAATTTTGCGGTGATGGTCATAAATATACTAACTATAAAATTAAAGGGTGGCGGCGATGGTGTTGATGCTCATCGATAAAATCACCATGTTAAAGAAAAAGGCCAAAATGCTGTGCAGCAAGACCATGCGGCGCATGTGGCGGCTGGTGATTTGCACATCTGCGGTTTGAAATGCCATGCTTAAAATGGCGGAAAAATACATAAAATCCCAGTAGTCAGGCTCAGGCGTGTTGGGAAACTGCAAGCCGCCATCGGCGCCTGTGTCCAATCGGTTCAGCGCAAACGCGTGTGCGTATTCAATCCCAAACACAAAAACCAAAAACAACCACGCCAACACGATGCTCAATGCGGCCAATGCGAGCTGAACGCCTGCCAAATGATGGTTTTGGTCAATGTGGGTTTCTGTGTAGAGCGCAATTAAAACGACGGCGCTGATGGCTGCCGTGAGGCCGATAATCAGCGGTTTTCCGATGGTTTGACATTGGGCACGCTGCAGCATGCTGGCTGGCGTGCCGCGTGACATGGCCATTGAGGTTGAGGTTAAAAAAAACAACAAACCTGCGTCAAGCGCCCACAAAACCGCTTGTGATGCCCGTGCGCCTGTTATGGCAAATGCGCCGCCCAGTAATGCGGTCACCAGCATGGCCAGCGTGTAACGCGGGCGGTGCTTGAATGTGTGAAGAATGTGGCGCACGTTAACTCTTTTTGCGGAACTCATCAAACAGCAAAATCGCCACGCCAATTAAAATCGCCGAATCGGCAATATTAAACGCAGGCCAATGATGCCCAAGATAATGAAAATCCAGAAAATCAACCACTTTACCAATCCGTACGCGGTCAATTAGGTTGCCAATTGCGCCCGATAAAATGAATGCCAAACCCAAGCAATAAGCGGTTTTTTCACGGTATTTGATGAGCTGAAAAACAATGAAGGCCGAGGCTGCAAGGGATAGAACGGTAAAAAACCAGCGTTGCCAGCCATTGTGGTTGGCCAAAAAGCTAAATGCTGCGCCAGGGTTGTAGACCAAGCCGATGTTGAAAAAAGAGGTCACTGGCGTGAATTCTTGAAACGCGAAATTGGCTTCAATTGCCAATTTGGTGGCTTGGTCGATGAGGATTAAAAGCGCGGACAGTAAAAAAAATGGCCACAATGCGCGGCGCGCATTGGTAAATTGTAAGTGTGATTTTTGCATGATAGACCGTGAAAGAAGCGCGCCTTTGGTGTGGCGCACTGGGGTTCGAAAATGATGTTCAGCGCAAAATTAAGCGGAACGGCGTGTTTCTCCTGCACCAAATAAGTTGCTCGCGCACCGTGGGCAAAGGCTTGGATGGTCGGCAACTGTGCCAACCTCAACGCTCACATGCCAGCAACGCTCACATTTGTTGCCATCGGCGACGTTGACTTGCACGTTGACTTGCATGTTGAGTGCTGCGCTGGTGTGGACGCTGGCGGCCGACGTGATGAGGACAAACCGCAATTCGTCGCCCAAACTTTGCAATAATTCTGCATCGGCCGCTGGGGCGTGAATCTCAACCGCGGCTTGTAGGGCTGAGCCAATTTTGCCGTCAGTGCGTGCGTGCTCGAGCGATTTATTCACATCGTCACGCAGGGCGCGGATGCGCGTCCAGCGGCTGATGAGCGCATCGGACTGCGCAATTTCGGGCAACACGTAGTTAAGTTCGGTAAAAATAGTGGCGTCTTCTGGCGTGTTCATCAAAACTGCCCACGCTTCTTCGGCGGTAAAACTCAAAATCGGTGCCATGGTGCGAATCACGCTGTGTGCAATATGGTACAGCGCGGTTTGCGCGGCGCGGCGCGGGGCTGAGTTGGGCGCGCTGGTGTATAAGCGGTCTTTGATGATGTCTAGGTAAAAACCGCCCAAGTCTTCGGAGCAAAAGTTTTGCAGTTTGGCAACCATCGGGTGAAACTCGTACCGTTGGGCGTGCGCGAGCGAGTCGGCTTGCCAACTGGCGGTGAGCGCGAGCGCGTATTGGTCGATTTCGAGTAACTTATCAACGGGCAATAAATCGGTTGCTGCGTCAAAGTCAGACAAATTGGCAAGCAAAAAGCGCAATGTGTTGCGCACGCGGCGGTAGCCCTCAGAAACGCGTTTTAAAATTTCGTCAGAAATGGATAATTCGCCTGAGTAATCGGTTGCGCCCACCCACAAGCGGATGATTTCTGCACCCAGTTTATTGGCAACGTCTTGCGGGGCGACGGTATTGCCCACGGACTTGCTCATTTTTTTGCCCTCGCCATCGACCGCGAAGCCGTGGGTGAGCAGGGCTTTGTACGGCGGTTGGCCGTCGAGCATGGCGCCCGTTAATAATGATGAGTGAAACCAGCCGCGATGCTGGTCTGAGCCTTCAAGGTACAAGTCGGCTGGCCATTGCAAATCATCGGCGTGCGAGCCGCGCAATACGTGTTTGTGGGTCGTGCCTGAGTCAAACCAGACGTCGAGCGTGTCTTTGTTTTTAAAATAATCATCGGCATCAGCGCCCAAAAATTGATTGATGTCCAAGTTTTGCCATGCTTCAATCCCGCCTGCTTCAACCAGTTGGGCGATGCGTTCGAGCTGGTTTTTGGTGTCAGGATGCAATTGTCCTGTGGCTTTGTGCAAGAAAAATGGCATCGGCACACCCCATTGGCGTTGGCGCGAGAGCGTCCAATCGGGGCGATTGGCAATCATGGCGTGCAGGCGTGCCTTGCCCCAGCTGGGGAAAAACTCGGTGGCTTCAACGCCAGCCAGCGCACGGGTGCGCAGGCTGGCGCCGTCGACTAAATTGTCCATTGAGGCGAACCATTGGGTGGTGGCGCGGAAAATCAGCGGGGTTTTGTGGCGCCAGCAATGCATGTAGCTGTGGTCGTATTTAACGACTTGGAATAATGCGCCCAGTTCTTTGATTTTGGCGACGATTTTTGGGTTGGCGCCCCAAATATTTAAGCCGCCAAAATCAGGTAAATCGGCGACATAGCGCCCGTTGCCCAGTACGGGGGTTAATACGTCGTCATTGCGCATGCCGTTGGCTTTGCAAATCGCAAAGTCATCTACGCCGTAAGCGGGCGAGCAATGCACCACGCCTGTGCCTGAATCGGCGGTGACGTAATCGGCCAAATATACGGGCGATAAACGCTCGTACAAAGGATGCTTGAACGCGATATTTTGCAATGCCGCGCCTGTACAGGTGGCGATGATTTTGCCGCTTAATTCATAGCGTTTGAGGGCTGACTCGACCAAATCTTGCGCGACAATCAGCTGATTGCCGTTGTCTAATTGCACCAAAGCGTAGTTGAATTCAGGGTGAACATTTAAGGCCTGATTGGCGGGAATCGTCCACGGCGTGGTTGTCCAAATCACAATGTGACCGATGGGCGCGATGGTGGCGTTAAACGCTTGCGCGAGTTGTGCGTGTTGGGTGAAGGCGAAACCCACGTCAATGGCCAAGTCAACTTTGTTTTGATACTCAACTTCGGCTTCGGCAAGGGCTGATTCGCAGTCAAAGCACCAGTTGACGGGTTTTAAGCCGCGATACACGAAGCCGTTGTCCAAAATTTGCCCCAAGGCGCGGATTTCATTGGCTTCGTTGGAAAAGTTCATGGTTTTGTACGGATTATCCCAGTCGCCCAAAACCCCCAAACGCATGAAGTCAATTTTTTGTTGCTCAATTTGGGTGGCGGCGTAGGCGCGGGATTTTTCTTGGACTTCGCGCGTGGGCAAGCCGCGCCCGTGTAATTCTTCGATTTTGTTTTCAATCGGCATGCCGTGACAATCCCAACCTGGGACGTACGGCGCATCAAAGCCCGCCATGGTCCGTGATTTGATGATGATGTCTTTTAAAATTTTGTTGAGTGCGTGGCCAATGTGTAAGTCGCCATTGGCGTACGGCGGGCCGTCGTGCAGGATGAATTTTGGGCGGCCTTTTGAGGCGGCACGGATTTTGGCGTAGCGGTTTTGCTCTTGCCATGCTTTGACCATGAGCGGCTCGCGTTTGGCAAGGTCGCCGCGCATGGGGAACGGGGTGTCGAGCAGATTGACGGGGTAGTTGTTTTTGGGTTGAGTGGTCATGATGGCAATAAATAAAGTGAGGGCGCACCGCGCAAAAGGCGTATTTTAACCCAGCTTGTGAGTTGGGTTGGGGTGGTTTGCAAAAAATGCATGGGCTTGGGCAATGTCGTCGTCAATCGCGCGTTGCAGGGCGGGCAAATCGGTAAACTTGAGCTCGTCGCGGATTTTGTGGCGCAATGTGACGTGCGCGAGTTGGCCATACACGTTTTGGTTAAAGTCAAAAATGTGTACTTCAAGCCAGCATTGGCCGTTGGTTTTCACACTTGGGCGTGTGCCAATGCTGGCAACGCCGTGGTGGTTTTGGCCGTTTATGTGAATGTCTACGGCAAAAACGCCTTGCGCGGCAAGGTTGGCGGGCATTTTGAGGTTAATGGTGGGGCAATTGATGGTGCGCCCGAGTTGTTGGCCGTAAATAACGCGACCTGATAATTGTAGGGGGTGACCCAGTTGAGCCACTGCGCTGGCGATATTGCCTTGTGCAATCAATGTGCGAATGTGACTGCTTGAGGCGCGTTGCTCGACGCAGTACACGCTTTGAACAGCGTTGAGCGTAAAACCGTGCGCAGCACTCATTTGCTGTAATAGCGAAAAATTGCCTGCGCGCTGTGCACCAAATTGAAAGTCATCGCCAATCAATAAGTGGCGCATGTTTAAGCGGTTGAGTAACAGTTCTCTGACAAAATCAGTGGCGCTCATGCTCGCCAATGCGGTGTTAAATGGCAAAATCACCACGTGCTCAATGCCCAGTTTGGCAAATAACGCGAGCTTGTTGCGCAACGGCACGATTTTGGTGGGCGCAGCTTGCGGGTTTTTATGGGCAAAAAATACTTTTGGGTGTGGCTCAAATGTGATGACAGTAGGGGTGAAGCCGTGGCGTTGCGCATGGTCAAGCAGTTGCGTCAAAATAGCCGTGTGCCCAAGGTGAACGCCGTCAAAGTTGCCGATGGTGAGCGCGGCGGGCGGATGGGTTGAGTGGGGCTGGAGGTGGCGTGTGATGCGCATGTTGTGAGCGTAAAGCGCGAATTGTACTTGATATGCAGCGCTGCTTGTGGTTTTTGCTCAATTTTGAGGCGGGTTTTACTGGTTTGGGGTTGGGGTGTGAAAAAGAGCCGCGAAAGCGGCTCTTTTGTGGAGGCGTTTTGATTAGCGAAACGCGTGAACAGCAACCCCCAAAAGACCTAAAGCACCTGCGGCTGTGTTCATGCCGCCGTTGACTTTTTCTTGCGAGTTGCGGCGTTTTTGTTTTTCTAAGTCCATCTCTTCGCTCACGTTGGTGCGTTGGCGGCGATGTTGATCAAGTTCTGCTTTGGTTAATTGAGCAGAGGCTTTGTTGCGGCCACCTTTGATGGCTGCTGAGTCGTCACCAATGGCATAGTCGCCAACTGAAGGGCCGCTTGCAACGCAGCCGCCCAAAAGGGTTGCGGCCAATACGGTGATTAGTAATTGCTTTTTCATAATAACTCCGGGTTGATTGAGGGGTGATTTAATACAAAATTAGGGTGGTTTTTGGACGACCGCTGTCGATTTTGTTGATGACTTCTGCCACGTCCATCATTTCTTCTTTGGTTTGGGTGCGGGCACGTTTTTCAATGGCTTCGATTTGATTGACTTGGTGCTGGGCTTCGGCTTCGCTGATGGCTTGGGTGTATGTCTTTTTACCGTATGTTAGAGGTTCAATGCTGCTGCATGCGCTTATAAGTAAGCACGAAAAAATCAATGTTAGTTTTAATTGAGATATTTTATTCCTTATGTTATGTTTTTTTGTAGGTGTTGTGTTGCCAATAAATCCCACTCCTTATTTACATCCTTTGTCAATAAAATTTGGCTCTATCAGGATTGGTGTGGGTGGATTTACGAATTTTTGATAAAAATAAATAGATGGCAATTATTCCAGGCCGCCCTGGACTTACAAGAGCCGTGGCAGGTTAATAAAGTCAGTCTCGAGCCATTGTTATCAGGGCCTCAAGCTCTAACGATTCAAGTCAGTTTTGCGCGGGGTTCTAAATTCACAGACACTCCTGAGTTGCTCGCTCGGTTGTGTCAACCTATTGTAGGACGGGGCACCCATGGTTGTTGCTCCTTTAGTTGACTGTATGGTGCACCGTTAAAGTTAGGGGCTAAACAAGTAGGTGTCCGTCAAATCGAGGAGAAATTAATTGCCGGTTGATGATTAATTATGTATACTCACTCTCTTTTAATGCAATCTTGATTCAATTTTGATGGAATCTTGATGCAATTTTGGTCATTTTAGATAACTTGCCCCGTGAATGGACTTAAGGGTAAAGAGATCTTGTTTTTGGCCAAACTTATTACCTTATTTTTAAAGGATAGAAATTAATGACGGATATAACTATTGCAGTCGTAGGATTGGGCTATGTAGGCTTGCCATTGGCTGTTGAATTTGGAAAAAAAATACCAACGATTGGTTTTGACCTGTCAGAAAAAAAAGTAAATAGCTACAGAGATTTTCTGGATCCATCAGGTGAGTTGGCTAGTGAAGAGCTAAAGGCTGCGAGCCTTCTCAAAGTAGCTACTGACCCAGTAGTGCTAAAAGATGCGGATTTTATTATTGTGGCTGTCCCAACACCTGTTGATGGCTCTCATGCGCCAGACTTTTCACCACTGATTGAGTCATCTAAAACAGTGGGCAAATACATGAAAAAAGGATCGACCATTGTCTATGAGTCAACAGTCTATCCAGGCGCGACTGAGGATATTTGTATCCCAGTGTTGGAGCAATATTCTGGAATGCGGTGGGGCGTAGACTTTAATGTTGGTTATTCACCAGAGCGCGTGAGTCCTGGGGATAAAGAACGGACGGTTACAAAGATAACGAAAGTGGTGTCAGGCGATTGCGCCGACACTTTGGAACGCGTGGCATCTCTTTATGAAATGGTGATAGATGCAGGGGTTCATAGGGCATCGTCGATTAAAGTTGCGGAGGCTGCTAAAGTCATTGAAAATACGCAGCGGGATTTAAATATTGCCTTGATGAATGAGCTGTCTATTATTTTCGATAAGGTTGGTATTGACACTTTAGATGTGTTAAAGGCGGCTGAAACAAAGTGGAATTTTTTACCATTTCGCCCCGGCTTGGTAGGCGGGCATTGTATCGGTGTAGACCCATATTATCTGACGCATAAAGCTGAAATGATGGGCTATCACCCCCAAGTCATACTGGCTGGTCGTCGTATCAACGATAACATGGCCGAGCATGTGGCACAGCAAACAGTAAAAAGAATCATTCACAGTGGGGTGGCAGTTAAGGATTCTGTCGTCATCGTGCTTGGATTGACCTTCAAAGAAAACTGCTCTGATTTGCGGAACTCAAAAGTGTCTGATGTAATCAAAGAGCTGGTTGAATTTGGTTGCGACGTTTATGTACATGACCCGATTGCAAAGCCTGAGGAAGCATTACATGAGTACGGTGTCAAACTCGTAGATTGGGATGATTTGCCATTAAGTGCTTGTGCAATTGTCGCCGCAGTTTCGCACTCGCACTATATGACATTACCATTAGAGCAAATCACCAATAAATTATCCAAGGGCGGTTTGTTTGTTGATGTGAAGTCTGCGTATGATAAACAGGCTATTGTAGACTCAGGAGCTAAACTATGGCGGCTATAAATTCAGGATTGACAGCTTATGACAAGCTGATAGCTAGGTTGCCTACGGAACCAAAAACTTGGTTGGTAACAGGTGTGGCTGGATTTATTGGTAGTAACTTATTAGAGACTTTGTTAAAACTAAATCAAAATGTAGTTGGAATGGACAACTTCGCTACTGGATTTCAGCACAACCTTGATGAAGTAAGTAAGCTGGTTACCTTAGAGCAATGGCAACGTTTCAAATTTATTCAAGGTGATATACGAAATCTTGAGGATTGCGTTCAAGCTGTTCAAGGCGTTGACTTTGTATTGCACCAAGCTGCACTCGGTAGCGTGCCTCGCTCAATTGCAGATCCAATTAGCACCAATGCGACAAATATAAGCGGCTTTTTAAACATGTTGGTTGCATCTCGTGACGCAAACATTTGCCGCTTCGTCTATGCCGCATCAAGCTCAACGTATGGGGACCATCCAGCCTTACCTAAAGTAGAAGGTGTGATTGGGAATCCGATGTCACCGTACGCGGTTACAAAACTTGTAAATGAACTCTATGCATCCGTATTTGCTAAAACGTATGGTTTTAAAACCATTGGTTTGAGATATTTTAATGTTTTTGGAAAACGACAAAACCCCAATGGTGCCTATGCAGCAGTCATTCCAAAATGGGCGAGTGCAATGATGTTGAATGAGCCTGTTTGGATTAATGGGGATGGTGAAACGAGTAGAGACTTTTGTTTTGTTGAAAATGCTATCCAAGCCAATTTGTTAGCAGCCACTACTGACAATGTTGATGCGATAGACCAGGTTTATAATATTGCGGTATCTGATCGAACAACTTTAAATCAACTGTTTGAGAGCATCAAAAATATATTACGCCCGAACTTTTCTCATTTGAACGATTACGCACAGATTTATCGGGAATTTAGAGTTGGCGATGTTCGACATTCGCAGGCTGATATCAGCAAGGCGAAAAATTTACTCGGTTATCAGCCCTCGCACCATATAGAACAAGGCTTAGTAGAGTCTATGGATTGGTATGTGAAAAACATAAAAAAGCTATAAGTTATTAAGGACATGACGATGAAATTGAAAATAACACCAATTGGTTCTTGCCGTATAACGAATCCTTTAAAAAAATCGACCAATAAATTTGGTTTTGATTTGAACATGGATCGTATTTATGGTTATACCCATACCAGTGCAGAGGCGCTACAGCAATTAAAGTTTTTGTTAGGGGAATATTCGCCTTCAGAAAAAATATGGCCAATCCTGTGCCGCACACATATTCCAGAAGTTAAAAATGCAATAGCTCATTCACCTTCTGATTTGTATTTTGTTGAGCTTTCATCTGCGAAGGTGCTAAAAGTTGGAACGGAATGCGTGCAGTTAAATTATGTCTCGGTTCATTTCTCGGATTTTTTTGCAGACACTGCAAGAACAAAAAAATTTTGGTCATTGGCAAAGCCTGGTTTAGAAAAAGAGCAGTGGGCATCTTTGATTGAAGAGCCAATTTTTCAAGCCTATACAAAAGATAAGCAAATGTTGTTGAGTCAACTCGTTGCAAGCCAAGCAACGGATGATGAGTTGAGACGGGATATGTTAGAAATTAAGCAACGCGTAAATAATGTTGTCTTTGTGACGCATTGTAATGCGAAGTTGCCAGGCGATAGTTTTATAAAGGCTAGAGAGTACTGGATAAAGCAAGTTGAAAGTATTTCAGCTGAAATTGGAGCCGAGGTTTATAACCCAACCTCGCTGATGGAAAAATTCGGACAAGAGTTGTCTTTAGAAAAAGAAGGTTTGGATTTAACGCATTACTCTCCAATATTTGAAAGCCATTTATTTGAAGATTGGAATCAAAAATACATTATCCCATTACAAAAAGATAAATTCTCAATTCACTTTGATAATGCTCAATTAGCCGTTCAAAGTTTCGAGGACGGTGAATTCAACACGCTTGAAAATATGTATCGTCAAGGTGAATTGAGTGCCGTATTAAGGAAAATATATCCTATCGTTCGAACGCAACCTGAACGCATTGATGTGGTTGAGCTGCTGGCAAAAATATTATACGATTTGGGTGATTTTGAAGGCTGTGCTTTGCAGTTAAATAAGCCGGGTAAGTTTTCAGAAGTGAATGACGACACCAGACATTTTTTAATTAAATGTAATTTTCAATTGGAACGCCATAAAGATGTGTTGAAAAACGCAGATTATTGGTTTTCGGAGGAGCGGTGGGATTCTGATGTTGTTTATATGTGCGCAAAGTCATCTTTTGCTCTAGGACAGGTTGAAAAAGCAATTGGTTTTTGGGAACGCTTGTATCAAGGAGATAGTCACAAATTTGAGGCTGCATTGGAGCTGGCGACCATATTTATGGAACAAGAAAAATATGCTCTAGTGGTTGAGTGGTCAGAAAAAGCGGTTCAGCTTAAACCGTATGACCTAGGTGTTTTAAAGCGTCTAAGTCTTGTATATGCCTTGGTTGGAAACGGAAAAGAGCTTGAAAATGTAATGAATAAATTGATAAATTTTGGTGCTAATGAGGCGCTGAATGTCATTAACGTTGCATTAACTCATCAATTTCCGTTGATTGCTGCCAAAGGATTAAGCAAGATTCATGAAATTTGGCCGCACGATGTTGAAATAAAAAACTCAATTTCAAGAGTGGCCGCTGAATGGCTCATGACGATTGAAAGCGATAATTTGAGTAACGTAAATGTGAAGCAGTGGTTGGAACAATTAAATGCTTTGGCAATTATTCAACCCAGAAATAATCTTGTCATTAGGAAGCGCCGAGAGTTTATCAAAACACAACGAGAAGCACTAAGAGAAGCACATAAAAACAGTGATTACCTAAAGGCGATTGAGGCAGGTCAAAATATCATAACAATTGATCCTTTGTTTCCAAGCATTCATTTATCAACAGGTCGCTCTTATTATATGAGTGAAATGTATGGTCAGGCGCTCGACTGTTTTGTGACTGCGACTTGCTTGGATGAGAATGATCAAACTGCATGGTCTTACCGCTCAAGGTCTGCAATCAAGGTGGAAAATTATACGGATGCGTTATTCTCGTTGAATCAGTTGAAGTTTTTTTTGGCAGCAGATGAAGGTGACTCAGTAAAAGAAATTGATAACACGATAGCGAAAGTATTGGTTTGGGCTGTTAAAAAAGCTCGGGCTTTATATGCTTGCGCTGACTATGAGGCTGCATGGACTCTCGTCAACTCAATACTCAATGAATATCCTGATTATGAACAAGCTCAGAAATTAAAAATATTCATTTTAAGAGGTCAATTAGAGCAGTTGCGCAATGCGGCTGATGATGATGTTGAAACTAAAGTCAAAGTGGCCGTATCTGTCTTAGAAAAAGATGAGTCAAATACTGTCGCATTGCGTGTGCTGGCGAGTGAATTTATGAAGCAGCGAAATTTCGCTGCGGCATTAATCTACTGGGAAAAGCTGAGTGCGTTATTTTCCGAAACAGAGTCATTTAAAAAACAAATTGATAAGTGCAATGTGATGTTAGCCAAGCAAGTTGTAGCGGATTAATGCGCAAGAATAAATGCAGAAGCCTTTGAAAATTTCAAATTTCAAATTTTCAGGTGATATGGGCTTTAGTCACTTTTTCCTGTCGCCGTTATTTATACGCGTTGTCGTTGATTGTGCCAAATTTAAACGTTTTGTACAAAAATCTAAGAATGTAGGTTGAAAATGAGTTCACACATAAATACTAAGTTGACAGAGTTGCTAAAAAGCGCAACGGATGTCAAAAGCGCAAATCAGGCATTGCATGAAATGAAGGTGTTGATTGACGCGCATCCAAATGACTTTTTAATTTGCAGTGGATATGCCACATTACTTGAGAAATCTCGAGCCCCACTGAAAGTAATATTGACATCATGGGAAAAGGCACATCAGCTCAATCCAGAGGATTTGCAGGCTTTTGAAAAGTTTATTAAGGCGTTAATGAAGTCGGGTGAAAAAAATAGAGCCCTTAGCTTGATAGATAACTCGCCATTAATGAAAGTGCATGAATTGGCTAATAAGTTAGCCTTTGCCAACTTATTACATGAAGTAAAAGAATATGAGCGATCGGAAATTGCTTTTGAAGAGGTAACGTGCGCTTTCCCTAAAAGTGACGAGGCAAAAATATTATATGCGCAACGTTTGAGAAACAGGAAGTTGCTATTTAAAGCCAGAACGGTCATTCAGCAAATTGCACCTGATGCTCCGTTGGATAAAAAGAGTTTGGCTTTCGTTATTGAAGTAAAGCGTGTTGCCGCATTGTTGGAATCATTGGAAGGTAAAAGCCTCTGTGAGCAAGATGATTCTGCACTGCTTGCAATGAAACATGCAATGCTCGTCTTCGAAAATAGAGATTTACCTGTTGCAAACAATAAGTTTTTAGGAAAAACAGCCTTAATTACCGGAAGTCTAGGTCCTGGTGGCGCTGAGCGACAGCTCACAAGGACTGCGGTTAGTATCGATAAAAAATTTGTGAATGGTGAAAAAATCTCAGGTATAGCAGTCACGGAACACATGGAAATACTTGTGAAGTCGTTTGAATCTGAAAGGGACAATGATTTTTTCTTACCTTATTTGCGAGACAACGACACTAAGGTTTTTCAAATCAACGACTTAAGTCCTGTTGCCGTGAGTCGCTTAGGGATAGAAAATGATGTTCTCTCTGATTTGTTATCCGATGTACCCAATCCAGTTTTATATGGGGTCATGCGGATGGTCGAGTATTTTAGGCAAGCCAAAACACAAGTCGCCTTTATCTGGCAAGACGGTGCAGTTTTATTTGCTGCTTTGGCTGCGCTAATCGCGGGGGTTCCAAAAATTGTCTTAAATATGCGCGGACTTCCACCGAATATGAGGGCACACATATCACGACCTGAATATCATGAAATGTACCTCAGTTTGGTCAGGATTCCCGGTGTTCATTTTATTACCAACAGCCGTGTAACCGCCCTTGCTTATTGTGATTGGCTGAAAACGCCTGAAAGCTTATTTACCGTTGTTTACAACGGAGTTGCTCAGATGGCACCTGAGCCATGTCATGATGATGAAAAAATTTGGCATGATTTCGAATTGCTTACAAAAGGAGCAACAGAGACGATTGGTGCTGTTTTTCGATTTGAAACAGATAAACGTCCAATTTTAGTTATTAGGCTTATTAGACAATACTTGCTGAACAACCCAGACGCAAGATTTGTTCTGGTTGGAGATGGTCGTTTGTTCAATATGTGTTACGAACTTGCACAAAAATTTGAAATTTCCCATCGAATACTTTTTGCGGGTAGACGGCAATCAGTTGGCTATTGGTTATCAAAAATGAATGCACTTGTACTCACTTCGCGGTATGAAGGTTTGCCAAATGTCCTAATTGAAGCACAGTTTTTAGGTGTTCCTGTTGTTTCAACACCTGCTGGCGGCGCAGCTGAATGTTTTATTAACGGTAAAACAGGTTATGTGCTCGACTCAGTTGAAGAGCCTGATTTATTGGATGCATGTGAAAAATTGCACAATCTTATTGTTCAGTTTAAAAAAAATCCGAAACTTAAAAGTGCTGCCAAACGTTTTGCCAACGAGCATTTTTCAATTTCTGAAATGGTTGAGAATACTGTTCGCGCACTGGTCTTGTGATAGGTGCTTAGAGAGCGAAATTTTGATTTCATAAAGCTGTGTTTTGTTAATCAAGGATTAAATAGTTATGTTAGTTAATTGTCACAAAAAAATGTCCAAGCTATGTTTGGTAAGTGCTGCGCTATTTAGTGTCTTTTTTACAGGGTGTTCTCTGCCACAAAGTGGTCCAAGCTCATCGGATATTAAAAATGATCAGGTACTTGCGGAATATTTAATTATTCCAATGTCCTCAATCACATCGCATACGCCAAATTTAACTATAGAAACATATCAAGCTCATAACGGTATCAGTGCAATCGTTTCGGAGACGCTTGGTGTTGGAGATAAGGTTGGCATTACGATTTGGGAAACCGCTGCGGAAGGCCTTTATACTGGAAGCTCTAAAGGATCCGCGGATTTAGGGGTTCGTGTCATTAATAATCAAGGGACGATTAATATTCCGTATGTTGGTAACATCAAAGCATCAGGGCTTACACCTGAGCAGCTGCGACTGAATTTAACGTCATTGCTGCGTTCTAAATCAATAGATCCTCAGGTTTCAATAAGAGTCGAGGAGCGGTTAAGCAAAAAAATCATCATTCAAGGCTTGGTTACAAAAGCAGGTTTTATTGAGTTATCAAGTAATCAAAATAGCTTGTCTAATATTATCGCCCTCGCTGGTCCAACAGCTCAAAACCCTGATTTAACTGAAGTTATAGTTGAGCGCAATGGAGAGAAAATCCGTAGAATTTTGAACGATATTTATACGACTCCAAATGCAAATATAAATTTGCTGCCAAATGACAGTGTGGTGCTTCGTGCATTAAGCCCAAGATTTACAGTGCTCGGTGCCACTGGAAAGCAAAACTTGGTTAGTTTCCCCAAACTGAATTTATCGTTATTGGAGGCGGTTGCATTGTCAGGTGGTTTACAAGATGAACTGGCAAACCCTGAAGGTGTTTATTTGCTTCGTGCTGAAAGTCAAGACATTGTGCAACAGCTATCTGCATCAGAAATGGTTGGTAAAGTTGGAGCCAACTCATCTGTGTTACCCGTCATATATGAACTTAATATGAGAGATCCCAAAAGTTTATTTGCGGCTAAAAACTTTGCCATTCGAGATGGAGACACTCTTATTGCAACGAATGCTTCTTTTGCCCAAGTTCGAAAAGTGTTATCAGCAGTTTCGGATGTCACCAGTTTGACACGAGCCGCAACAGCATTTTAATTAATATGGCTAAACATCTTGCAAAAAAGTTGAGGGTACATGCTTCAAACAGTTAATGCTTTAATAATCCGAGACATGAAGACTAAGTTCTCTGATGACCCACTTGGGTATGGCTGGGCTCTTCTTAATCCTTTGGCTTGGATTGGTGCGCTTGTGGTTTTTTTTACTATTGTTCAAAAGCAATCGCCCATATTTACGGATTTAATCAGTTTTGTGATGTCTGGCATGTTGCCTTATATGGTGTTTCGCTACACCATCACCGCAATGATGCGCGCCAAGAAATTGAATCGTTCTCTAACGTATATTGAAAGCGTGACTTCGGGAAAAATAATGATATCAGCCGCATTGGTCGAGCTGATTAATGGCGTGGTTGTCTATTTGGTCTTGTTCAGTTTGAATTATTTTGTTTATGAAAAAGCGGAAGCACATAATTTGTTGTTAATGATGTATGGGTATTTATGTGCGTGGGCTATTGGCGCGTCAGTCGGGAACTTTGTTGCAGAGCTTTCAGCTAGGTATGACATTTTTAGTCGAATAATGCCCGTGCTTCTAAGGCCTGTTTTTTGGCTTTCGGGTATTTTTTACACAGCCAATGAGCTGCCTTTAGGCATCGCTGAAATTTTAACCTTGAACCCATTATTTCAAGCGATTGAAGTGCTCAGAAGTGGCGCTTTTCAGGGTTATGAATCAAGGTCTGTGGTTTATTCTCAACCAATATTATTTGTTGTGATTATGGTATTGAGCGCTGAGTTATTCAAACGCATAAAAAAATCATAGTTGAGGATATATGTTAGGTTTTATCAATGCCACTAAATATTATCGTGCAGCCGATGGCTTGCAAATCGTATTACATAACACAACGTTGTTGGTTCAGAAAGGGCAGCGAGTTGGCATTTTGGCGCAAAGCGGTTCTGGAAAAAGTACCGTAATAGGATTGCTTGGTGGCGTTAAGCAGCTTGATGATGGCGTTTCAGTGAGAGAAGATTCGACTTCATGGCCGATTGGATTTACAGGTATGTTTCACCCAAATATGTCTGCGAACGCTAACCTAAAAATTCTTGCGCAGTTAAAGGGTTTTGATGCAGTTGAATTATGTGCATTTTGCCAAAGTTTTGCTGAATTGTCAGATGTTGAGTTTTACGCGCCCATCAATACATTTTCAGCAGGGATGAGGGCAAAGTTAGGGTTTGCATTAAGTATGGCCATTCCATTTGACTTCTATTTGGCTGATGAGGTTTTGGGCGCGGGAAATGAAGCCTTTCGAGCTAAATGTGATGCGGCACTTTCATTGCGACTGGCGCAATCTGGCTTGATTCTTATGTCAAGAAGTCCTCGCTTGACTTTAAAGTACTGTGAGCAACATGGCGTTTTACGGGATGGCAAAATTATTATGTGCGACAGCCATGAAGAGGCTTGTTACTTGTTTGAACATGATTGATTAGAAAAGGTTTTTATGGTTGATAAGGCTAAAAATGAGTTGGATAGCGCGGCAGTCAATGCTTCTGAGGCTAGAAATATTCAAAATGAGGAGCGGATTCGTGTTTGGCGAGAAAAGCGCAAGCTAGAAGCGGATATTGCAAGTAAAGAACGCTTGGAAAAGGCAGAGCTTGAGCGTCAAGAGCGAATTGTTAAAGCTGAAATTGATCGTGAAAAACGTGTGGAGCAATTCAGACTTGATCGCCAATTGCAAATTGAATCATCTGAAAATGAAAAGCGTGCGGAAGCACTTCGGAAATTACCTGATGAAAATACAATTAATACCGCTCATTTAGCCATTATCACCAAGCAACGCCTACAAGCGAGGTTTTTTTTGAAGCGCGTGTTCGCATTTATACTCTTACCAACTGTGTTGGTCTTCTTGTATGTTGCCATTTTTGCGACACCATTGTATGAGGCTGAATCTGTCGTCACCGTTAAAACCAATGAGCAAAATGTGGGTGTTTCTGGGCTTTCAGCAAGTCTTATTGGAAGCTCTAGTGGTGGTTTGCTTCAAAATATTTTCTCAGCTCGAGAATATATTTTGTCGAGGAAAATGATGGATCGGATGGAGGAAGAGCAAGGATTTGTTAGTTATTTTAAAACAAATGACATTGATTATTTTTCAAGGCCATTTTCAAATAAAATTACCAACGCAGATGAGAGTGAATACTACCAACGAAGGGTTAAAGTTGCTGTTGATATCCAAGAAGGTGTTTTAAAAATTAAAGTACAAGCGAAAAACCCTGCTGATGCAGAGCGATTTTCAAATGTATTATTGTCATACGTTGAAGCTTGGGTAAACGATTTATCTGAAAGAATGATTTTGGATAAGAGTTTGGATGCCAAACAAAAATTAAAGGCAAGTGAGCAAGAACTGCAAGACGTTCGTCGAAAATTGGTCGATTTACAAATTGCAAATGGTGACTTGAGTCCAAGAGACACCATGGCTTCAACCTACGCAAGCATAAATGATGTTGGCATAAAAATAAAAGATGCCGAACGAGAAATCGGCGTCTATAAAAAAGCCGGGGTTGGCTCAAGTCCCGTGGTTAAACGTTTAAAAGAAAGGCTATCTGTTTTGTTTCAGCAGCAAGCTGATTTAAAGCAGCGTTTGGTGGGCAATGGGGATAAAGCCTTAAATAACGTATTGTCCAATTTTGAAAAATTAACGCTAGAAAAAGACATCGCTCAACAAAAATGGGAGTCGGCTCTCAGAAATGTTGAGCAGGTCAACGCGGAAGCTTTTAAACAAAGACAATATTTTTTGACAATAGTTCCGCCCACAGCATCTGTGATGCCAGCCGAACCTAAAAAATTTATGGTTGTTCTATTAAGTCTAATTGTTTTGTCGGGTTTGTATGGTTTGGTCACCGTGTTGATGTCAATTCTTAGAACCAATTCTCGCCCTTAATTTTACAAAGAGTTTATAAATGGAAGACCATTCAGAATCCTTCGCTCGAATAAACGAAATGATTGATGCTGAGCGCTGGCATGAGGCTTGGATTATTGTCGAAGATATTGAGCGTACACGTGAACTCTCAAATATTGAAAAAGTGCAAAAGGGCATATTAGCATTTAAAAATAACATGCCCGATTTAGGCATTTGTACTTTCAATCACTCAGACTTGACTGATTATCGAAATTGCACCTTGCTCCGTAGAGCATTAGTGGCTCCTTTGATAAAATCTAAAAACTATAGTCAAGCAGCCCAAGTAGTGAAAATTGTTTTAGAAAGTCATCCGAATTCTGTACTTGATTTGACTACGCTTGCGAGCATAGAGGTAAGACAAGGCAATCGAGCTGAGGCCGCATTGCATTTCACGCAGGCTTTGTCATTGCAAAAGAATAATCTAAATTTAGTTAGTCAAATAATTCAGTTGCATTTGCAGGCCAATGAGTCAGAAAAAGCAGCTCACTTGGCGATGGAATATCAATCCGAGTGGCAACAAGAAACGCGTTTATTACAAATGTCACTTTTAGCAATGTCTCGGGTGAATCGACAATCCGAATGCCTGCAAATAATCAAGGCAATTGATTTTCACCAAAACCATACAGAAATGTGTATTCTTTCCGCTCAAATTGCATACGATTGCAATGACTACCCTTTAGTGCAAAAAATTATACAAATCTTTGAAAATAAAGAGCCATTCGACATAAAAGCATTACTTTTAAAGGCTAAAACGCTCATTGCGACGGGCGAGGATATTGAGGACATTCTTGAACAGCTTGAAAGCGCGTCTAAAAATGCAGAAGAAAACCTGCAAGTAAATTTGTTTTTAAGTGAACAACTTTTGAAAAAAGGTCGGTTTGTTGATGCAGCAAACTATTTAAAAAAATGTCGCAACTTGTCTAAAAATAACCCTCATATACATTTATTAAATGCTCGAGCATTAAAATTTTCAGGCCGATACAACGAAGCGGCTGATGAGATGTTAGAGCTTGTTGAGCTAAAGCCCTCATCTTCAAGTATAAAACGTTATGCAACGGCAGCATTAATTCAAGCAGGGCGTGATGAAGAAGCGCAAACTCTATTCGATGCCGATGTCGAAAGCCGTAAAGCGGCGCTTCCAGAGACTTTTGAGAAAGGCATGTTATTACTTTCAGAAAAAATTAACGAGGTTAAAATTCCTCAGTCGCGATTGGACTGGCTGTGGCAAATTTTACAGACCCATTCACCTGACGATTTACCCAACCGCGCAGTGTACGAGCTGAGCGCTAAATGGGGGCACTTATTGGATCATTTCATTTTAGAATGGTTAGAATGCTGTCCAATGCAAGCTGATGAAGTTATGCAGCTATTACCAAATCTTGATGATGTCGAGACGCGCATAAAACAAGTATTGGCTAATGAGAATGGCTTGATTATTGCATCTGCACATATTGGCATGTTGTATGCGGGTCCAATGATTCTTGAGCTTTTAGGAATCGAAAATAAATGGCTGGCGTCTACGCCAAGTATTTCATCCATGGCTTATTCTAAAAATCTTATCTCAACCAGCGAAAATACCGAATCACAGGTCGTTCGCAAAGTATTAAAAGCCTTGAACTTAGGTGAGGCTGTTACGATTGCCGTGGATGGTGCAATGAGCCCAGCAGCCCCAACTATTGGGTTTGAAGGCAAGAAAGTTACATTTTCTGACTTTGCAGCACGAATGTCTCATAGAACGAGTGCGCCCTCATTTTTTGCAGTACCTTTTTGGCTTAACAATCAGCTAGAGTTGGTTTTTAAAGAGTTGCCGACTCCTAACAATGGCGAAGCAATCGAAATATTTTGCCAACGTTGGAGAGAAGCGTTTTTACAGTTTTTACGAGATTTTATATTGGAACACCCTGAAAATGCTAGGCTCAGTGGTGGAATATGGCGTGGAGTATAGTACTTAGAGACGGTAGTCCCCCCATTTTTAACAACACTTCAAAAAATAATCAAAAGATGGCTGATAAGCTCAGGGCCATTGTCAGATCGAATCACCTTGTGCTGGCCGCGCCATTCAAACAACTGATCCAAAAAACGAGTCAGCTTGAGCGCAGGCATCGAGATTTCTTTGTGTTGCACTTTGGGGCTGAATCTGCGTTTATTTTTTATGCGGCAAAATGAAATTTATTTACCCACACAAAACCTGATAGCGCCCAAAGTTTCAACTTGTATGGCTTTTAGAAGGCTTCATCCTCGCCCAAATAACGCCACATGCCCGTGGGTAAATCCCCCAGAGCGACTTTGCCAATGCGAATGCGTTTAAGGCCAACCACGTTTAGGCCGACCAGTTCACACATGCGGCGGATTTGGCGTTTTTTGCCTTCGGTTAAGACAAAGCGCAGCTGGTCTTCGTTTTGCCACGTCACTTTTGCTTTGCGCAGTGGCACGCCGTCTAGTTCTAAGCCGTGGTTGAGCAGCTTTAAGCCTTCAGCGGATAGTTCGCCTTCAACGCGCACCAAATACTCTTTATCGACATCGCTTTTGTCGCCAATCAATGCCTTGGCGACTCGGCCATCTTGGGTGAGTACGAGCAGGCCGACCGAGTCAATATCAAGGCGGCCGGCGGGCGCGAGGCCGCGTAAATGTTTGTGCTCAAAGCTGATTTGCGCAACGTCATTGATCCATTGATTTTCAGGTGTCACCAGACTGACCGCTGGTGCGTAGCCGTCTTCGGCTTGTCCTGAAACCAATCCAACCGGTTTGTTAATTAAAATCGTGACGCGCGATTCAATGGCGCGTTCGGCTTGCTTGGCCACTTGCACGCGGTCGGTGGGCAAAACGCGCTGACCCAGTGTGGCGCGTTCGCCGTTGACCGTGACCCAACCTTTTTCAATGAACTCGTCGGCTTCGCGGCGCGAGCATAGCCCTTGGTCGGATAATTGTTTGGATAGGCGAATGCCTGCGTCTAATGGTGCTAAGCGCGGGGCGACGACGCGAATTGGGCGGCCGTCTTCATCACGCAGTTTGCCGTGGCGGCGCGGTTCTTGGTTTTTTTTGTTTGATGGCGTGGGCGCGTAGGGGTTGTTGGAGCGATCGACGGGTTTGCCTGTGCGGATTTTGCCATCGTCTGGTCGCGCTGGGCGGCTGGCGGTGGTTTTGCCCCATGGATTTGCGTCAGTGGTAGGTTCGGTGCGCGGTTTTCCCCACGGATTGCTTGATTGATTGTCGCGGGTTGGGTTTGATTTGTTGTGCGGTTTGGGGGCTGAATGCGCGGGTTTGTCGGCAAAGCTGCGGTTTGGTCCGTTGCCGCGTGCTGACTCTGCGCTGCGCGGCTTGTCGTTGAATGGGCGCGCTGGGCGACTGCTTGATTCGCTGCGTGGTGCGCTTGAGTTTGAGCGCGCTGGGCGGTTGCCAAAGTCGCGTGGTTTGTCGCTGTCGCGTGATGGTTTTTTGTCAAATGAGCGGTTTGACTTTTCGCCATGCGGGGCTGATTTTGGGTCGACCACTGGCGTGGCAACGTGGTTGTTGCGGTTGCGTCCACGAATCGGGGTGCGCGTGGCAGTGTCGGTTTTTTTGACTGATTTGTTGATTTTGAGTGTGGTCATGGTGGGATAAATACTAAATACGTGGGTGATAAGAAGTTTAGTAGTTTACAGGAAGTGCGCGGTGCAGGCGTGTTTGAATGTGCAAAAGAGCGGTTGGTTGTGTTTTTATGTTTTTGTGGGTTTAAACGTGCATGAAAAAACCTCGCGATTTGCGAGGTTTTGTACGTATAAATACGGTTTATCGGTTGGCCTTGGCTTCGGCTTTGGACAGCTTGCCGTCTTTGTCGGTGTCAAGGCTGGCAAATTTGGCGACGTAGTCGTCCATGCCTGCGGCTTGAAGTTCGGCCAATGAAAGTGCGCCGTCGCCGTTTTTGTCTGCGTCATTAAAGCTGGCTGCGATAACGCCAAAGCTGATAACGCTTAGGCTGACGATGGCTGCGGTTTTGATTGTAGAACGTTTCATAAGAATTCCTTTTCAATTAGACGCGATGGGCTGCGTGTGGATTTAACGCCTCAGTTGCACATCGGTTGGCGGTATTTTAATCTTTTTTGCAGATATTGTGTTTTTTGATGTTGGTTCAATTTTTGGCTTGGGCGAGCTGTGTTAAAATCACGCTTTATTTTTTAAAAATTGAGATGTTTTATGAGTGACGTAACCAATTCTAAAGCGCTGTTTAAGCGCATGTTGCCGCGCAATCCCCATGAAGTGCATCGCGCTTCAACGTCGCTTGAGCTGTTGTTTGATTTGGTGTTTGTGACGGCGGTTGCTTTGGCGGCTGCGCGCTTGCATCATAGTATGGTTGAACATCATCTGGCGCAGGGCTTGCTGTCTTATGTGATGGTGTTTTTTGCCATTTGGTGGGCGTGGATGGGGTTTTCTTGGTTTGCTTCGGCGTATGACGTGGATGATGTGCCGTATCGTTTGATGGTTTTTGTGCAGTTGGCTGGGGCGTTGGTCATGGCGGCGGGGGTGCCCAGTGCGTTTGATGCGGGGAACTTTTTGGTGTTGACCATCGGTTTTGTGATCATGCGCTTGGCGCAGATTGGGCAATGGATGCGGGCGTGGCGCTCTGATGTGGCGCGGCGCAAAACCATTGGGCGTTACATCAAAGGCTTGAGCGTGGTGCAGTTGGGTTGGGTGGCGTTGTTGTTTGTGCCTGCGCAATATAAAATGATTGGTTTTTGTATTCTGGCCGTGTTGGAGTTGTTGATTCCTTCGTGGGCAGAATCGGCTGGTTCTACGTCGTATCACCCTGAACATATTGTGGAGCGTTATGGTTTGTTTACGATTATTGTGTTGGGCGAATCGATTTTGTCGTCGTCCAATGCGTTGCAAACCTTGGTAAGTAAAGGACAGTTTGATTTGAGTTTTGTACAAACTGCCGTGGGCGCGGTGTTGATTGTGTTTACGATGTGGTGGAATTATTTTCAGCAAACTGAGCATGACGTTGTGGGTAATTTAAAAACCGTTCTGCTGTGGGGGTACGGCCATTTCTTCATTTTTGCGGCGGTGGCTGCGGTGGGCGCGGGGTTGTCGGCGCACATTGATTTAATTGGGGTGGCTGCGGACAATCGCGTGTCGGCAAATGCCGTGGTGGTTGTGCCAGTGCTTGTTTATGAACTGAGCTTGGGTGTGGTGCATCGGCGGTTTGATTTAACTCGGCGCATTTCGCAAGTGTGGTTGTTGAATGTGGCTTTAATGGTGGCGAGTATTTGGACGGACTCGGCTGTGTTGTATTTGGGGCTGTTGATGATGGCGTTTTTGGGCTTTAAACTGTGGCATCTGCGGGCGATGAGTTATTAAGCGCTTTATTTTGAAATACATTAAAAGGAAAAAACATGGCGGGCGGTAGCTTACTGGCTTTATTAGATGATATTACGTTGATTTTGGATGACGTCAGCGCCATGACCAAGGTGTCGGCGCAAAAAACCGCTGGCGTTTTGGGCGATGATTTGGCGCTCAACGCGCAGCAAGTCTCTGGCGTCACCGCCGATAGAGAGTTGCCCGTGGTGTGGGCGGTGGCCAAAGGCTCTTTATTAAACAAAACGATTTTGGTGCCGCTGGCCTTATTGCTTGGGTATTTTGCGCCGTTCTTGGTAACGCCTTTGTTGATGGTGGGCGGGGCGTATTTGTGCTTTGAAGGCTTTGAAAAAGTGGCGCACACCGTGGTCAAAAACCGCCGCAAGGATGAGGCACATCGCGAGGCGCTGATTGAGGCGGTGACCAATGAAAACGTCGACATGGTCGCGTTTGAGAAAGACAAAGTCAAAGGCGCGGTGCGCACGGATTTTGTGCTCTCGGCTGAGATTATTGCAATTACGTTGGGGGTTTTGCAGGCCAATCAAATGCCATTTTTAAATCAAGTGCTGGTGCTTGTTGCGGTGGCTGTGCTGATTACGGTGTTTGTGTATGGTTTGGTGGCGGTGATTGTAAAACTCGATGATGTTGGGTTTTATTTGCGCGGCAAAACAACGCAGTTTGCGCAAAAAATGGGCGCGTTTTTGTTGTGGGTGACGCCGCATTTGATGCGCACACTCTCGGTTGTTGGGACGTTGGCGATGTTTACTGTGGGCGGCTCGATTATTGTACACGGTTTGCCGTTTATGCACCACTTTAGAGAGGCGCTTGGCGGGTTGGCTGGTTTTGTGTTTGATGGCGTGTTTGGTTTATTGGTTGGCGCAGCGGTGTTGCTGCTTTTGTTGTCGGTTAAAAAAATTGCGCCCAAATCGAAAGCGGGCGCTTGATGAATAAGCCAATCGCTGCGCGGCTTCAGCTCTGAATCCGCCTGTTCAATATTTCAATTTGTACGGATTGTCTGCGATTGCACAAAAAACGAGCGCCTGTATCGGGCGCTCGTTTTTTTGTGGGTAAATCCTAAATGATGGGGTTATTTTGGCGGTGTATACATCAACGCTTGTTCGCTAATGAATTGATGGCAAGCGCCGCTGATTGGGTCGGTAAAGGCCAGTTTGTGTGCCAATAATTGCAGTGGTTTGCTAAAGTCTGCCGCCTGAACGGGCGCTGCGGTTGGGTAAAACACATCATTTAAAATCGGCATGCCCAAGGCGCTCATGTGTAAGCGCAATTGGTGTTTTTTGCCTGTGCGGGGTTCAAGCTGATACAAGCTGTGCGCGCCGTGTTGCGCGAGCAATGTGATGGTGCTGTGGCTGTTTGGGCTGCCGTGGGTTTCCATGGTCAAAAAAAACTGTTCGGGGCGCTCGATGATTCGACTGCTGCGCTGGTGCGGATAGGCCAAATTGAGGTTGGTTGGGGCGACGGCAAGGTAGGTTTTGTGCACAGTATTTTGTCGGAATAAGTCTTGGTACACGGCGCGGCTGGCGGCTTGGGTTGAAAAAAGCATGACGCCTGCGGTGTCTTTGTCCAAGCGGTGGATTGGGCTTAAATCAACGATGCCTGTGTGGTTGCGTAGGCGCGTGAGCAGGGTTTCTTGTAAATAGTCGCCCGCAGGCGTGACGGGCAAAAAATGTGGTTTATCCACCACCAATAAATGTGCGTCTTGGTACAAAATGCGCTCATAAAATGGAATGTGACGCTCGGCAGGCAGTTCGCGGTAATAAAAAACCTCGCTGTGCGCAATGCCTGGGCTGTTTGCGTGCTGCGGCGTGCCTGCGGCGTTGAAAACCTCGCCTGCGGACATGCGGTTTTGCCATTGCGTGCGGTCAATATGTGGAAAATGGGCGCATAAAAAATCAAGCAATAAACCGTTGCCTTGGCTCAAATAAATCCGACTGGCGGCAATGCCGTTTTTGAGTGGGGGTTTGAATTTTTGGGTGATTTTGGACATGTTGCGGTTTTATTGGTGCTTTATTGTTGCTTGAGTTGCGTGGATAAAGGCGTATTTTACGCGTTACCAGAAGTTAAAATCCGCTAAAATGCGGGATTGTTTTTTTGTTCACAAGAGGTTTTCATGGTTGGGATATTGTTGATTGCGCACACGCCGCTTGCCAGTGCTTTTTTGGCGGCCGCGACGCATGTGTATCGATCTGAGCCTGCGCAGCTTATGGTGATTGATGTGCAACCTGATCAAGACGTGGCGCAGGTTTTTGCGCAGTGCGCACAGGCGGTTGAACTGCTCAATACTGGCAGCGGCGTGTTGATTTTGGCCGATGTGTGTGGCGCAACGCCTGCCAATTGCGCGCAACGTCTGGTCAATGAGCGCGATGATTGCGCGCTGGTCTATGGTTTAAATTTGCCGATGTTGTTGCGTGCGATGAATTACCGTGCGCTTGATTTGGCCGATGTGGCGCAAAAAGCCTTTGATGGCGCGGTGTGCGGTAGTGCGCCGTATGAGCGCCAAGGCGTGCCGCCGTGTGCGTTGATGTGATGCCTTTGCAATACAAAAATGCACCGTAGGGTGGGCACTGCCCACCGCTTTCAACAAGCCCAGCAATGTGCAAAATGGTGGGCAGTGCCCACCCTACGCGGCTTTTACGTATTGTTTGAGAATGTTGGCAGGGTGTGATGAATCTCGCGCCTGCGGCGTTTTTGATTATTGAGCTTCAAATTATTAAGTACGACAGCTTTATTTTAATTTATAAGGAATGTACCCATGATACAAAACGAGACAACCATCATCAACAAACTGGGCTTGCATGCCCGCGCATCGGGCGTTTTGACCCAAGTGGCGGGTAAGTTTAAGGCGGAAACCTGGATTACGCGCAATGGGCGACGCGTCAATGCCAAAAGCATTATGGGCGTGATGATGTTGGCGGCGGGGATTGGCTCGACGGTGACGATTGAATCGGACGGCGAGGACGAGGCGCAAGCGATGGCGGCGGTGCTTGAGACGATTGCCAATCGCTTTGGCGAGGCGGAATAAGCCGTGACTTTCTCCATCCACGGCATCGGCGTATCGACAAAAATTGCGATTGGCAAAGCGCATTTGTTGGCGCACGTCAGCTTGGAAGCGCCGCATTATTTGATTGCACCTGACCGCATTGAGGCGGAAGTGCAGCGTTTTGCCGATGCGGTGCGCAATGTGCAAGACGAGTTGACCGAGTTGCAAGCGAGTTTGGATGATGATGCGCCGCATGAAATGGGGGCGATTTTGTCGGTGCATGGCATGATTGCGCAAGACACCATGCTCACGCAAACCCCGCAAGAGTTGATTCGCGACAAAAAATACAACGCCGAATGGGCGTTGTCAGAACAAGTCAATGAGCTGGTTGAGCAGTTTGATGCGTTTGAGGATGAATACTTGCGCGAGCGCAAACACGATGTGATGCAAATTGGCACGCGCATCATGCGGGCGTTGCGCGGGCATGTGATTTCTGAGCAGGCCACGCCGCAAGCGTTTGCGGACGATATGATTTTGGTGGCGCATGACATTTCGCCCGCCGATATGTTGCAGTTTAAAGGGCGCGCCTTGGCTGGGTTTATCACCGACTTGGGCGGTACAACCAGCCACACCGCGATTGTGGCGCGCGGTTTGGGTGTGCCTGCGGTGGTCGCAACTGGGCAGGCGCGCAGCATTATTCGCGAACACGAATTGGTGATTATTGATGGCATCAACGGCGTGGTGTTGGTCAATCCTGATGAGTTGTTGCTCGCGCATTATCGTGGTTTACAAATTGAGCAACAGTTGCATCAAACCAGTTTAAATACCTTGGTGGATACGCCTGCGTTGAGCATGGATGGCAAAACGATTAAGTTGATGGCCAATATTGAGCTGCCCTCGGATTTGGACGGCGTGACCGCCGTCAACGCCGATGGCGTGGGCTTGTTTCGCAGTGAGTTTTTGTTTCTCAATCGCACGAGTTTGCCAGACGAAGAAGAGCAGTATTTGGCGTACCGAAAAGTGGTGCAAACCTTGTCGCCCAAACCTGTGACCATTCGCACGCTCGATATTGGCGCGGACAAAGGCTTGTCAACCGATGACTATGAAGTGCCGCTCAACCCTGCGCTGGGCTTGCGCGCGGTGCGTTACAGTTTGGCGCATCCCGATTTGTTTTTGACCCAATTGCGCGCAGTGTTGCGTGCGTCAGCGTTTGGTGTGGTCAAATTGTTATTGCCCATGATCAGCGGCGTGGAGCAGCTCAAACAGGCCTTAACCCTGATAGAACAAGCGCGTGAGCAGTTGCGCGAGCGCCATCAAGCCTTTGATGCGCACATTCAGGTGGGGATTATGGTTGAGATTCCATCGGCTGCGCTGATATTGCCCGCGCTGTTGCCGTTGATTGATTTTGTCTCGATTGGCACGAATGATTTGACCCAATATACGTTGGCGGTTGACCGTGGTGATGCGGAAGTTGGGCATTTGTACAACGAAACCCATCCAGCGGTGCTTGGGCTAATTGCTTACACCATACGCACCACGCAGCGGGCGCATAAAGGGATTTCGGTGTGCGGCGAAATGGCGGGCGATGTGAAGCTCACGCGGTTGCTGCTCGGGTTTGGTTTAGAGGATTTTTCGATGCAAGCCGCGCAGGTGTTGTCGGTCAAAGAGCGTGTGCTGATGGCGTCGGTCAAAAAAAGCCGCAAAGCCGCGACGCAGGTTTTAAATGCCTTTGAAATGGCTGAGATTGCGCGGTTGATTCGTGAGTTAAATGAGCGGCGGTTTTGAAGTTTTAAATGTGTTGAAGCGCTAAAAAACAGTGGTGGGCAGTGCCCACCCTACGTTTTTTGGCGACACGATTTTTAATCTTTACATAATGGTTGATTGAACATGATACGAATGACAACGGCAATTACGCCGCCCGCCACGTTGGGGGTTTTGGGGGGCGGTCAGCTCGGGCGCATGTTTGCGCAGGCGGCGCAAAGCATGGGCTACGCGGTTTGGGTGCTTGACCCTGATGTGAATAGCCCTGCGGGGCAGTTGGCAAATCGGCATATTTGCGCGGCGTATGATGACAAAGCCGCGTTGCAATTACTGGCGGATAACTGCGCGGGTGTGACGACGGAGTTTGAAAACGTGCCGGCCGATGTGTTGCTCTGGCTGGGCGAGCGCGTGGCGGTTGCGCCGTCGGGCGATGCGGTGGCGATTGCGCAAAACCGTGTGGTGGAAAAAACCTTTATTGAGCAGGGCGGGGTGGCGGTTGCGCCGTATGTGGTGCTTGATTCGCCTGAGGCATTGCGCGCTGCGCAAGCCCGCGTTGACTTGTTTCCTGCAATTTTAAAAACCGCGCGGATGGGGTACGACGGCAAAGGACAGGTGACGGTACACGCGGCGGCTGATTTGGCGGGCGCGTGGCAGTCGTTAAACAATGTGGATTGCGTGCTCGAGCAACGATTGCCGCTGGCGTTTGAGGTGTCGGCGTTGTTGGCGCGGGGTTGGGATGGCGCGGTTGCGCATTATGCGTTGGCGCAAAATGTGCATCGCGGCGGTATTTTGCATACTTCCAGCGTGCCTGCGCCGTCGGCGGATGCGGCGTTGGTTGAGCGCGCCCAAACGGCTGCGGCCAAAATCGCCCAAACCATGGGTTATGTCGGGGTGTTGTGTGTTGAGTTTTTTATTTTGACCGATGGTTCATTGGTGGTGAATGAAGTCGCGCCGCGCCCGCACAATTCGGGACATTACACCATGAATGCGTGCTTGACCAGCCAGTTTGAGCAGCAAGTGCGCGCCTTGACGGGTTTGCCGCTGGGCGCAACCCATCAAACCAGCCCGTGCGTGATGCTGAATATTTTGGGTGATGCGTGGTTTGATGCGCAACAAAATCCACGTGCGCCTGACTGGACAGGGGTTTTGAGTGAAGTGGATAGTTTTGTGCATTTGTACGGCAAAGCCGAACCCAAGCCTGCGCGCAAAATGGGGCATGTGAATTTTGTGGGCAAACGTTTAGAAAAAGCCGCGCTGCGCTGTGAAGCGGCGATGCGTGTGCTTGGTTTACAAGGTGGTGTCAATGATTGAAATCAATAAAGAGGCGGTTTTAACCGCCGCCCAAAAATTATATGACGGCGAGGTGATTGGCTTGCCAACTGAGACCGTGTACGGTTTGGCGGGCGACGCGCGCAACCCTGCGGCGGTGCGTCAAATTTTTGAGCTCAAAAATCGGCCGATTACCCATCCGCTGATTACCCACATTGCGGCAGGCGCCAATGCCTTTGCGTGGGTGGACGAGTCGCGCATGAGCGCGTACACGCGCACGATTGCCCAGCAGTTGATGCAGGCGTTTTGGCCTGGGCCGCTGACGTTGGTGCTGCCCAAAGCCGCGCAAATTGATGCGACGGTGACGGGCGGGCAAGACACGATTGCCTTGCGTTGCCCGAATCACGCCATGGCACAAGCGGTGCTGCGCCAATTGGCGGTATTGCACAAAACCGATGTGGTGGGGATTGCCGCGCCGTCGGCGAATCATTTTGGGCGGGTTAGTCCAACCCGTGCCGCGCATGTGCGCGATGAATTTGGCGATGCGGTTTGGGTGCTTGATGGCGATGTGGCGGATGTGGGGATTGAGTCGACCATTGTGGATTTGACCCGTGGCGAACCCATGATTTTGCGTTTGGGGCATATTACCGCGCACGACATCAAACGCGTCACAGGTGTTGTGCCTGTCAGCCACGCGCAAGGCCAAGCGCCGCGTGCCTCTGGCACCATGCTTGCGCATTACGCGCCGCGCACGCCGCTGGTGTGGGCGAGCCAATACGCAGGCGGCGCGGCGGTGTGTTTGTCGCACGCGCCTGATTTTGATGCGAGCGGATTTGCGCAGCATATTGAACTGCCCAATCACGCACACGGCTACGCGCAAGGCTTGTACCATGCGTTGCGTGAACTTGATGCTTTGAATGCGCCCGTGATTGTGTTGCAGGATTTGCCTAGCCAATCAAGCTGGGACGCGGTGCGCGACCGCTTAACCCGTGCCGTTGTCGGCTCAAACCAAGGATGAATATGCACGAATTTACCCCCATGATTTTTGACGGCGATATGGTACTCAATAACCACGCAATGGATGAGACGCACCATGAGATGGTTGACCTGCTCAATCAACTGCACGCAACGAAGGAGGCCGATTTGCTGCCTGCGTTGGATGCGCTGATTGCGCACACCGAAACCCATTTTGCCTTAGAAGAGGGCTGGATGGCGCGCATCAATTTTCCTGCCGCAGGCTGCCATGTGAGCGAACACAATCAAGTGATTGGTGTGATGCGACTGGTGCGCACCAAAGTGGCTGCGGGCGAGACAGATTTTGCGTATGTGCTGGCAACAGAGTTGTCAGCGTGGTTGCGGATTCATGCGGGCAGTATGGATTATGCGCTGGCCAATTTTATTGAGGTGACTGGGGCGGATGTGGGGACTACTGTTGGTTAATAAACGTGCTGCTGGTGGTTCGTGATGGCGTTGTGGAAATTTGTCAAATGATTTAAATGCAATATAGGCATGGCCTGTGGCGCGGTCAATTGCCACCAATAAGTATTGTTTTTGCTCTGCCTCGGGCAACAGGTCTTTGATGCGACCCATGCCATTTGGCGACGGTTTTAGGGTTGATGTGTAAGGCTTGGCTGGTGTAATGGGGCTTTTTTGTGGGCAGTTGTGGCTTTCCTGTGGAATATTTGACCCATGGCTGTTGCTATTTTGGTTGGTTGTATGCTGACCGTTAAAGCTGGGGACTAAACGCAGTGACGAGTTTGGAAGTTTTATTAAGCAAGCTTGGTGCCAATCATGAGTCGTAAAAGCAGTTTTTGGGACAGCGCCGTGGTTGAAGTTTTTTTAAAATCGCTAAAAACCGAGGCCGTGTATGACTTTGCACTGGTGAATCGTGATAGGATGCGGGCGCGCGCGTTTGTGTATATTGAAATGTATTGCAATACGATTCGCCGCCACAGCACGATGGGTTATGTTGGCCAAAAAATGCTGGAGCAAAGACGTGGGGCTGTTCTGAAAAGGCGGCTTTACCGTAGTAAATTACGTCAGGAATTGGCCTGCGTAAATTCATTCAAATCGAGAAACTGGGTTGCATATTTTTGGCGAATACCCAAAAGGTCTCATTAAACTTATTTTGCAAAAATTAACTTGATGTTAATTTATAAAAAGATGAGTTGATATATTAAAAAATACGAAGGACTGTAATGAAAATAAAGTTTTTAACTGCATTTGCCTTGTTGATGCTGAATCAAGCAGCTTTTTCAAAGGAAGCAGCGGTTGCTGTGGCCACCAATAAAGTTGGTGAAAATTTAAATCTGGAGCTGGTCTCAGCAGAGTTTGGTGCCGCGAAAGATTTAGAAGATTTTGAGCGACGTTTGAACGATCCTAAATCTAAAGTGTCTAACTTGGATTTAAACAATGATGGTCAAGTTGACTACTTAATTGTTTCTGAGCGCAAAGGCGCTAATGTTCACTATGTGGACGTCGACGCTTCAATCGGAACAGATAAAAAACAAACGGTTGCCACAATTGAAGTGGAAAATAATGCCAGCAACAACTCAGTGAGAATTGTTGGGGAGACCAGTATTTACGGCTCGGAATATGTGTACGCTCCAGTGTATGTGCAGCCGCCGGTGTTTTTCACATTGTTTTGGGCCGCTGCGTACCAGCCTTGGTATTCACCTTGGCGCTGGGGTTATTACCCACCAATTTATCGTCCATGGGGCGTTCGTCCAATAGGCAATTATAATAATGATGTTAATTTAAACATTAACAGGCACAACAATGTCATTGTTCGTAAAGACAATAATGTCTTAAATGTTGATCGAAACAACTCGGCTCGTCAGAATAATGTCGAACGTGCCAATTCGGTTAATCGATCTGGTGAAAGAGCCAAGATAGAGGCAAGAAACTCGACAGAAAGAACGGCCGAAGTTAGACAGAAAGTTGAATCTAGGCAAGGATTCGGAAATAGTCAAAGATTCGAAAGTGGTCAAAGATTTGAAAATAGTCAAAGATTCGGAAATGGTCAAAGAGTCAATTCAAATATGCATAATCGCGCTCCAGCCATGCGCAGCGCGCCTGGTCGTCGTCGATAAACCAATAAAATAGTTGAGCAGTTTCGCATTGCCACTGTTTGTATGGTTTGCCAGCCGCGGCTTGTTAACTGAGGGCGGTCTTTATTTTTGTTAATCCATGAGTTCAAGACGCTGAAGATGATTATCCGCCACTATCTCGTGTCGACATCATTTCAGCATGAGACTTATCAGTTAACAGATGCACCCAATAAAAGCCGCTTGCGCGGCTTTTATTGTTTAATTCACGGTGTGACTTAACATGTACATGCAAAAAATGCCCGAAAATCTTTTGAACGAATCGCGGCGTTTTTATCGCTGCCCCCGCATTTGTTGTTCAATCGCACGCAATGTGTTTTGTAACTCTTTTTCTTTCATCGCGGGGTCTGTGCCTTGCAAATACTCCACGCCTGACAAATCGTCGCCGCGTTTGCGGTTTTGGGGTGGTTCTAATGCCTCGATGAGCAAGGCTTCGAGCGTGGCAACCAGTGCGGCCATGCTGGTGTTGAGCTTGCTTTCGCGCAAGTCGCCATTTTCACTTACGTCCAATAATCCAAACCACGAAAACCGATTCCAGCGGCTGTTTAATCGGTCAAGCGTGTGCTCGTATAACCGCTTGCCCAATGGTCTGTCAATCGAACGGCCAACGTACACCACGGTGTGGTGGTCGTACAAAATATAAATGCCTTTTTGCTTAGAAAAATCAACTGGCGTGGATAAGGCTTGTTGTTTGCCAAATATTTTCGGCTCGCTTTTCCAATCGATTAAATCGCGTTGCCAATACATGCCAAAGGCGTGAATGATGCTGGTGTTGGCGTCATCTGGCTCAATCTCTGCGGGCTTTTGTTTGGCGGTTGTGGCGGGTATGTTTTGATTTTTTAGAGCAAAAATTCCTTTGCCCACACGTATAAATGGCGAATGCTCAGCTTTGCGTTTGATGGATACGGCAATCTGGGCGTTGACGGTTGCCGCTGGCGTTGCGCCATCTGTGCTGTAATAACCTTGCGATAAAATTAGGTCTGAGATTTCTGCGTAATGCAGGGCGGTTTCGCTTTCAGACAATACTCTGACAATTGCGTCTAGCCATGTTTTTTCCATTTTAAGCTCCCTTGGTTATTGTGTTGCATCAATGTTTCTTGCCCCGTCTTGCACCCAAAACCAATCAAATCCTTCATCCTGACACGCCACCGTAAATGCTACTTGGCTTGGGTTTAATGCGGCGTTGAGCAGGGTTTGTACTTTGTTCACGTCGTTGTTGTTGGTGCTGATGTGGGCAGCGTGGACGTGGTGTAAGTTTGCGTGAATCAGCTGTTTGAGCAGGTGTTGCGAGTCTAAATTGTCTAAATGCCCGTAGCGGCCTGTGATGCGTTGTTTGAGCGAGGGCGGGTATTTGGTGGATTGCGCCATCATTTGAGCGTCGTAGTTGTATTCTAAAACCAAGCCGTGGCTGGCTTTGAGCGCGTTGATGACGTGCGGGGTGACGTGGCCGATGTCGGTGACAACGCCCAATTGAACGGTTTGGCTGTGAAATGTGAACTGCAATGGCTCGCGTGCGTCGTGCGGCACGGTGTATGGCCTGACTTGAATGTCTTTGATGTGAAACGGTTGGTTGTCAACGCAAAACTGCACGTTGAGTTTGGCGCAACTGTGGCTGTGATTGAGCACGCTCACATACGTGCCGCGCGACATATACAGCGGCGTGCCAAATTTGCGGGCAAATTTTGCCACGCCGCCGATGTGGTCGTCGTGTTCGTGGGTGACGAGGATGGCGTCGATGTCGTTGCCGGTCAGTTCAAGCCGTGCGAGGCGTTTTTCGGTTTCGCGCACGCTAAAGCCGCAGTCCAATAAAAGACGCGTTGTCTGTGTTGCACAACGCGTCTCAATAACCAAAGCATTGCCTGAACTGCCGCTGCCCAAACTGGCGTAGCGTAAGCTCATGCGTGGTTTATTTCATGATTTTTTGGAGGTTTTTGAGGACTTTTTCAACGTCTGAGCCTGCCATTACCGCATCATTTTTGTCTAAGAAACTCACTTGAATTTGATTCGCGTTAATCTCTTTAAACTTGACTTGGTAGGTCTCGTTTAATTTGCCAAATGATTTGCGGAAAATGCCTCGGTCGTCTGGGCTTGGGGTGACGTAATAAATGCGCGATGCGTAGTTGCGGTCGGTGACCGATAAGCCCACGCGGTCGAGCGATAAACCCACGCGACGCCATGTGTTTTCCATGTTGTCGCTCACAATGAGGTTGGCGCCCGAAATGGTCACGGCTTTGGCGGTGTTGATGCTGTTGTTTAATGCGGTTTGGGCTTGTTTTTCGTCTGTGCCCAATTTAACCATGAGGCGGCGTAAAAACTCGGTTTCAAGCTGTGAATCAACTGCGCGTGGCTGCCAAGTGGTGTTGTCTTTTGAGGCAGATGTGTAAACTTCTTCCATGCCACGGTGGCTGATGTAAACCTCAACGCCAGCGCCCGTGCGCTCAATGCGGGTTTTGAACATATCGCGCATGCCGGTCTCGTATAAACCATCTAAGGCTTTGCCGATGACTTTGCGTAAACCGCCTTGCGGCAATGCTGCGCGGTTTTCTGCCCAGTCGGTTTCTAAAATGCCCAACTTGGCTGAGCTGCTGCGGATTGAAAAACCGTTTTCTTCCCAAAACTCAGACAACACTGGCCAGACTTGTTCGGCTGGGCGGTTGATGACCAACCAATGTGTGTCGCCTGCTTTTTCGATGCGCATGTCTTTTGCCTGTAGCAATAAGGGCGTGGCAACTGCGTTGCTGGTTGGCGTTGCGTTGACTGTGCTGGCGCTTACGCCTTTGCTTAAGTCAAATTGGTTGTTTTTGTCGTAGTCACTCAAGCCTGGTGGGACTTCTAGTGAGACGCCTTTTTTCTGGCTTTTATAGTCAATTTTGTTGGGGTTTTTGGTGCTGGTGCAAGCGGCCAGCGAAACGGCTGCGCTCAATGCGGCAATGGAGAAAATTTTATTTAAATGCATGGGAATCCTTGGTTTAGATTAAGTTGGCGCGGGTCATTGCTTGGTGAACGACGGGTTGCGCGGTTTCTGATAGTGGTGTGAGTGGCAGGCGTGTGCCCAGCGTGATTTTTTGCATGGCGTGCAGCGCCCATTTGACGGGAATTGGATTGGCTTCAATAAACAGGTTTTTGTTTAAGTCGCACAGTGGCGTGTTGAGGCGGCGCACCGCGTCCACGTCTTTGTCCAGAGCTGCTTGGCATAAATCGTGCATGGCTTTGGGGGCAACGTTGGCGGTGACCGAAATGTTGCCGTGTGCGCCCATTAAAATCAACGCGGCGGCGGTTGAGTCATCGCCGCTGTAAATCGCAAAATCCGCCGGCGCGTCTTTAATTAGCGCAATGCCACGCGCCACGTCGCCTGACGCGTCTTTGATGCCAATAATGTTTGGGATTTGCGCCAAACGCAAAATCGTGTCGTTCGACAAGTCCGCAACCGTGCGGCCAGGGACGTTGTATAAAATAACGGGGCAATCCACTGCCAGCGCAATCGCTTTAAAGTGCTGGTACATGCCTTCTTGCGTGGGCTTGTTGTAGTAAGGCACGACTTGCAGCGTGGCGTAAACGCCCGCAGCACGCGCAAATTCGCTCAATGCAATGGCTTCGCGGGTTGAGTTGCCACCTGCGCCAGCAATAATCGGAATGCGTCCACGCGCGTGCTCAACCGCCACTTTAATCAGCTCGCAATGTTCATCCACCGTGACGGTGGGCGATTCGCCGCTGGTACCCACGGCAACAATTGCGTCTGTGCCTTGTTCAATATGCCAATCAATTAGTGCGCGGTATGCGTTAAAGTCGATGTCACCATTTTCTAACATGGGCGTGACCAACGCCACTAAGCTGCCAGTTATCATTGAAATTGTCCGTTTTAAATAAAGGGTTGCAGATAAAAACCAACGGTTATTCTACCGCTAAAAGTGAAAGTGGGTAATAAAAGCAACAGAAAAACTGGAAATATTTTAGTATTTTGCTGTTTTTTACAAAAAGACTTGCCTTGATTGGTTTAATGCTGCTATAGTTCCGCTTCGTTGCGGCTGTAGCTCAGCTGGATAGAGTACTTGGCTACGAACCAAGGGGTCGTGGGTTCGATTCCTGCCAGCCGCACCATTATTTATAGGTTTTGTTTTTGTAACAAATCCTTCAACTTTAAGAGTATAAAAATGCCTTTAATCAAAGTCAAAGAAAATGAACCGTTTGAAGTTGCCATGCGCCGTTTTAAGCGTTTGATTGAAAAAACCAATCTTTTGACTGATTTGCGCGCTCGCGAATCTTACGAAAAGCCAACCACTGAACGCAAACGCAAAGCAGCCGCAGCATGCAAGCGTAATTACAAACGTTTACGTGCGCAAATGTTGCCTAAGAAAATGTATTGATTTTCATCTGAAATAAAAACCTGCTCAATAATGAGCAGGTTTTTTTATGCGCGTCATGCTGCCAAGGGGTGGCGTTAAAACTGTGTTGAAATGCAATTAGTACTTGCCAAATAGGGTAAAAGGCTGCTATAGTCTCACCTCGTTGCGGCTGTAGCTCAGCTGGATAGAGTACTTGGCTACGAACCAAGGGGTCGTGGGTTCGATTCCTGCCAGCCGCACCATTAATTTTATTGTCGCGATATTGCAGACACCTTATATTTTGAGAGTAATCACATGCCTTTAATCAAAGTCAAAGAGAACGAACCATTTGAAGTTGCAATGCGCCGTTTTAAACGCTTAATTGAAAAAACCAATTTGTTGACTGATTTGCGTGCGCGTGAGTCTTACGAAAAACCAACAACAGAGCGTAAACGTAAAGCAGCTGCGGCTTGCAAGCGTAACTACAAGCGCTTACGTGCGCAAATGTTGCCTAAGAAAATGTATTGATTTTTTATGTTTGGTATCAAAAAAACCTGCCTGTGTGCAGGTTTTTTTATGGGCGGTTTATTTATTGCCATTTAAACAAATGCCTTTTATCCATGCACGACTGAGCGCGGTATTTTAATTTGATAAAATCAACTTGACTTAGAGTGCACTTAAACCTGTATTGTTTGCCCATGAGTACTTTCTACAGCATTGCTGAAATCGCCCAAAAACTGGGTATTACTGCGCATACTTTGCGTTATTACGAGCGCATTGGCTTGATTGATCATGTGAATCGTGCAGGCAACTCACACCGCCGTTACACGCAAGACGATGTGCGTTGGCTGGTGTTTTTGCAACGCTTGCGCAGTACCAAAATGTCGATTAAACAAATGCAACGCTATGCGGCGCTGGGTCGTGCTGGCAACCACGTAGAAAGTCTCATGGAGCGGCGTGCTATGCTCACGGAGCATGCGCGCTATTTACACGCTGAACTCATTTTGCTTCAAGAAACGCTTGTTGTCTTGGACGATAAAGTGAATCTGTACGCGGAGTTGGAGCGAGATGCAATCAATAAAGGATAACCATGTTACACAACACCGAGCCTCTTAACGCCGTTTATCAACGCGGTCAAAAACGTTTGTTTGAAGTGGATAGCCATGCAGGACAGGCCGTGATTGACAGCCTGCAAGACATCAGTCCTGATTTTGCTGATTATGTGATTCAGTTTGGTTTTGGGCAGGTCTATAGCCGAGCAGGCCTCACGCTACAGCAGCGTGAGCTTGCGACCATTGCCGCACTCACGGCGATGGGCAATGCGCAACCGCAACTTAAAGTGCATATCGGTGCGGCACTTAATGTGGGTTTAAGTCAGACCGAAATCGTTGAGACGATGATTCAGATGAGTGTTTACGCGGGTTTTCCTGCAGCGTTAAATGGGTTGTTTGCGGCAAAAGAGGTTTTTGCTGGTCACAACTGCGAATAAATCAACATCAATATTCTGTGAGTGTAAAAAAGAGTGCGCAATGCACTCTTTTTATTTGGTTGAAACTGGATTTTATCTCTCAGCGTTTACTGGCTGAGTGGTTTTGACTCCGCCACAGCTTTAACCTCATCTTCAATCTCATCCGCATCTTCAAATTTCATGGCTTCATAGCCCGCAACTCCTGAGCTAATCACGTCTTTTGGGTCTGTGCCTAATGCGCCAAGGCCTTTGAGCTCAAGCTGGAGGTAGACGCCGTTTTTGGCGTTGCTGTCGCTGGTGATGGTGCGTTCTCCGACGAGGCGGACGACCCAGCAGTCTTTGACGTATTCAAGTCCAACAAAGGCGTCGGCGATTTGTTTGTTTTTGATGTCGTAGTTGAAGCGGGCGACGCCGTATAAGCGTTTGGATATGAGTTTGAGTGGCCATTGACCTGATGCGTAGATGCTTTTGGTTTCTGGGATGAGTACGCTGTTGTTTAGGTAGCCGATGTTCAGTACTTTTTTGGGGGCGGGTTGCCAGCGCAAAGAAAGGTCAGTTTTGAGCAGTTCTTTGTTGTCAATATTGTATTGGCCAAAGGCGCTTACCCAGAATTGGCGTGTGATTTGACCTGAGGCGGAGGCGAGGATGTCGGATTTGCGGCTCGATTCGTCTGTGCTGCCGCCTGTTAATGTGACTTTTTGCGGGGTTATGTAGTAGCGCTGGGCGGCGGTGAGTTGGAATAACTCTTCGCCGGTGTCTTGAGCAATCCAACGGCTGGTGGCGCCAATGGTGACTTGGTTGGCGTTGGATACGCGATCGCGGCCAGTAAAGTCGTTTTCGCCGTAAATTCGGTTGAGGTCGAAGTCGCCGGCGGCTGAGTCAAAGTTCCAAATGTTGCTTTGATTTTTGTAGGGTGTGTATAAATAATACGCGCGTGGCTCAAAGGTTTGGGTACTAGCGCGGCCCAGCCATGAGCTGTTGCGTTCAAACACGAGGCCTGCATCTAGGCTGGCGATGGGCAAAAGGCGGTTGGCGTCTTTGCTGTATGTATTGGCCGCGCTGTTTGGTAGGGATGATAGGTTGTATTGTGTGGCGTGAACGCCGATTTTTGGTGTGATGAAACCTGCTTGGGTGCGGTATTCGTAGCGCAGACTTGGGTAGGCGAAGTGGCGCCAGCCTTGCGCGTAGTTGACTGGGTCAGGGTGTTTGAAGCGGGTGGATTCTGATTCGAGGCTGGCAACCCAATTGCCAAAACGCTCGCTGCCAGTGAGGGTGAGTTGTGGCTCAAAATCGTATGGTGCGGCAACGGTGCCATTGGGGTTTTGCAGGGTTTGGTTGGTTTTTTCGCGCAGGGTGACTTGCCAGTTGTTGCGGCTGTATTTTAGGGCGTATTCGCTGGTGAGTATGCGCGAGGATGTGTCGACGCCTGGTGCGTTAAAGTCGTCAAAATACGCGTTGTCGGATGCGCGTTGGCTGTCTACGCTGGCGACCCAAACGCCGTCGGCAAATGTGCCGCTGGTTTGGTGTTGGGCGCGCCAATACCAGCGGTTGGTGTTGGAAATATTGCCCCCGCCAAGTTTGGTCGCGCCAGGGTTGTTTGTCAGCCACTGGTTGGTATTGCGTTTGGCGACTTTGTCGTCGAACAGCAGGTCAGAGTAAAAGCTGCCGGCGCTTGAATTGGTTAAGTAGCCGTATTGGGCGCCAAGCTTGAAGCCGCGTTTGGTCAAAATGCCGGGTGTGAGTGTGGCGTCATAGTTTGGTGCTAAATTAAAGTAATACGGGATGGCCAAGTCTGCGCCTGAGTCGGTGCTGTAGCCAATGGTTGGCGTGAGTAAACCTGATTGGCGTTGATTGCCCAGCGGGAATTGTATGTATGGGCTGGCGAACATGGGCACGCCTTTGAATACAAAAACCGAGCCGCTGCCCGAGGCGCTGTCTGTGTCTTGGTCTACCAATAAGGTTTGGTTTTTGATGTACCAATCTGGGTCGTCGGCGCGGCATGTGGTGTAAAACGCATTTTGCATGATGGCGCGGCGGCTGGAGATGATGTTGAGTGATTCGGCTTTGCCGTGGCCGCCTGTGCTGCCGATTTTGAAGTCTGCTGGCGCGGCTTGGCCTGTTTCAGTGCTTAAATTGTATGAGACCGATGGCCCGCTGATTTCGTCGCCTGTGCTGGTTCGGATGATGGCGTTGCCTGTGGCGCTGACTTGCTCGTCGTTGTAGCGGTATAAAACGGTGTCGCCTTGCATTTTGACAGTGTCGCGCACCACGCAGGCGTTGCCTTTGAGTATCAGTGTGTCGTTGACTGCGCCTTTGACGATGTTGGCACTGGCCGATGTGCTGCCTGCGGGGAATGGTTTTAATACGTCGCTTGGTGTGTCGTCGCAATAGGTGAGCGGTGCGCGTTGGCTGCTAAGGAGCGGTTTTGTGTCGCTGTTTTTTGCCGTTGCTGCAACTTGGGTTGCTGCATTGGTAACTTTGGCGGGGAGTGGATCTGCTTTTGCCGCTTCAATGCTGGTTTGGCCGTGCGCGAATGTGACTGAGCTGGCTGCGAAAATAAATGCGAGTCGAACGATTAAAACGAGCGGCTTAATTTTTGTGTGTGGGGGCTGTATGTCAAACATGAACGGATGCCTAATGAGTGATTTTTGCGACTAAAGCGCTGCAAAGCCAAGGTGGAATCAGGTAAAATGCGCGCTGATTGTTTTTGGCAAAATTTGCGCAATTGTACCTGATAAACCCCAGCTTCGCGCCATGACTGGCGATGGGTTTGTGGATTGTTTTTGCCCCACTAATTTATAAAGAACTGATATGACTTTACCCAATGATGAACGCGTTGAATTGCTAACCCTTTGGTTGCAAGCCTTGCCGGCTGATTTAAACATTCAAACCCATACGTTAAGCGTGGCTTCGGCTGATGCAAGTTTTCGGCGATATTTTCGCGTGCGGGGCAATGATGTGAATTACATTGTGATGGATGCGCCGCCGTCGCACGAGGATTGCAAGCCATTTGTGCGGATTGCGCAGCTGTTTGGGCGGGCGGTGAATGTGCCTAAAATTTTGGCGCAAGACTTGGAACAAGGTTTTTTATTACTCTCTGATTTGGGCAATGATACGTTTTTGGCGGCGATTGAACAAAATCCTGAGCGTGCACCTGCGCTGTACCGCGATGCGCTCAATGCGCTGGTGGCGCTGCAAAAAGCGAGCACGCCTGATGAATTGCCGCCGTATGATCGTGAACGGCTGCTGACTGAGTTGATGTTGTTTCCGCAGTGGTACGTGGGCGTGCACCTGAAAGCCACGTTGACCGATGAGCAGACCGCGCAGTTGACGCAGGTGTTTAATGCGTTGCTCGATAATAATTTGGCGCAAACGCAGGTGTGGGTGCATCGCGATTATCATTCGCGCAACTTAATGGACGTGGCGGAGAACAACCCTGGGATTTTGGATTTTCAAGACGCGTTGTTTGGGCCGATTACGTATGATTTGGCGTCGTTGTTGCGTGATGCCTATATTGAGTGGGATGAAGAAGTCCAAATCGACTGGCTGGTGCGTTATTGGGAAGCGGCGCGCGCGGCTGGGCTTGAGGTGCCTGCTCAATTTGATGTCTTTTACAAAGATTTTGAGTGGATGGGGTTGCAGCGTCACATCAAAATTTTGGGGATTTTTGCGCGCTTGTTTCACCGCGACGGCAAATCGGGTTACCTCAAAGACTTGCCTTTGGTGCTCAAATACACGCGCCAAGTTGCGTCACGTTACCGTGAATTTTTCCCGCTCGTGCGTCTGCTCGATGCGATTGATTCTGATAACGCGCCCGCGCAAGTTGGCTACACATTTTAATTTTTGAGGATGACCATGATACAAGTTGCCATGATTTTTGCTGCGGGGCGCGGCGAACGCATGCGGCCATTGACTGACCGCACACCCAAACCGTTGCTGTGCGTGGCGGGCGAATCGCTCATCGTGCATCAAATCCGCGCCATTAAAGCGGCAGGGATTTTACATATTGTGATTAATCATGCTTGGTTGGGCGAGCAAATTGAGACCGCTTTGGGCGATGGCAGCGCATTTGGGGTGCATTTGTATTACTCGAGCGAGCAGGCGGCGCTTGAGACTGCGGGCGGGATTGTCAAAGCCTTGCCGCAGCTCAAGGCGCACAGTGATTCGCCGATATTTTTGGCGGTCAGCGGCGACGTTTATACCGATTATGATTACGCACGTTTGCACAGCGTGGCGGCGCAATTGGCTGTCAAAACCACGCCCAATATGTATTTGGTCATGGTGGATAATCCTGATTTTCACCCAGCAGGCGATTTTAAACTCGATGACGCTGCGCTCAAAGCCTTGGATGCTGACGCAGGGCAGGCGTTGACTTTTGGCAATATTGGTTTGTATGACATGCGTCAATTTGCTGATTTGCCTTTTGGGGAAAAAATTCCAATGAGTCCGTATTATCACCATGCGATTGCGCATGGTTTGGCGGGCGGTGAGTATTTTAAAGGCGTTTGGGAGAATGTTGGGACGCCTGAGCAGTTGGGGGCGTTGAATGCGCGGCTGAGTTGAGGCTGAATTGGCTGGTTATACAAAACGCTTGTGTTGACTCCAGTTGAATAAAAAAACAGCGACTTATCGCTGTTTTTTTATTGGTGTGATTGCGCCGTGGGCAAGCACCGCACGGCGACATATATTACCAAGTGTAGCGACGCAGTTGTCCGTCACGCGCCATTGGGATGAGCAATGATTTTTGTTTGGGTTGGTACAAAATATCGCCTGCACCTCTTGGTAAGTCAAGTATTTTGGTCACAACGCCTTTGGGGGTGACTGAAAATACAGCACTTTGCTTCCAGTCTGATACTAAAAAATTGCCTTTGTCATCAAGCTGCAAACCATCCAAATTACCAAAAGTTTCTGCGGTGACTTTTGTAATGCTTTTGGTTTTTGGATTGACTTTCAACAAGCGACCATGTGGTGCGTTGATGGGCTTGCCATCCTGAAACGCCCCCCAAGCGGCAACATACAGGTCATTTTTAACAAAGAGCAGGCCATTTGGATTTTCGAGTTCAGGCGATTGCATCCACAATGAAACTTTGCCATTTTCCAAGCGATAAATGGCCGAGGTGAACATATCAGACACATAAACGCGGCCTTGACTGTCTGCAACGGTGTCATTTAAAAACTGTGCATTTTCTGGTGCATGCTTGGTAATGGCACCAGTATTCAAGTCAATTTGCACGAGCTTGGTTAAGTCGCCAACGTAAAGCTGATCTTTCACAATGGTGATGCCTTTGGGGTCGTCCAAACCTGTAGCGATGGTTTTTTCGACTGTTGCGCCATCGGCTGAGATAACGACAATTGAGCCGTCCCCAACCTTATCGCCTGCTTGCAAGCTCGCAAAATAGCGGTTTCTTTTGGCATCAAATACCACAGACTCAATACCCGCTACGTTTGATAATGTGCTTTGCAAAATGGGCGCACCAGTGTTCGGTGCAATTTTTCTGGCGTAACTGTTGCTAAAGCCAAATAGCAATGAGGCGGCCAAAGTGGCATTGAGTAACTTAAAGGTGAAATTTTTTTTCATAACAATCCTAAAAAATATACGTAAAAACGCTTGATTAAAACGTCAAGGTTTTTTTGATAATAAAGGCCGCATGGACAAACCTCTTTGCCATGCGGCCACTGTTGAAGCGATTCTGTTTGAACAATGACGCGTTACATCCCAAACTTAACTGATGTGGATTTTGAATAAACAAAATATCGTTTTCGCGATGGGCGTCGATTATAGTGTCAAATGGCGTTTGGTGTTTTTTTAAAATAAACCACATGAGTTAAAATTATTATTGATAAGTATTATCATTTAGATTAAGATGCGTTTTCGTTTATTTAATTAAGGGGTTTGCTGTGAAAAAAACATTGTTTCTTTTGGCTGTGGCGGTTGGTACGTTGTGTTTGGTAGCTTGTGGTGAAAAATCTGCGCCAAAAGACGCCGCTGGTGCGGCTGAGAAGCCTGTTGTTGCGGCTCCCGCAATTCCTGCGGATGCGCAATTGGTGATTTATACGTCGCGCGCCGAGCAGTTGATTAAGCCGATTGCTCAGGCTTATGAAAAAGAAACTGGGGTGAAGGTTGCTTTTGTGTCGGACAAAGCAGGGCCTTTGATGGAACGCTTGGTGGCTGAGGGTTCAAATACGCCTGCGGATATTTTTATGGTGGTTGATGCGGGCAATTTATGGCAGGCGAGCCAAAAAGGTGTGCTGCAGCCGATTGAGTCTGCGGTGCTGACGGCCAATGTGCCTGCGCATTTGCGTGATCCCAAAAATGAGTGGTTTGGCTTGTCGGTTCGTGCGCGCACGATTTTTTTTAATAAAGACAAGGTGAAGGCTGAACAGCTTTCAACGTATCAGGATTTGGCGTCTGATAAATGGAAGGGTAAATTGTGTTTGCGCAGCTCTAAAACAGTTTATAACCAGTCTTTGGTGGCGATGTTGACGGCTGATGATGGTAAAGAGGCGACGGAACAAACCGTTAAAGGTTGGGTGGCCAATTTGGCTGCGCCTGAGTTTGCGGATGATACGAAGCTGCTTGAGGCGATTGCTGCGGGTCAATGTGAGGTTGGGATTGCCAATTCTTACTATTACGGGCGCTTGCTGGAAAAAAATCCAAACCTGAATGTGGGGGTTTTTTGGGCGAATCAAAAGGGCAAAGGCGCGCACGTGAATATTTCTGGTGCGGGCGTGGTTAAAAATGCCAAACACAAGCCAGCTGCGGTGGCATTTTTAGAGTGGTTGTCGTCTGAAAAGGCGCAAGGTTTGTTTGCTGATTCTAATTTGGAATTTCCTGTGAACGCTAAAATTAAACCCAATAGCATTGTGACGGCTTGGGGTGAGTTTAAACAAAGTCAAATTAATGTGTCTCAGGCAGGTTCTGGGCAAGCGGATGCGGTTATTTTGATGGACAAAGCGGGTTATAAATAATTTGTAAAAATTTGCAATAATCTGTAAGAATCACATCCTCTTTTTGTTGTTTATAATTCATGTGGTTTGAACGGCTGGGAAACCAGCCGTTTTTGTTGGTTGTTACGTTGATGATTGCGTTGATGATTGCGTTGATGATTGCGTTGTTGTGCGTTTTATACGCAGCGCAGCTTGGCTGGGTTGGCTATTTTTTAAAGTGATTATGTCTCGATTACTGTCTTTTCTCCGATTTGATAAGGCCGCGCTGGTGTTGGTTGGCGTGTGCTTGGTGACGCTCGTGCCTTTGCTGGTGGTGGTGTCTGGGGTGGGGCGTGCGGATTCGGCAATTTGGGCGCATTTGGTGGCGTATCAGTTGGGCGATTTGGTGCGCAATACGTTGGGATTGGTTGGTTTGACGGCGGTTTTTTCTTTGTGGATTGGTGTGTCGCTGGGGTGGTTGGTGGTGATGCATGAGTTTGCGGGGCGGCGGTGGTTGGAGTGGGCGTTGATGCTGCCGTTGGCTGTGCCTGCTTATGTGATGGCTTTTGCGCAGCTTGGGCTGTTTGATTATACGGGGCCGATTCAGTCGGCGCTGCGTGGCTGGACTGGGGCAAATGTGCAGGGGTTTTTTCCATTGCGCAGCATGGTGGGCGTGGCGTTGGTGATGAGTTTTGCATTTTATCCGTATGTTTACTTGTTGGCGCGCAATGCGTTTAAAACCATGGGGCAACGTGCGCTGGAAGTGGGGCAGTCTTTGGGGTATTCGCCACGGCGCGCTTTTTGGTTGGTGGCGTTGTCTATGGCGCGGCCTTGGTTGTTGGCGGGCGTGATTTTGGTGGTGATGGAGACGTTGACCGATTTTGGGGCGGTGTCGATTTTTAATTTTGATACGTTTACCACAGGTGTTTATAAAGCATGGTTTTCCTTGTTTTCGTTACCAACCGCGCAGCGGTTGGCGGCGGTTTTTTTGTTGGTGGTTTTGTTGCTGGTGTGGGTTGAGCATTATTGGCGTGGGCGCAGGCGCTATGTGGCGGTTGGGCTTGGGGCTGCTGGCAGACGGATTGTGCTTGATGGCTGGCGGGCTTGGCGTGCCAGCGCTTGGGCGGGCGTGATTTTTGGTTTGGCATTTTTGTTGCCTGTGGGGCAGTTGGTGGTGTGGGCGTTGCCCAATTTGGCGCTGGATTTGAATGCGGATTTTTGGGGCTTTGTGCGTGGTTCTTTGGGTTTGGCGGTGATGGCTGCTTGCGCTGTTGTGATGGTGGCGTTGGGCTTGAGTGTGGCCAAACGCCGCACGCATTCAAGGCTTGCGCCGTTTTTGTATGCGCTCGCAACGCTGGGCTATGCCGTACCGGGTACGGTGCTGGCGGTGGGGGTTTTTGTGCCGATTGCGTGGTTGGATAATGTGTTGTTGGCGTATTTTGGGGTGGGTGCGTTTGGTGGGGCAATTTTTAAAGGCTCTTTGTTGGTCATGATGTGGGCTTATGTGGTTCGCTTTTTGGCGGTGGGTGTCTCGTCCGTTGGTGCGTCTTTGCAGCGGGTGACTTTGAATCAAGAGCTGGCGGCGCTCTCGCTTGGTGTGAGCGGCTTTGCTTTGATGCGGCGTGTGCATTTGCCTTTGATGCGCGGCGGTTTGTTGACGGCTTTGATGATGGTGTTTGTGGATGTGATGAAGGAAATGCCGATTACGCTGATGACGCGGCCGTTTGGTTGGGACACGTTGTCGGTTCGGATTTTTTCTTTGACAACAGAGGGTTTGTGGCAGGAGGCGGCTTTACCTGCTTTGGCTTTGATTGCGGTTGGCTTGTTACCGGTGCTTTATTTGGCCAAGCAGGATGAATCTTAAGGGGCGTTTATGTGGTTGGATGTGAAATCAGTTTGTAAGCGTTATGGCGATAAAACGGTGTTGGATGATTTGAGCTTTTCGCTCAAAGCGGGGGAGATTGCCTGCCTTTTGGGTGGCTCGGGTAGTGGTAAAACCACCGCTTTACGCGTGATTGCGGGGTTTGAGCCTGTGGCGGGCGGTTCTGTGTCGCTGGGCGGCGCGTTGCTTTGTGGTGATGGCACGTTTGTGGCTGCGCACAAGCGGCAGATTGGGATGGTGTTTCAAGACCATGCGCTGTTTCCTCACTTGACGGTGGCGGACAATGTTGCGTTTGGTTTGTCGGGTGCGAATGGGCAAAAAAAGCAGCGCGTGGCGCAGTTGCTCAAGCTGGTTCATTTGTCGCATAAGGCGCAGGCTTATCCGCATGAATTGTCGGGCGGGCAGCAGCAACGCGTGGCGTTGGCGCGCTCGTTGGCGCCTGGGCCGCGTTTGTTGTTGCTTGATGAGCCTTTTTCGAGTCTTGATGTGGCGCTGCGTGAGCGGCTGGCGCGCGAAGTTCGTGATATTTTAAAAGCTGAAGGTGTGGCGGCCGTTATGGTGACGCATGATCAGCAAGAGGCGTTTGCGATGGCCGATGTGGTTGGGGTGATGCACAATGGGCGGATTGAGCAATGGGATGCGCCGTATTCTTTGTATCACGAGCCCAAAACCCGTTATGTGGCTGATTTTATTGGTCAAGGCGTTTTTGTCAACGGTGTGGCTGAAAACGAGACGTGTATCGCTTTGGCGCTTGGGCATTATTGCGGTAAAGCGCCGCATGGTTTTGCGGCGGGGCAAACGGTGCAGGTGTTGGTGCGCCCTGATGACGTGGTGCATGAGGATGGTGCGCAGCAAACGGCGTTGGTGCAATCAAAGGTGTTTCGTGGTACTGATTTTATTTACACGCTGACCTTGGCGTCAGGCGAGGAAGTGTTGGCACAAGTGCCCAGTCATCATCGACATGAGGTGGGCGAGGCCATTGGGATTTATTTGGATTTGGATCATTTGATTGCGTTTGCGGATTGAGAGGTAAAAATTAAACCGCCTTGCCGCATACGCTGCAATCAGGGAGTTGGCTCAGCGCGTAGGTTTGCCAAACCATATTTCGGGCGTCAAATGTGAGTAGTTTTCCCACCAAAGGTTGACCAAACGCGCCGATGATTTTGAGCGCTTCAGATGCTTGCATGGCGCCAATCACGCCGACCAGCGGCGCAAATACGCCCAAGCTTGCGCAGGGCTCATTGACAAAATCTGCCTGCTCTGGGAATAAGCACGCGTAGCACGGCGCGCTTGTATTCCGCGCGTCATACACCGAAATTTGCCCTTCAAATCGAATCGCAGCGCCGGATACCAGCGGTTTTTTTGCGCGCACGCAGGCGCGGTTAATCAAATGGCGCGTGGCAAAATTATCCGTGCAATCGAGCACCACATCCGCGTTTGATACCAGCTGTTTTAATAGGGTGTCATCTGCGCGCTGCGCCACACTATTTACCGTCACTTCGGGGTTGAGTTGGTTTAAGGTGCGCGCACCCGATGCGGCTTTGTTTGTGCCCAGCGCGGCGCTGCTGTGCATGATTTGGCGCTGTAAATTAGACAACTCCACCACATCATCGTCCACCAGCGTTAATTGCCCCACGCCGCTGGCCGCCAAATACATGGCGGCAGGCGAGCCCAAGCCACCCGCGCCAATGATGAGTACGTGCGCAGCCATAAAGGCCGTTTGGCCGTCAATGTCAATCTCAGCGAGTTGAATGTGGCGCGCATAGCGCAATAATTGGGCGTCTCTCATCGGTATTCTTTGTGTGGTTTTTCATCTTTTTAAGCGCAAAATGCGTTAAAATGCCCGCCATTCTAGCGCGGTTTGGCTGTGTGACGCCATTAACCGTTCGTCTGACAAAAGCCTAGAAGCGCGATTCATTCACACAAATTTCGGGCAATATTCATGTCCGCCGATTGGCGGCAAGCCCAATAATCCCAGCAAGGCGGGCATAAATGCCCGCCCTACGCGTTTATATTTGCCGTGATTGCGCCTTGTTTTTATACTGAATCATTTACTCGTTTCATCATTTCATTTTGGATTTTTATGCACATTCACATCATCGGTATTTGCGGTACTTTTATGGGCGGCTTGGCGGTTTTGGCACGCGAAGCAGGGCACAAAGTCACGGGCTGCGACGCCAATGTGTATCCGCCCATGAGCACCCAGCTCGAGGCGCAAGGGATTGAGCTCATCACTGGTTTTGACGCAGCACAAACCGCGCTCAATCCTGATTTGTACGTGATTGGCAATGTCGTTTCGCGCGGCAATCCATTGATGGAAGCCATTCTCGACCAAGGTTTGCCGTATATTTCGGGCCCGCAATGGTTGGGCGAAAACGTCCTGCGCGATAAATGGGTGCTGGCAGTGGCTGGCACACATGGTAAAACCACCACCGCATCCATGCTGGCGTGGATTTTGCAAGACGCGGGTTTAAATCCGAGCTTTTTGATTGGCGGCGTGCCGAATAATTTTGGCATTTCAGCGCGGCTGACCGACGACCCGTTTTTTGTGATTGAAGCGGATGAATACGACACCGCGTTTTTTGACAAACGCAGTAAATTTGTGCATTACCGCCCGCGCACCGCGATTTTAAACAACCTAGAGTTTGACCACGCCGATATTTTTGCCGATTTAAACGCGATTCAAACCCAGTTTCACCACTTGGTGCGCACCGTGCCGAGCAACGGTTTAATTGTTAGCAACGCCCACGAAACCGCATTGGACGACACCCTCAAGCGCGGCGTATGGACACCCGTTGCCAAGTTTGGTGATGGTTGTGGCGACTGGCAAATTGCCAATGTTGGGGACGACGACAGTTTTGACGTATTGCACAACGGCGCGTTGCAAGGGCGCGTGCAATGGGACGTCACGGGCGCACACAACCGCCTCAATGCGTTATCGACCATCGTTGCTGCCATGCACGTGGGCGTCAAACCCGAATATGCGATTGACGCATTAAGCCGCTTTCAAAACGTCAAACGCCGCATGGAACTCAAAGGCGTGGTCAATAATATGACGGTTTACGATGATTTTGCCCACCACCCAACCGCCATCACCACCACAGTGGCGGGTTTGCGCAAACGCGTGGGCAATGCGCGGATTTTGGCGGTGCTCGAGCCACGTTCCAATACCATGAAATTGGGCGTGATGAAATCGCAACTGCCCGACTCGCTCACCCAAGCCGACTTGGTGTTTGGCTTTGGCAGCGTCGCGTCGCTGGGCTGGGATTTGGGCGAATCTTTGGCGCCGCTGGGTCACAAAGCGGCCGCGTTTGATGATTTAGATGCCTTGGTGCAAGCAGTCAAAGCCGCCGCCAAAAGCGGTGACCATATATTGGTCATGAGCAATGGCGGGTTTGGTGGCGTACATCAAAAATTATTGGATGCGCTGGCTTAAATTGCGCTGAGCCGCAACCTGCACCGCGATTCGCTGCGCTCATGGCGGGTTACTTGTTCAGACCCTATCAAAATACCCCAAGCAAGTATTTGCGTATTGCCCATCAACAGATGCGGTGGTGAATGAAATGAGCGCGTAGCCCATGTAGCCCGCCATGATCGAGTTTTGCGAATCGCAGTTGGCAAATGGCGCAAACCCTCGATTCGCTGCGCTCATGGCAGGCGACTTATCACTATTTTCCGCCACAAAACCACAGGAGATTCACATGCAGTTGTATTTACTCTTCATCCTCATGGCGGTTTTAACCATTCTCAGCCCTGGCCCTGGGGTTTTAAAATCCATCAGTAATTCACTTAATTATGGGTTTAAAACCGCGTTCATCGGCGTGTTGGGTTTGTCGTTTGGCGTGCTGTGTGTGGCAACCATTTCCGCCACCAGTTTGGGCGCGTTGCTTGCGGCATCAAACACCGCTTTTACCGTGATTAAATACATGGGCGCGGCGTATTTAATCTATATGGGCATCAAATTATGGCTGGCGCCCGCCACGCAGATGGTGAATGAGGCCGCGCAAGTCGTGTCGCACAAACGCTTGTTCGCAGAAGGCATGTTGTTTCAGCTGACCAATCCAAAGGCATTGGTCTTTTTCTTATCCGTGTTTCCACAGTTCATTGAACGCGAGCAGCCGTACGTGCCGCAGTTTGTGGCGTTGGCGTTAACGTTTTGTGGCTTGCTGATTGTGATTCACACCGCGTATGCATTTTTTGCCCAACGTGTGCAACGCCTGCTTAAATCAAGCCAAGGCGGGCGTTGGCTCAACCGCGTGGGCGGCACGGCGTTTATTGGGTTTGGGGTTTTGTTGGCCAGCGCAAAAAAATCGGCTTAATTCGGCGTAATTTGCGGGGTTCCTATTTGGCTTTGAACATGCAAATTTGAAATTCACCACAAAAACACCGCTTGGTGTCGCATGGATACAACATGAAGCGCGGTTTAAATTTGCTACGTGAATCTGTGGCATCAATCCGCATGTTGCGGATGAAATGTGTACAAAACAGGTGTTTTTAGTAGTCGTACGAGATTTTTGCTTGGGTTGTAAGAAATTTGAGCAAAAAATTAATTTCAAAATGTGGTTTTTGTATTTCAGCCTAGCTTGTTCGGGCTGTGCAAGGTTTCTGCTTGTGATAAAGTCTCTACGTACTTATACGCAAGTGTGTTTCTGATTTTTTAGGAGGCGTTATGAACAAGATCTATAAGAGCGTTTATGTTGAGCATCTTGGTACCTGGGTCGCGGTCAGTGAGCTGTCTGCGGCAAAAGGGAAGCGATCAGGCTCTGTTAAGCGGGGGTTGGCCAGTGTCTTAGGGGGGCTCTCTCTCATTGGGGTGCTCGGACTCCTGCCTGGTAAAGCCACGGCAGGAATTACTTTCGGTGTTGGGGCCTATTCTGGTTTGTATGCCGTGGGCATAGGCGATAATGCCTATGCTGCAGATGTTTCCATAGCCATAGGCCTAAATGCGAAGGCCTTCGGCAGGTCGGGTCTCGCAAATGGTGAAGGGGCTCAAGCTACCAAGGATCTTGCGACTGCTGTAGGCTCGTACTCATTGGCTTCTGGGGGGGCAGGCATCCAAGACGGGGGGACATCCGCATTCGGTGCTTATGCTAACGCGACGGGATTCGCTTCCACTGCTCTTGGATATCGAGCAAAAGCCAGCATGGCTTATAGCGTGGCCGTAGGTAATGAATCGACCGCTCTTGCTGCAAACACGGCTCTTAGCGCAACGAGTGCAAATACTTCTGTTTATAGTTCTACAACACTGGGTTCGGTGACTTATGGTGGTTTTGCAGGTAGTGCATCAAGTGCGCTTGGGGTGTTTAGCATAGGGAATACTGCTTATACTCGTCGTCTGATTAATGTATCTGCTGGTTTAATCGCGCCTACCTCAACAGATGCGATTAACGGTTCACAACTTTATGCTGCATTGTCGGTCACACAAACAATCGAAGAGTCGTTGAGCACTTCGACCTCGACTGGTTTGAGTAATGTGAACAGTTCAGTTGCATCATTAAGCACATCAACGTCAACTGGTTTGAGCAACACGAACAGTTCAGTTGCTTCATTGAGCACTTCAACTTCGACAAGCTTGAGCAATGTTGACAGTTCAATTGCATCGTTGAGTACGTCGACTTCAACTGCGATGAGCAGCTCATTGAGCGGCGTGAACAGTTCTGTTGCCTCATTGTCGACTTCAACCTCGACTGGTTTGAGTACTGTTGACAGCTCTGTTGCTTCGTTGAGCACTTCAACTTCAACTGCTATGAGCAGCTCATTGAGCGGCGTAAACAGTTCAGTTGCCTCATTGAGCACCTCGACTTCAACTGCTTTGAGCAATGTTGATAGTTCTGTTGCTTCGTTGAGCACTTCGACTTCAACTGCTTTGAGCAATGTTGACAGCTCTGTTGCATCGTTGAGCACTTCGACTTCAACTGGCTTGAGTACTGTTGATAGTTCTGTTGCATCGTTGAGTACTTCAACTTCAACTGCTATGAGCAGCTCATTGAGCGGCGTAAACAGTTCAGTTGCCTCATTGAGCACCTCGACTTCAACTGCTTTGAGCAATGTTGATAGTTCTGTTGCTTCGTTGAGCACTTCGACTTCAACTGCTTTGAGCAATGTTGACAGCTCTGTTGCAT